>CALHXW010000250.1 GCA_938040325.1 uncultured bacterium | reverse complement strand
CACCTGAACTCGACGATGCACGCATCGCCTTCGTCCAGCGGACGCCGCTGGCAAGCACATCGCCTTCGCCTCGCTCGAAAACAGCGCTTGATTTGGGACTAGTCGGACGAGAACCTAAAGCCTGCCGGACTCGATGTCGGTTTGGCAGGGGACGCAGTAAGGGCTCTCGGGTCGGGCGCTAAGGCGCTTGTACGGGATAGGATCGTCGCATCGCCTGCACTCGCCGTAGGTGCCGTCGTCGACCCGGTTGAGGGCAGCGGCCACCTGCTGAACCCTGAGCTCGCTGCGCCGCCGCGAAGCCTTTGCCATCGACTGTTGCTGCAGCGCGTCGACGCGGCTGAGACGACCGATCGGTTCATCGAGGTCGACCGCCTTCGATGACGCACGGGCCGATTCAAGCTGCTCGGCGAGCTGGGCCTGGAGCGCGCGGAGCGCTTCGGCAAGCTCAGCCACTTGCTCTTGGGTCAGGTCGTCGACGATGGGTTTGCCCTCTGCAATTCGCCGTCAGGTTCGCATGCGTTGGGGTCGGACGCACGCGCGAACTCCAACTCAGGCGCCACCGACCTTATGGTGCTTGCCGATCGGCTGCTGCAGGGCCATGGTTGCGCCGTGACTCTGTCCATTCTCCACGCCGACAGCGATGTCGTGGTCGTCAACAAGCCATCGGGCATCGCTGTGCACAGAGGCTGGGCGCACGATCCGCCCTTTGTGATGACGCTTCTGCGCGACCAGCTCGGCCAGTGGGTCTACCCGCTGCATCGCCTCGATCGAGCCACGAGCGGGGCGCTGGCGTTCGCGCTGAGCCCTGAAGCGGCCTCGCGCTTGTCGCCAGCCTTCGCAGCCGGCGGGGTCGACAAGCGCTACGTTGCGTTCGTGAGAGGGGTTCCTGGCAAAGAGCGCCTCATCGACCACCCGCTGCGACGCGATGCCGACGACACCGATCCTCAGTCCGCACGGACCCACGTTCGTCGCCTCCGCCGCTACAAGGGGCGCTACGCGTGGGTCGATCTGCGGCCCGAGACAGGGCGCTCGCATCAGCTGCGGCGCCACCTCAAGTACATCAGCCACCCGATCATCGGTGATGTGAAGTACGGCAAGGGCGAGCACAATCGCCTCTTTCGTAAAGAGGTTGGGCTCCACCGGCTGGCGCTGCACGCGTATGCTCTGACGCTTCCCGACCGGCCGCCGGTCCTCGCGCCCCTCACTGCCGACCTACATGACGCCTTCGAGCGCCTCGGCGCGCCACCCGAGGTGCTTGAGCTCGGCACCTGACCTCGATGGCTGATCCGAGGTGCGCGGCGCCCACGGCCCGAAGCGAGTGTCGCGTCGCTCGCTCGGCCGCCTATGAGGCCGGCCTGCTGGGACGCGATCACACGGACAAAGACGGCAAGTGCAGCCGGAGGCCGGTCGTGCAAAGGTCGTGGCAGAATTCGACCTGACGGAGAGCAGCACCATGTCGACCACGCACCCACTCACTCCCTTCTTTGCCCCAACGGGCGTTGCCGTTGTTGGCGCATCCGCACGGCCCGAGTCCGTTGGGCACGCGCTGCTTCGCAACCTACTCTTCGGGGCGTCTGACGGCCGCGAGGTACGTAGCGAGGGGTTCGCTGGGCCGGTGTACCCGGTCAACCGCAAAGGCGGCGAGCTGCTCGGCGAGCCGGTGGTGGCGTCCATCGGCGAGATCGACGGCCCCTTGGACCTCGTTCTTATCGCGATCCCCGGCAAGTACGTGCCCCAAGTGATCGACGAGTGCGCGGCGGTCGGCGTGCGTCACGTCATCGTGATCTCCGCGGGCTTCGCCGAGATCGGCGAGGAAGGTAAGGCGCTCCAAGACGCGATGATGGCGCGTGCCCGGGCTGCCGGGATTCGCATCATTGGCCCGAACTGCCTCGGCGTGATCCGAGGCTCCTCACTCAACGCGAGCTTCGGAGCGGCTGCGCCTCCCGCAGGCGGCATCGGTCTGTTGAGCCAGTCGGGCGCGCTCATCACCGGCATCATCTCCTACGCCCACGGCGAGCGCTTTGGTCTGTCCGCTGCCGTGTCGCTTGGGGCCAAGGCCGACATCGATGACGAAGAGATCGTCGACTTTCTCGCCGGCGATCCCGAGACCAAGGCGATCGCTGTGTACGCCGAGGCGTTCACCGAGCCGACGAAGGTCTACGAGTCGCTACGCAACGCGTCGCGCATCAAGCCGGTTGTCGCCATCAAGGGAGGATCGAGCGCAGCAGGTGCCAAGGCCGCGTCGAGCCACACCGGCGCGCTCGCTGGCTCATCGGCGGCCTATCAGGCGGCCTTTGCTCAAGCGGGCGTGCTGCAGGCCAACACCATCGGCGAGTTCATGGCGTGGTCGCGGGCGCTGGCCGTCCAGCCGCCGGCCAAGGGCAAGCGGCTCGCGATCGTGACCAACGCCGGCGGTCCGGGCGTCCTCAGCGCTGACGCTGCGTCGCGCTGCGGGCTGACCTTGGCGACGCTTGCGCCCGAGACGATCGCTGCACTCAACGAGGTGCTGCCCTCGGTGTGGAGCCACAACAACCCTGTCGACGTCATCGGTGACGCCACGGCCGAGCGCTACCGCGACGCCCTCAACATCATTGGCGCCGCCGACGAGGTCGACGGGATCGTGGTGATCATGACCGTGCAGGCGATGACCGCACCGCGCGAGACCGCGCAGGCCATCATCGACGCTCACGCGAACCCGGCTTGGACGAAGCCGCTGACGGCAAGCTTCATCGGCCTTGCCGGCAGCGAGGTCGGAGGACTCCTGGACGCCGCGGGCGTGCCGGAGTTCAACGTGCCCGAGACAGCGGTGAGCGCGATGGGGGCCCTCATGGAGCGTGGCGCGTGGCTCGCAGCGCAGGAGACAGACGTGGTAGCTCCTTCGCTGCCGCCGATGGACACAGAGACCATCGAGGCAGCGCTGGCTGAAGCGCGTGCGGGTGGTCAGAAGAACCTCGACCTCGCGCTTGCCCGCAAGGTCCTTGCGGCAACCGGGCTCCGCTACAACGGCTCCGGCACCGCCGCCGACGCCGAGGAAGCGATCGGCGTGGCCGAGGGGATCGGCTACCCCGTGGTGATCAAGCTCATCAGCCCCGATGTCATCCACAAGAGTGACGTTGGCGGCGTGGTGCTCAACGTGGCAGGTCCTGCCGAGGTCCGCGAGGCGTGCGCTGGCATCCGAGAGCGCGTGGAGGCGGCGCACCCTGGCGCTCGCATCACCGGCTTTACGGTCGAAGAGCAGGTCTCTGGCACCGAGATCATCATCGGCATGTCGAGAGACCCGGGCTTTGGTCCCTTGATGATGGTCGGCATGGGCGGCGTGTTCGTCGAGGTGTACAAGGACGTTGCCTTCCGCCTTGTGCCGCTGACTCACGCTGATGCCCTCGAGATGATCGGTGAGATCCGAGCCCAGGCGCTCTTTGACGGGGCGCGCAAGCGACCGGTGCTCAATCGCGATGAGCTTGCAGCCGCCATTGTGCGAATCGCCGAGCTCGTGCAGCGCTACCCCGAGATCGCGGAGGTCGACCTCAACCCGCTGGTCGTCACGACCGACGGACTCGTCGCTATCGACGCCCGCGTGATTCTCTAGCGGCGCGCTTCGCTCGCCAATGAATTGACCCGCGGGACACGTGGCTGACGCCGGAATCGTGTGTGAGCAGCGTGCGTCAAACGGTCAGAGTCGAACAGGTCAATCGCACCGCACCTGGTCACTTATCCCGATAGACTCCCTCGTCGCGCCTTGGTGGCCAACGCAAGTCCCTGCAATTCGGATGCAATTGACCTGAACGCTGCTAGTCGTCCCGCCCGCCGCATGAAAAACGCCCGACCGTCTTGCGACGGTCAGGCGTGAGGCTGATGGGTTGGGGCGCCAGCGACGTCAGCGAGTGGCTGCCCAGCGTCTGTGTGCGGCCACGGCTAGGTAGTTTCGCTCCTGCCGGATCTCGTCGGGCACGGTCGCGGAGTAGGTCGCTTCAATCTTCGACCAGCGGTCGCCGAACGTGTCCCTGCAGGCCGCCAGGATTGTGTCGGTCTCCGTTGGGCCGCACTCCAGCTTGAGAGCGCCCTTGCCGTTGCTGTCGACCATGTCGTCGATCAGCGTCTCCGCCTGCTGCCAGGCGGCCTGATGGTCAGGGTCTTGCCAGGTCTGTGGCGAGCGCTCGATGAGCATCGCTTTCAGAGGCCGAGCTGGCTTGAACTGCGCGATGTAGCGGCCGTCGAGGTAGACTTGGTCACCGGTAGACACCGACCGCATTGTTCGCGGCCCGCGCCATGTTCCGAAGAGCGTCCCAACCCCTCGCAGGACGACTTCCTCGCCGTCGCTCATTGCCTCCTGACTGATCTTGCACATTGCGCGCAGTGTCAGCAGGACATCGTTTCGTGCATAGCCGGTGCGGTCGGCTACTTCATCGATCAGCTCACGCCATTTCATGTGGGTCCGCCTCCAAATTTCCGTCGGCTGTCTTCGGCCGAAGCCTGTTGCTGGCTGCCTTCGCTGCCATCACATTCGCCAACGGCAGATACGGAAGATGTCTTGAGTCGAATTGCCGCCAGAGAGTCTTCACGGAGCCGCTCGATTCGGGCTAAGGTCTAGCCGTCTTGCGGGATTGGCGGCCGGTAAAAAAGTGAGAGGGTGATACGTGAGTTGGATCGGGTGGTGTCGAGGTAACGTCGAACAGCGAGCAACTGCGTGGGTTTGACGAGTGGTGATCTTGGGAAGGCGCCGACCCTAAATCTGAACCGCGACCTTCGGCGGTCGATCAAGCGAGGGCATCCTTGGATATTTGCCGACGCCCTCAAGCGCCGACCGTCACTTCCGTCGGGCGCCGTCGTGCGAATTGCCGACAAGGGCGGCCGGCCGGTCGCGCGCGGCTTCTACGATCCCTCCGGGCCTCTCGCGATCCGCGTGTGCACGACCCGTCCATCTGAGCGACTCGACGACACATGGGCGTCCTCACGTCTTGAGCGCGCGATCGCCGCACGCAGCGGGGTGCTCGATCCGTCACGCACCGACGCCTATCGGTTGGTCGGTGGTGAAGGTGACGGACTGCCTGGTCTGGTGGTCGACCGCTACGCCGATACGCTCGTGTTGAAGCTTGATGGGCCGATCGCGGAGGCGTTCTGGGACGCTCAAGCCGTCGCCGAGTGGCTGGCGGAGCGACTCGACGTTAGATGTGTGTTCCAGCGCATGCGCACGCGCGGGGGCGCCGAGGGGCGGCCCCTGGTTGGCGTTGCCCCGTCCGCTCCTGTGCCTTTCATCGAGAACGGTCATCGCTTTGTCGCCGACGTGGTCTCGGGCCAGAAGACCGGCTTCTTTCTCGACCAGCGCGACAACCGCCAGCGCGTTGGCGCCCATGTCCGCGCGGGTGACCGGCTACTCAACGTCTTTGGCTATAACGGTGGCTTCTCGATCTATGCAGGAGCGGCCGGCGCGAGCTCGGTCACGACCCTCGACATCGCCCCGGCTGCGATCGCTGACGCCACGCGCATTTGGGCACTCAACGACCTGCCCGAGGCAGCGCATCACGGCGTGGCTGAAGATGCGTTCGCGTTTCTCAAGCGTGCCGCCGACCGTGGCGAGACCTGGGATGTCGTCGTGTTGGATCCACCGGCGTTCGCCCCGTCTCGAAAGGTCTCCGGCAATGCCCTCGACGCCTACGCCCGCTTGGCTGCACTCGGCGCGAGCGTCACGACACCCGGCGGGCTCTTGGTCTGCGCGAGCTGCTCGGGCCACATCTCGGCGCTCGAGTTCGAACAGGCCTGCGCCGACGGCATCGGCAAGGCCAGGCGCTCAGCCTCGCTGCTCGGCGCCTATGGTCAGCCTTTCGACCATCCGGCGCCACTCGCATGTGCTGAGCTTCGCTACCTCAAGAGCCTGTTTCTCAGGCTCGACGGCTGACAACCCTAGGAAGCGGCGACTCGGTGCGGGGCCGCAGGGATACTGGGGAGCGTTGCTCGCACGGTCGCAAGCAGCCGGTCGGTCGCAAAGGGGCGCGGTAGAAACGCGTGCTCGCCTAGCGTCAAGAACTGGTGGTCGGCGACGCTCATGGCGTAGCCGCTCGTAAACAGGAACGGCTGGTCGGGTCGGAGTGCCCGTATCTGCATGTGCAGCGCGCGAGCGGAGCTACGGCCGACGACGAGGCTCGTCAGCACAAGCTGAAAGCTCCGTCCCGCCGAAAACGCCGACATCGCGCCTTCGACGTCCGCGCTCACCACCACCTCGTAGCCAGCCGCTCGGAGGTCACGCGCCGTGTGGTGTCGCGTCACCGGGTTGTCGTCGACGACCAAGAGCCGCTCGCCAGCTCCGAGCGCGCTCGATGCTGACTCGAGCGGGACTGCCCGGGGACCATGCTCGACCAGCGGAAGCCATGCTTGCGTGGACGCCCCACCGGAGGCGATCGGCTCGATGTGTAGGAAGCCGCCGTGCTGGGTGACGAGACCGTGGGCCTCGGCAAGCCCAATGTTGCTGGCGTCGCGGCCGTGTGCTGCCGTGAACAAGAGCTCCGAGGCGTCGCCGATCGTGACGCCGTTGTCGCGGACGTCAAACGCGACGTACTCAGCGCCACGCGCCGACTCAGGCAAGATCTGGTCCCGCTCCGACCGATCGATTCGCCGGGCCGCCACCGTGATCCGTCCGTCGACGCTGAGCCGCTCGCTCGCGCCGTCCACCAAGACCTGAAACATGCGCCGCACGGCCGCCGGGTCGGCCAGCACCGTGCCGAGCTGTTCTTCGATGTTGAGCTCGAAGTGCGCGCCGTCTCGGAGGGCATCAACGCAGGCGGCAGCAGCCTCCGTGACGATGTCATCGAGGGCGAGATAGGACGGCACGAGAGGGCGCTGGCCAGCCAGTCCTCGCAGCTCGTCGAGCAAGCTGAGCATCGCCGGAGTGGGTTGGCTGCCGGCATGGCTTAGCTCAGCCAGGTTGCGTGCAAGCCGTGGTGCGATGGTGCTCGCGAGGAGCACGGCGCCGTCGAGTGTGTCTGCAGCCACGCCCACGTCGCGACGCGGCGCATCGTCGGAGATGTCGGTGATGACGCCGGTCCAGGTGATCGAGCCGTCGCTGCGCAGCTCCGTCACGGCGGCACGGTCAAAGAGCACGCGTTGGCCGTGGCCCGTCTCGCGTCGATAGACGACCGAGAAGGGCGCGCCGGTGGCGAGATGCGCCGCCTGCGCCTCGGCCACCATCGCCCGGTCGCTGGGCGCGATCCGGTCGAGCCAGGCGTCCCGCTGGAGTGGACCATCGGTCTCGTCGTCGAAGACCATCTGGTCATTGGCCACGTCCCAGCGGTAGACGCGCTCGCCCGCCGAATGAAGCACCTGTGAGATGGCGCCGGTCGCGGTCGCCCCGCGGACCCGCTTGACCGGACGCAGGACGGCGAGTGCTGCCGGCGGATCGGCGCCACGCTCAACCGGTGCGAACGCAAGATCGACGGCGCGGCCTGTTCCCTCCGCGAGCGTCGCGCTGAGCTCGCCCTGGCGCCGCACGCCGTCGAGCACTTCGCGGAGGAGGTCGCCCTCGCCAGCCCAGCTCGCAGGCGTGAAGAAGGATGCCAGCGGCCGCTCCGAGAGCGGCTCGTCAGCTGTGGCGCCGATGAGCTGGCGAAACGCGACGTTTGCGCGTGACACGTCGCCGTTGGACTCGACGAGCGCGACGGCCATCGGCAGCTCCTCGCAGAACTGGAGCCACGCCGCCTCGTAGCCCTCCACGTCCCGCTCTGCGCGGGCTCGCACAACGACAAGGGCCTCGTCGTCGGTGCGGCGCGAGATGTAGATCGTGACGCGTTGGTCGTGGTCGTCGTCGGTGTCGGTGTAGTCGACCCGTACTTCGCGCGATGCGCCATGGGCACGTGCCAACCCGGCGGAGACCCGTGCGGCGTCGGTCGGGCTGAAGAGCTCGCCGATAGCGCTGCCGACAAGGTCGTCGTCTGACGCCACGAGGAAGCGGACGTTCCCTGAGGCGTGGTAGTCGCGCACGATGCCGTCGAATCCCACCCACAAGACAGCGTCAGGAAGCGCGGTCAGGAGTGCAGCCAAGCTCGAGGTCGCTACATCCGGCGTCGAGACTGGAGCACGCGTCGCGCCGGTGACGACGCGCTTGCGTCGCGTGGGGGCCTGGCGTGTACGCCGCTGCCAGCGCTGCTCAACCAGCCGCAGCCGCGCATCGATCAGCGCCTCAGAGGCCGGCCACACGAGGAGCTCGTCCACGGCTGCCTCAATGAGGTGAGGGAGCGCAACGTCGTCGTCGGGGAGCACCAGTCCCATGATGGGGTAAGTTCCCCCGAAACGACGCCGGAGCTTGGCAACTTCAAGGCTCGCGGCCGTTGGGCTCTGGCGCCAGACGACGATTCCAAGCGGTGTTGGCTCGTTCGTCGGCATGGCGTCAAGCTCGCCGCTGGTCGCGACGCGGCGCACCACCGCGTGTTCACCGGACGCCCTGAGCGTCTCAGCGAACCCGTCGACGTGTTCACCTACATCGCTGATGAAGACTAGCCTCAATCGATTGTCCCCCCGTGGGTCGGAGTATGGCTCAGCGACGTCGCCGCGTCGAGACTCCCATGGACCGAGACTGGCGGTGCCACTGGGAGATTGGCAGTTGGCGCGAGCCGGACGCGACCATCTTTACCCACGCAAACCGACCGTTGCGCCGCTGAACGTCCGCTTTCGAGACCT
>CALHXW010000249.1 GCA_938040325.1 uncultured bacterium | reverse complement strand
CCGCCCATGCAGCTGTCGTTGAGGGTGCAGACGGCGTCGCCGTCTTCGCAGGCGGCGCCGTCGTTGTCGGCCCAAGTGGTGCCGCCATTGCAGACGAGGCATGGGTTGTCTGGGGCGATGTCACCAGCTGTAAAGCAGCTACCTCCGATGGCACAGAAGCCGTCGGTGGGTGGGTGGGTGCAGCCACCGCCTCCGTCACAGACGTCGTCGGTGCAGAGCTGACCGTCGTCGCAGACGTAGGTCGTACCGGCGCATTGGGTGCCGCTGCAGGTATCGGCGCTGGTACAGGGATCGCCGTCATCACAGGTGCCGCCGTCGTCGACGCCCGTGATGCACTCGCCACCAACGCAGTCGTAGGTGAGACACGTCGCGGCTAGGTGCTGGCAGTCGGCAGCGATGCTGCACTCAGGCTCCGTGGAGGTTTCTGGCTGGCTGTCGGCATCGCCGGCAGCGGTATCCGCAACGTCGACGATATCGTTGTCGGCGCCGACGTCGCTGTTAGTGGCGTCGACCGAGGCGCTATCGGCTCCAACAGAGTCCTCGACTGCATCAGCGCTGACTTCGGTGCCGGCGTCCGCATCGAGCGGCGGCAACGGCGGCAGGTCTTTAAAGCAACCACTCGGCCCAAGGACAACGAGCAGCGTGCAAAACGAGATGTGGTGGCGGAACATAGATCCTCCTCAACAGGCTGTGTTCAGCATAGATGGTGGCTGATAGAGCGTCGATTCGTTGGCTGTGATCGATAGCGCCAGAACGCGCTGCCGTCGACGTCGAGTCTAAGAGGCGGCCATGCTCACACGCAAGATCCAATCGATGACCTGGGGATCAGCGGTTGGCGCCCCGCCCCCCAAAGCGAAACGCCCGGCTCGCAGTGCGAACCGGGCGTCTCTTGTGACGGCACTGCCGAGGCTTACATGCCCAGGTAGATGCGGCCTGCGATACCGAACTGGTAGACGTCGGCGCTGAACTGGAAGTCGCCAGCAGCGTCCTTGCCTGCGAACGCGGGCAGCTCGAACTCGGCGATGATGTCGGCCAGCGGCGTGTCGCCGGTGCCGAGCGTGTAGCCAACACCGACGCTGAGCGGGATGGTGACGAGGTCGAAGTCGAGGTCGGGGGCGTTGATGCCGAGACCTGCGACCAGGAAGAACGGACGGTTGAAGTTGACCGAGAAGTCGATCGGCAGGGCGAAGTTCGTGATGGTGGAGTCACCGAAGACGAACTGGAAGGTCGGCGTGAAGTCGATGCGCGAGGCATCGTTGATGGCTAGACGCATCGGGAGACCGGCCTGAAGGACGAAGTCGCTGCCGTCTTGGACGGGAATGATGGCGGCGAGGCCGGCACCGATCTGGAACGAACCCTTCTGGAAGCGGTAGACGCCGTAGAGGGCCGGGTTGCCGTAGTCGGTCTCGGGCGAGAGAACCAGCGGCAGCACAACCGCGCCGACCTCAAGATCCTCGTTGATGCCGTAGCTGGCACCAGCGCGCAGCTGGATGATGGGGTCAATGTCGATGCTTCCGACAGGCGTCTCGATGGAGGCAAAGCCCGTGTAGCTGAGCTCGGCATCGATGGCGAGAGTGCCTTCGCTGAGCGTCAGGGGACGCTGACTGAAGACAAGCGGCAGCCCGTCGGGCCCCGTCTCTGCCGAGGCGACGAGAGGTGTGGCCACAACAGCGAGCGCGGCTAGAGTGGTGACGATGTTGCTTACAAGGCGCATTGGGTTCTCCTTTCGAGGGCCGCGGCGTCTGCTGAAAGTTGCGGCCTCTTTGCTTGTGCGTGTCGCCTAACACGCCGACTCGGACGTGTCGATCCCAGCACGGTCGTAAAGCACGCACTTCCCCACAGCCCGTCACGCCCGGCCGCTGCCTTCGCTGCGTTGTTGCGCGCACTCGCGCCGGCGGCCCGCGTCCGCCAGAAACAGGCTCGTTCGAATCGATGCGTGTTGTGCACGCAAACCGGCCGGGACCTGAGAGCTGAAGGGCGCACGTCAGGTGACGGGCGCCCTAGGCCGTCGGCGCCTGCTTCGCGTCGCTCTTTCGAATCACGTAGTCGTAAACCAGCATGCCGACCATGGAGCCCACGCCGATGAGGCAAACAACGACCCAGACCTGGCTGGGATCGTAGGTCTCGTAGAGAAACTGCTGAGTCTCCAGTGTGCTGGTTCCGAGCTTCTTCCCAAGAAGCGGGACGACTTCGGCCTTCGGAAGCACGGCTGGGAGATGCTCGAGCAGAAACTGCTGCGTCTCGGCGCCGCTCATCGCCAGCTGGTCTTGGAACAGAAGCGAGACCTCGGGACGCGCTGCGACCTCCACGCTGTCTTTGGCAACGTCGAAGTGGTTGGCGAGGTGGTCACGCGCCAGGTTCACCTTGTCGCCCGTCTTCTCGTAGAGCGCGCCAGCAATGACCGAGCCCGCCATCCAACCAATGGCGCTCGGGAAGTTGGCGAAGCCCATGTACATGCCTTCCTGGCCTGGCTCGGCAAGGCTTGCCAGGTACTCATTCTTCTTCGGCGAAGAGAGCATCTCGCCGACGGAAAAGACCAAGATACCGACGACACAGATCCAGCCCACAGTGCCTGAGCCAGCGACGTAGGCGCCGAGAGTAGCCACCGCCATGCCGATGATGATCGAGGTCAACGGCTTCATAAACGACGTGAGGTACGCAAAGAAGATCATCCCGAACACGATGAGCCCAGGGTTGAGGTTGAGCAGGTACTCAGGGTTGATCTGGCCCCCCTTCGCGGCCATGTTCGTGAGACCGGCCGAGGAAGCGATGAAGCCGCCGCGCATGAGGATAAAGCCGAAGACAGCGGTGATGGCAGCCGCGGCCCACGCCATGAAGCGTGGGTCGAAGCGCGTTGCGAAGGCTGCCGCCGCCGCCGCCAGACCGATGACAGGTGCAAGCCACAGCGCGTGCTCCGGCAAGGCGTATGCGAGAACCGTCCATGCGGCCGTCATCAGGCCGAGCGAGACCACGATGTAGGCGGGCGCTGGCACCTCGCTGGCGGGTCGGCGGTCGGGCCGGGTCGACAGGAAGACCACGGCCGCCACCACGAAGCCAGCGATCAGCGCCAGAAAGCCCGCCAACAAGGTCGGTATCGTCGCGGTAGAGAATGCGTCGCCGACGGTCGCGATGATTGGGGACGTGTCGACCCAGTCGTCGATGAAGTTGGGCAGCAGGTCGAAGAACTGGTGAAACATCAGCCAGAAGCCTGAGAAGAGCAGGCAGAACGCCAGCACACGGGGCTTGAGGAAGAGGTTCTTCATGGTGGAGACGAAGACCTTGATGGGATCGGCCATGTCGTCTCTGGTCTCGATCTCCAGCGTCGGCTCCTTGTAGAAGGGGAGCCAGAGGAAGTTGAGCGCGACAATGGCGGCGCACGAGTAGAACACGTACTCCCAGTCCATGACACGCAGCACGCCGGCCAGAACCGGACCGAGGAAGCCACCGACGTTGACGAGCTGGTAGAAGACGCCCCAGCCCATCGAGGCGTTGCCCGACTTCAGGGTGATGGCGAGCGTGCCCTGGACCCCTGGCTTAAAGATGGCTGTGCCCGCCGCTAAGAGCAGACACCCCGCCATGAAGCCGCCAAAGCTCATAAACTTCGCCATCATGACGTAGCCGACGATCTTGACGATGATGGCGAGTGCGACGGTCTTCTTGTGGCCGTAGCGGTCGGCATAGCCACCCATCAGGATCGGCAGGATCGACTGCACACCTGCCCACCAGAAGAAGATGATACCCTTCTGAATGTGCGTGAACTCGGGCCCGCCCTTACTCGCGGCCAACACCATGTAGATCGGGATGACCGCGCGCACACCGTAGTAGGCGAGACGCTCGAGCATCTCCATGACGTTGACGATCCAATAGCGACTGTCGAGGCTGAGAAGCTGCTCTTTGAACGGCAGCTTCTCGCTCGGGTTGGATGAGCTCATGGTTCCCCTGGATGTGTGCGCGCGCTCAGCAAGTTGACGGCAAACGCGCGAAGTCGACACGAGTGGATCACACGCTCACGTAGCAGCGTCAACGGCACGCGGCATGGCTCGGCGCT
>CALHXW010000248.1 GCA_938040325.1 uncultured bacterium | reverse complement strand
GAGCTGTCGCTTGGCGCGGCGGTGTCGCTTGGCGCGGCGGTGTCGCTCGGCGCGGCCGTGTCGCTTGGCGCGGCGGTGTCGCTTGGCGCGGCGGTGTCGCTTGGCGCGGCGGTGTCGCTTGGCGCGGCGGTGTCGCTTGGCGCGGCGGTGTCGACGTCCTCGGCAGGGCCCGCGTCGCTGCCTGCCGCGGTGTCCGCTGTGTCTGCTTGCGCCCCCGTGTCCGTCCACGCAAAGCCGCTCTCGCGTACCTCGTGACACCCCGCGACCCCGACGAGCACAAGCGCCACACCCAATCGCAAGGCTTGCCGACCGTTCATCGTTACTCCTGCCCCGCTCGCCTGAGCTCTAGCTAGGACGAAGAGTCTGTCAGGTCGTGACGGCCGGGTCGAACGTCAGCGTGATCGGGCAGTGGTCGGACCCCATGACGTCGTGGAGGATGTCGGCCGCTGTCAAAAACGGCAGCGCGCCGTCCGAGACGTATGCCATGTCGATGCGCCAGCCGACGTTGCGCTCACGGACGCCAAAGCGCTGGCTCCACCATGAGTAGCGGTCGGTGCTCTCGGGGTGAAAGTGTCGAAAGCTGTCGGTCCAGCCGGCGCCGAGCCAGCGCGTCAGCTCCTCGCGTTCGCTGTCGCAAAAGCCGCTCGTCAGCCGGTTGGCGCCTGGACGGGCCAGGTCGATCTCAGCGTGGGCGGTGTTGAAGTCGCCCATGACGACGATGCGGCCTCCGCTGGCGACTGACTCGGCCAACATCGTGCGGAGGCGCTCGTAGAAGGCGAGCTTGAAGGGGATTCGGCTCTTGTCTCGGTTCTTGCCGCTGCCGTTGGGGAAGTAGACGTTGACGATCGTGAGCGCGCCGAACCGCGCGATCTGGACTCGACCCTCGGCGTCGAACTCTGCGACGCCGATGGTGGCGGTGATGTCATCCCAGTCATGGCGCGCGTAGATGCCGACGCCGCTGTAGCCTTTCTTCTCAGCCGCGACGAAGTGCGACTGCCAGCCGCGTGGCTTGCGCAGTGGCTCCGGCAGCTGCTCGGCGCGAGCCCGGACTTCTTGCAGCCCCACCACATCGAACTCGCTGGCCTCAAGCCACTCGAGGAACCCCTTCTTTGCTGCAGCCCGTAGTCCGTTGACGTTCCATGACGCAATCTTCAAGAGCATGTCCTTTGGCGGCGAGCCTGCTGTCGGTCGTGCCAGGGTGGTAGCAGACCGCGTCAGACGCGTCGCGGTTCATCCCGCGTGGCAGCGAGTCAGGCCTCCAAGCGTGCCAAAAGCCGGACGTTGCTGTCGGAGCGAATCAGCAGCGGTCGGTCGCTCGCCGAGGCACAGATCCTGACCCGCGATCGTGGTGTGGAGGGTGTCGACTACTGGGTTGAGGGCCATCCGCACTCGCAGACACCGCCGCGCTTTGGTAACACTTGGTGCACACGTTGCCGCTGTCCGACCAAGGTCTGCCATCTCCAAACACGCACTCATCGGGCTGCCGCTCGCTGCCCTCTTGCTGATGACCACGCTGGTGGCGACGTCACTCGCGGCGCCCCCTCAGGCGTCGATCGCCGTCGATGCGACGTTGCCCTTCGAGCCGGTGAAGGTCGCCTTCGGAGCCGATGCTGTTGCGATCGCCAGCGATGGCGAGGTCGCGCTGATACGCCGCGCCAGCGGTCGAGTGATGTGGCGCCGTCCGCTGACCGGGCCGGTGACCGGACTCTGGCAGCTCGACAAGGCCGTCGTGGTCGCTAGCAGCGAGCTGTCGGTGTTCAAGGCGAGCATTGGGACACGTGTCTGGCGACGACCCCTCGGGTGCGAGGCGGCGGGCTACTGCGTCGAGCGGGTCGTGAGTGCCGCTCAGGACGGCCTGCTCGTCACCAAGCAGGTCGCTGACACGCAGCTCCTCATGCGCCTCGCGGTGCGCACCGGTGAGCCTACCTGGACCGAGCCAGTCCGCGTCGACTTTCCCCGAGACGCAGTCCCAGTCGGCTCCGCAGTCGCACTGCAGGAAGCAAACCCGCCCTTTGGACTTCGGTTCGTTAGCCGTCGCGGGGGGAAAGACCTTGGCCAGTGGGTCCGACAGGTCGATGGCAAGGCAGTCCCTGCGACCGACGTGCTCACGACGTCGGCTGGGACGGTTGTGGCGGTTGACCGGCGTCCAGAAGATGGCAGCTTCTTTCTCTACTCGGTCATCGATCCGCGTGGCGGCAGGGCGCAGCGACACGGCCTTGTCAGCCGTCCAGCGAAGGCCACGCTCCCGGTCTGGGTCGGCGTGTCCGAGCGATTCGTCTGGGGCTTTGCGCCTAACCCGGCAGCTGGCAACGGCATCCTTGTGGGCTCGCCGCTCGCGGGCGGCGCATCATTTTCCGAGCGGGTTGGCGGCTGGCAAGGGCCTGTGGTCGTCGGCGACAAGGCCATGTTTGCGACCCGCAAGGGCCGCTCGGTGACGGTCGTGGTGCACGCTCTGGAGACCGCGGGCGAGCGCAGCGGCCGAGGTCGGTTCACTCTCGATGGCGGCGGCATCATGCTGAGCCGCGCAGGGGCGTTGGTCCTTGTCCGCGCGAGCGGTGGCGGCCGACAGCTCAAGCTCGTCTCGCCGGAGACCGGTGACGTCATGGCCGAGGCCAAGCTGCCGCGAGCGCTCACGTCGGCCCGCCACGTCGACGGAAGTGCCGGCGCCCTGACCGTGGTCGACGGGCGCCGGTTCTACCACCTGACGTACTGAGCGAGAGCGTTCGCCTCAGTCCGGTGCTTGCTCGACGGAAAACGAGAGCTCGCCGTCCACCACGTCGAGACCGACCGTGCTGCCGTTCGCGACATCGCCGGCAATGATGCGCCGGCCGAGGGCCGTCTCTACATGCCGCTGGATGTAGCGCTTGAGCGGTCGAGCCCCGAATGTCGGGTCGTAGCCGGCATCGGCGATGAAGGTGAGCGCCGCATCGGTGGCCTCGAAGCGAATCTCACGGTCGGCGAGCCGGGCCGCGACATGGTTGAGCTGCAGGCCGACGATGACCTTGATCTCCTCGCGCGTGAGCGGCTTGAAGAGCGCCGTCTCGTCGATGCGGTTGAGAAACTCAGGTCGGAACTGCCTGCGCAGCGCGGCCATGACGCCAGTCTTGGCGGCCTCACTCAGCTCGCCGCTGCTGTCCATCCCCTCGAGCAAGATCGGGCTGCCGACGTTGGAGGTCATGATGATGACGGTGTTCTTGAAGCTCACCGTCCGCCCATGGCTGTCGGTCAGTCGGCCGTCATCGAGCAGCTGCAGCAGCACGTTGAAGACGTCTGGGTGCGCCTTCTCAAGCTCGTCGAAGAGCACGACGGCGTAGGGACGGCGTCTCACGGCTTCGGTGAGCTGACCACCTTGGTCGAAGCCGACGTAGCCCGGCGGGGCCCCGATCAGCCGGCTGACAGCGTGCTTCTCCATGTACTCCGACATGTCGATTCGGATGATGTTGTCCTCGTCGTCGAAGAGCGCCTCAGCGAGCGCTCGCGCCAGCTCTGTCTTGCCAACCCCGGTCGGTCCCAGAAAGAGGAAGCTGCCGATCGGGCGGTTCGGGTCCTTGAGTCCGCTGCGGGCCCGGATCACGGCGTCGGACACGGCGCTGACCGCCTCCTTCTGCCCGATGACGCGCTCGTGCAGCAGCGAGTCCAGACGTAGGAGCTTGTCGCGCTCGCCCTCGAGGAGCTTCGAGACAGGAACGCCGGTCCAGCGACCAACGACCGCGGCAATCTCCTCCTCGTCAACCACTTGGCGGAGCAGCGGCGAGCCGTTGGACTGCTCCTTCATGGTTTGCTCGGCAGCAGCAATCTTCGCCTCCAGCTGAGGTACTTCACCGAACTTGAGCTGGGCGGCGCGGTTGAGGTCATAGCTTCGCTCTGCCTCCTCGATGGAGCGCTGAACGGCAACCAGCTCTTCTTTGAGCGCGTTGACCTGCTCGATCGCGGCTTTCTCGGTCTCGTATTGCGCGCGCAGGCCGAGCTGGTCCTGTCGCGCGTTGGCGAGCTCGGCTTGGAGCGCCTCAAGTCGTTTCCGGGACGCGCCGTCCTCCTCCTTGAGCAGCGACTGCTCTTCGATCTCGAGCTGCAGGATGCGGCGCGTGACCTGCTCGATCTCGACCGGCATCGAGGTGATCTCGGTGTGGAGTGTCGCGCCGGCCTCGTCGACGAGGTCGATGGCCTTGTCGGGCAGGAAGCGGTCGGCGATGTAGCGGTCGGAGAGCACGGCGGCCGCCACGAGTGCCCGGTCACGAATCTGGATGCCGTGGTGGACTTCGAAGACCTCCTTGATGCCGCGAAGGATGGAGACCGTGTCCTCGATGGACGACGGCGCGACCTGCACGGGCTGGAACCGGCGCTCGAGGGCTTTGTCCTTCTCGATGTACTTGCGGTACTCGTCGAGGGTTGTCGCCCCGATGCAGTGGAGCTCGCCACGCGCGAGCATCGGCTTGAGCAGGTTGCCGGCGTCCATGGCCCCCTCACTCGCGCCGGCGCCGACGATCGTGTGCAGCTCGTCGATGAAGAGGAGGATCTGGCCGTCGCTGGCCTGGACCTCCTTGAGGACGGCCTTGAGCCGCTCTTCGAACTCACCGCGGTACTTGGCGCCTGCTACCAGGCTGCCCATGTCGAGCGAGAAGATGGTCTTCTCTTTGAGGCTCTCGGGCACGTCTCCGCGGACGATGCGGTGGGCGAGCCCCTCAGCGATGGCGGTCTTGCCGACGCCCGGCTCCCCGATCAGCACGGGGTTGTTCTTCGTGCGTCGCGACAAGATCCGCACCACGCGACGGATCTCCTCGTCGCGGCCGATCACCGGCGACAGCTTGCCCGCGCGGGCCTCGGCAACGAGGTCACGGCCGTACTTGTCGAGTGCTTCGTAGGACTCTTCGGGGTTGGCGCTGGTGACGCGTTGGTTGCCGCGAAGGTCCGAGATGACGCTTCGCAGCCGCGAGCGATCGATGTTGAAGGCGTCGAGCATGCGCTTGACGGGGGTCTGCTTGGGGTTGCTCGTGAAGGCCAGCAAAGCGTGCTCGACGCTCGTGTACTCGTCCTTCATGGCCTTGGACTCGTCGGCCGCTCGGAGCAGGAGCTGGCTCAGCTCTCCGGTGAGCTGGACCATGCCCGGGCGCACGCCGGAGCCTGTGACCCGCGGCATGTGCTCGAGCAACCGCTCCGTGGCGGCCTTGAGCGTCACGGGGTTTTGGTTGAGCCGTTCGATGAGCCCGCCAGCGATGCCTCGATCTTGGTCGAGGAGCGCGATCAAGAAGTGCGCCTCATCGGCGGCTTGGTGTTGGCGCCGAATCGCGATCGCCTGCGCTTGGTCGAGAGCGGCACGTGTCTTTTCGGTGAACTTACTGAGGTCCATGAGCGTTTCTCCCATGCTGTACAGGCAAACACCACCGCTCACCGGTCCCGTCGGCTTATGTGGGTTGCCGCGGCGGTGCCGGTAGGTTAGAAATCCCCGGTAGGTCCGTGGTGCGTGGGGCCTGCCTGTGAGGTCACTCGGACAAGAAGCACCACACTCGAGCCAGGCAAGGCATGGCGGGCAAAGGCACAAAGAACCCTGAAACGAGCACCTTGCCGCTAGACGGCGAGGCAGCAGCTACGCCTGTTGTAGACGGCGTGGTCGACTTGGCAGATGCGACCATCGACACCGACGCCGTCGATGTGGGCGAGCTCGACGATGTGGCCCTAGACGTCGACGACGACGCTGTCGCGGGTGTCGAGCGCAGCGGCAAGCGGCGACAGGTGAAGTCGCTCCCCACGGTGCGTTCAAGCCGCATCCCTGAGTCTGTGACGGCGCTCAACGTCTACCTCGCACGCCTCAAGGACGTCGAGATCCTGCCCATCGAGGAGCAGGCAGAGCTCGCCGTTCGCTACCAGCAGCACGACGACAACGAAGCCGCTGCGCGCCTAGTGGCATCGAACCTGCGCCTGGTCGTCAAGATCGCCTTCCAGTTTCGCCGCCAGTGGGCCGACGTGATGGACCTCATCGCCGAGGGCAACCTTGGCCTCGCTGAGGCCATCCGAAAGTTCGATGCCGAGCGCGGCATCCCGTTTCCGAGCTACGCACGCTTTTGGATCCGGGCTCGAATCCTGGCCTTCATTCAGGAAAACAAGCACCTCATTCACGCCGGCTCACGCGCCGCTCGGAAGCTCTTCTGGCGGCTTGAGCGAGAGCGACGCGGCCTCATTGCTGACGGGCTTGAGCCCAGTCCCAAGCTCCTCGCTGAGCGAGTCGGCGTCAAAGAGCGTGACGTTCGCGAGCTCGCGCCGATCCTCGACCAGCGGCCCGTCAGTCTCGACGTGCCGGTGCATGGCGACGAGGACGGGCGCACCCGCGGGGACGTCATGGCCGACAGCCGCGTGGGCGATCCCGAGGCGGTCGTGAGCGGTGGCGAGATCCAGCAGCTGCTGCGCAAGACCTTCCTTGAGTTCCGCGACACCCTCGATGACCGCGACAAGGCCATCTGGGACCAGCGGCTTCAGTCGGAGAGTCCGGTGCGGCTTGAGGACCTCGGCGACGAGTTCGGCGTCTCCAAAGAGCGCGTCCGACAGCTTGAGGTGCGCATCAAGAAGCGCCTGCGGGAGTTTGTGAAGCGCAGTTTGGGGCCTGACGTCATCGTCGAGGCGCTCCGCTGACGTCTGGGTGCGTGTCGACACGACACGCGCAGGGCCAGACGCGCGGGTCGTTGAGCTTAGGGAGCGTCAGTCCTCGTCGAGCTCGATCAGGTTGAGGCCTGCTGCGTAGCCATACGAGACGTGGCGGTCGTAGCCATACACGCTCACGCCGATGGGGCGCTCGCTCTCAATCCGGTGCACCCCGTCGCTGATGGCGAGGCGTGCGACGCGGTACGACACGCCGTCGAGGCCAGGGATCGGCTTGAGCGCGCTCTCGGCGAGAGGCTCGCCGTCGATGACGACGCCGGCAGCGTCCGGGGCGACAATCGTGACGTAGTCGAAGGTGTAGGCGTCGGGCGTGAGGAAGACGTAGTCCTTTCGGAACTGTTCCAGCGGGGGCACCAACATCAGCGCCGGGTCGCCGGTCGCCTCGCAAAAGCACTGATCCTCAGCAATGCAGTGGCAGAGGTGTCCGGCCATGCAGTCGCCCGCGTGGGGGACGCACGATGGCGGGACACACCGGTCCATCATTGCGTCGCCTTCGCCAACGGGGGCGCAGGTGTAGCCCTCGTAGCAGGGCGCCTCCTCGTCGCATGGCGCGTTGGGCGGGGGCGAGACGATCTCGCCTGAGCTGGCGAGGATCTGAGCCACCATGACCGGCAGGTCGGAGCTCACCACGAAGTCCTTGGCCGTCGCAATCTCGAAGAACTCCCCGGAGGCCAGACTGACCGGGGCATGGATGGCTGGTGAGAACGTGATCTCTGCCCCAGACGGGCCAGCGAGCACGCGCCAATAGTCGCGCTCGTTGAGCCGCGGCTGGGACTTCGCCGCGATGTGGACAACGCCCCAGGCCCGGGTGGGGTAGAGCTGCTGCTCCAGGTGGTCAGCACAGCACACGTCCGAGCTGACCGCTGCTTCGTGGCCGCTGAACACGCCTACGGGATGGTTGGCCGTGATGAGGGTCCCACTCAGGTCGCCGCCATCCTCGTCGGACTTGATGTGGAGTGCTTGATAGGGTGCCAGGGCGTACGTGTAGGTCTGGCCTGCCTGCATCGTCTGCATGTTGACGCCGGCGAGGGTCTTGACCCGAGGGGTGACAGAGACATCGGTCTGAGCCGCAGTCGCGACCACCGTGATGGTCCCCCGATAGGGCACCATCGTGTTGTCGGGCCCGGCACCGAGCAGCTCGTGGCGGCTCACGGCAACGTATTCGTCTCCGAAGGTGTTGGCCGGCAGGAGCAGCGAGGCGTCGTTGCTGAAGACGTCGACGTTGTCGAGCGGATTGAACTGGTAGGCAACGATCGGCGTCGACGACTGAACGCGCAGAGCATTCCACAGGACGCCGGGGCGACCGGCGTGGCGCTGGGGAAGGGCCACAACCTCAAGCGAGCTGGGTTCGACGATGACGTTGGCAAGCTCTCGGACATCAGCGGTTGCGCTGCGGCGCTCGCTGACGATGACCGAGGCGGGCTTGCCCGATGGGTTGGAGAGGATGAGCGCGAACGGGCCTTGCTGCGCTTGGTAGTGGTTGTCGAGGTCGACCGCCCAATACTCGCAGCCGCTGTTTGACGGCCCCTTGAGGTCACTCACACACGCCGACAGACAGCTGCCCAAGACACACTCGAGGCCCATGGTCGTGCAGTCGTCGAGCCTCAGCCACTGAGCGTCGGCGCCGCAGACCTCTGCCACATCGCCTTGGCAGCGCTTGGTCCCCGGCAGGCAGTCCTGGCAGGCGCCGCCGACACAAGCGCCGAGGCAGGTCTCGGCTGGGGCCCACCGAGCACCGTCGCAGCTCCAGCGTTCGCGGGGACCCGCACAGAGGCTATCGCCCGCCAGACAGCTGCTGCACTCATCGTCGACGCACGGCCCTTCATCCGAGCAGGTGGCGAGGGTCCATCCTTCGCTACCACAGGCCAGCTGATGGGTGGCACCGCAGGTGCTCGTGCCAACGGTGCACGGGGACACCACACAGGTCTGGTCGACGCAGCGAGCGCCGAGCAGGCAGTCAACGTCCGCGCTGCAGTCGACGCACTGTCCGCGCTCGCAGACGCCGCCGTCGCAGTCGTCATCGGTGAGACACTCCGCGCCGCTGGGAGCGGCTGGGCTGCGGTCGCCGCAGGAGAGGGCAACCATAAGCGCAAGCACGGCGGCCGCTCGCGCTGCAACGCGACACAGCAGTGACCGCGAAGCGGCTGTCGGAGGTGAGTCGGTCAGCGGCTTCGTATCACCGTGTAGAGCCGCTCGGCTCCCTTGATGTCGTCGCGCATCCAACCCGCGAAGTCCTTGATGACCTTGTCATAGTCCTCAGCGCTGTAGGCGCCGATCGCACCCGGCGCGACCCTCATTGCCGTTTTGAACCCGTCCATCAGAATCCTCAAGGGCATTTGACCGAACTCCGGTTCAGCAAAGAGGTTCTCGCCAAGTCCGCGGAGCACGCCGTTCGTGTCGCGGGCACGCAGCTCGCGCAGGCTCTCGAGCGCCCGGAAGACGAAGCGCTTGTCGGGGTTCATCAGCGGCGCCATGCCGCGCGCGAGCTGGGTTGCCGCGTCCGTGGGTATGCGAATTTGCGACAGCGTCGACAGCGCTTGAAGGAGCGAGCCGAAGAGGTCGGGCTGGCCCTCAGGGGGCTGTTCTTCAAAGAGGCTGGTGATCAACGTGTCGACGAACGCACGGTGACGCGGGGTGTCGCGAACCTTGGCCAGTGTGTCCGCCAAGGCGGTGAAACCGCGGCTTCCGACGACGTCTTCAATGTCGCTGATGAACGTGTCGATGCCTGAGTTCCAGTCCGGCTCGCTGACCGACTGAGCGACGTCCTCCGCTAGGATCGGCATCAGCGTGAGCATAAGCTCGAGGAAGTGCGGGTTGAGGAAGTTGCCGTTGCCATCGGTGTTGATGAACTGCCCGACCATGTCGATGCGGTCCCACGCGGCTTGGGCCGCCGGGTTCTGCGACAAGACCTCGTCCATCATGTCAAAGGCGTGCACGATGAGCTGCAAGCGGCTCGGGCCATTGATGGTGCGCCCCGACGGCGACACGATGGTGGTCTCACCGCGTCGCGTCGTTGCGCCGCTGGCGTCGTCGAGGAGGTAGTTCAGGAAGGCGTCGAACTCGTCAGCGACGTTGATGGACTCGCCGTTGTGCATGAAGTTGGTCTCGTGCAGCCATCCCTGCAGGCGCATGAGGTGGTCCGGCATCTGCGTGTCCTCGAACGCGCGGATGAGGTAGGGCTCCAGCTTGCGAAAGCCGGTGCCGGTCGACTGGACGCCGTTGTCATTGCGCTCAAGCTCCGAGTAGTTGAGCGCAAGGACCTCAAAGAGCGCCACAAAGTCGTCGGTTCGTCCTTTCGCGACAATCTTTTCGATCCATGGACGAAGCGAGCGCAGTCCGCCGCTGGCCTGTAGCGCGTAGAGCGATGAGCCGAAGTGGTTGCGGACCTGAAAGCCCTGCTTGCAGACGGGGTTTCCAACCGACGGCTGAGGGTGATTGATGAAGAGGTTGAGCTCCTCGGCGCTCGGCATCAGAGAGTCGAACTCGTGGACGAGGTCGACCGCCAGAGTCTCGAGCAATGCGTTGTCGAACTGGAGCACCGCAGCACCGCCAATCGCCTCGATGTAGAACCGGCCCATGTCATCGGTGATGACGACTTCCTCGACAACGACCTGATCGAAGAGGTTGAGGTAGATCGGCACGCCGCGCGTGTCTGCAATCAGCATCGCGGCCTGTTGCATCATCGACATCTGCGCCTCGGTCGTGTCGGGCACGTCCCAGTTCGTCGGGTTGATGAACTGGAGGTTGTCGACTTGCCCCGGCGTGTCCAGCAGCAGCGGATCGGTCGGCAGCTGCAGACCGGTGAACTTCATCATGGTCGCGATGGCCTGGAAGGTGCCTTGGGCCTCTGGGGTCACGCTCACTGCGAAGAAGTCTCGGAAGATACCGTGCTTGGCCATCGACGAGAGGATGGGGTGGAGGTCGTCAAAGAGGGTGTTGGTTGCTGCCAAGTCCGGCGCGCCCTTGAAGATGTCGCGCACGTCGGCGAAGTCGTTGAGCAGCTGCCGAAAGAGCAGGCCTTGTTCTTTGGCGGTGTGCTCGAGGGCACGCGTGAGCTGAACGATGCGCGGGTACCGGCGGAGCTCGTTGACTTGGTAGAGCAGGTCAAGAAGCGGCGCACTCTCGATGAAGAAGCCGGTGAACGCGCCGTCGTCGTCCTGCCGGGTCACGCGCCCGCCGAGCAGCCCTTCAAGCGCACTGAACATGTCGAAGTGGATACCGTCAGCCAGCAGCTCGCGGACATCGCGCAGCACGTAGGCGAGAACCGAGCGTCGGACGTCGAAGTACTCGTAGACCAGCTCACCTGCGACAAAGGCGCGGCCCAGCTGGTCGCGCTCTTCGCCGATCGTGCCGCTGGTCGCGAACGTTGGCATCGGGACCGGCAGCCCCATGATGTCGACCGGCCGGCCGAACTGGTCGACGTCGGCAGACCCGTCGCCGTTGGTGTCGACGAAGGGCGGCGGAAGCTCGCCCGACGGCAAGCGCCGGATGACAGGTGCCCCCCGGCCGTCCATGAACGTCGTCATGGTCGGTGGGCCCAGCGGCTCAGCGGTGACCTCGAGCTGGGTGTGCAGCAGGCGCTGTTGAAGGCTTCGCTCGAACGGACTCTCGACGTACTCGTCTTCGAGGGTTGGCAGCTCGCGGTGGAGCCAGCGGAAGAGCTCCGTGAGCTCAGGCTCCAGGTCCAGGGTCATGTCGATGAGCGGGTCGAGCAGCGGCATGGGGTGCTTGATGAGGCCGCCGATGAGCCGCAGGGAAGCGTAAGGGTTGGCGTCGAGGGCGGTGTTCATCCGCGCCATCGCGTCCATGGTCCGCGGGTCGAGCGTCAGCAGGTCGAGCTGCTCGCCCATGTCGCGCGTCATGGTCGGCATGGCGCCGGGCGAACCGTCTGCTCGCGGGTCGTAGAGCGGCAAGATGGCGTCGAGAAAGGGGAGGGCGGAGGTCTCAACAACGCCGGTGTTGAGCGTGTTGAATGCCCAGATGAGGTCTTGGCGGTTGGCACCAAACGCCAACGCGCGCGACTCGCCTGCGACCTGGTCGCCGGACCATAGGAACTCGTCGTGGAGCATCTGGAACATCTCGGTTCCAAAGTCGCCGTAGACGCGGTCATGGGTCTCTGGAAAGGGCTCTGACTCGCAGCTCGTGAGACCGGTCGAGAGCATCACGGCAACAGGAATCGCAAGGTGTCGTAGGAGCTTCATCGAGTGTCCTCGCATGCTGCAGTCGCGGCCATCCCGACCGTCTCTCAGGGGCGTCGCCATCAAAATGCGTACCCGAGCGTCGTGGCAAATATCAAGTACGAGCCGTTGTAGACGCCGTTGGCGATCACGTGCGGCTCGTCCTCGCCGTAGGGCTTGTTGTCGGCTTCGTACATCGGGTTGACCTGAGTCACGATGGAGTTTGTGATGGTGCGCTCAGCCAGTCCGACCCAGGCAGCCGCGACGTCGAGGTCGAATCCACCCAGTTGGAGCGTGCCGCCAAGACCGACCCCAATCTTGGCGCCGTCGATCTTGAGCGCGCTCAGCGTCTCGTCCGGCGGCGCACCGCTCTCCCAGTAGCCACCCGCACGCAGCGTGAAGCGCGTGTCGGAGGTGGGCTCGCCAAAGCTGTAGCTACCGCCAAGCCGGATAGACACCACATCGTTGTAGCGCTGGTCGATCTCGAACGGCTTGACGTTGTACGTGCCGATACCGGGAACGTTCGAAAACGAGATGCCGCCCTCGCCAGGTCCCGCTGCGATCGTCTCCTGTGCGCTCCAGAACTCGACCACGGCTGCGAGCTCCACCGACCACACATCCTGCTCGTAGAGCTGGACGCCGAGTCGGATGATGCCCGGAAAGTCGAGCTCGAGCTCTAGCTGGTCGCCCTGCACCGTGACGTCGCGGAAGTAGTAGTGCGCGGGCGTGCGAACCTTGAGCTCTCCAGCGGCCTCGATCTTTGCCGGGAGCTGCCCTGAGATGCCGATCGCGAGGTTGTCGATGGGCGTGATGATGACGCCAGCGTTTGCGCTGGGCGTGAAGCTGTCGGCCACCTCGAGCTCCGCGAGCACGTCGAGGTCTCGCTGCTCCGCCCAGCCGAACACGCCTGGATACGCGCTGATCGACAGGCGCTGCTTGACCTGGCCGACCACCCACTGCAGCCCGAGGCCCACGCTGATCACGTCGTGGATCTGCCATGCTGCCGAGAGCTGAACCGAGAGCTGCACAGGCTCAAGCGAGATGAGCGAGTAGCGCTGAGCGCCGTCGGCATCCCACTTGTTGGTGCCGGCGTAGGGCCCGTACGCGCCAAGGGCGAACATCCAGTCATCGAGCCCAAAGTTGGTGGCGATACCAAGCGACGGGTCGAAGAACGGGCTGCCATCGTTCTTTTCGGTTCCAAAGCCCCCGCTGAGCGTTGGGTCTTTGCGCAAGACTTCCGCGTCGTTGGCGCGGGCGAAGCTGAGGTCGCTGAAAATGACAGCCATGTCGAGGTAGAGATTGACGTCGCCGCGTAGGCGCATCAACCCGGCCGGATTGAGCCACTGGGCGTTGACGTCGTCGGCGCCAGCGATCTGGGCGCCTCCCATGCTCAACGCTCGCGCCCCGCGCTCGGGGATATAGAACCCACCAGCATGGGCGGAGCCTGCGAGGAGCGCCACGACGGAAAGGCAGCCCAGCAGGCGAGTGGTCACGTGCATGCGACTCCCAAGTTCCCGGTTTCTGAGGCGTGAGACCTCAACACCCCTCAGAGTGCCGAAAACTTTGGTCGGCCGCAATGCGCGGCGGCAACCGGACGTCTCCGGGATGCCGACGATGCGCCGAGCACGACAGCGCCGACCGGCAGCCGCGCGCCCCCGCCCGTCGGGTCGGCTGATGTCGAACAGTCTCGACGCGGACGGGGAGCTTCCTACCGGAAAGCTCTCGCCGCGGTCACGTGCTGCAGCGCTGGCGTCGTTGCTCGGCAGCGATGTGCCGCCACGACTCAAACGCGTGTAGTTGCCGTCTTCCAGGATGCGGACCTTGCCGCCGCCGGTTCCGCTCGACTTGCCCTTGACCTCGATCTTGGCATCACCACCGCCGAGGACGCGAATCTTGGCGGCCGCAGAGGCGGGGGCTGCTGGCGTAGCGGTCGTC
>CALHXW010000247.1 GCA_938040325.1 uncultured bacterium | reverse complement strand
GTCGGGGAAGCCGCGACGCTCGACTTCGTATGAGCCGCGACGCGTAGAGCTACGCTGAGCGCTGCGCAGACCCATGAAGCGATTCCGAGGGAACGCTGGTAGACTTAGACGTCATCGTCGTACCAGTCGAAGGCTGCCTGTCCGAGTACAGAGCACGACGGTCCGTCCGCTCAGACATGCAGCAAGGGAAGGTTAGCGTCAGCGAGCACTCACCAACGTTCTTTCGGGCCCCCGAAGACTTCCGCGCGTGGCTTGCCGACCACCACGCGACAAGCGACCACCTGTGGGTCGGATACTATAAGAAGGCGACGAACAAGCCCTCGGTGACCTGGGAAGACACGGTCGACGAAGCGCTCTGCTACGGGTGGATCGACGGCATCCGGAAGTCGCGCGACCACGAGAGCTACATGGTTCGCTTCACGCCTCGGAAACCCAAGAGCGTCTGGAGCAAGCGAAACATCGACCTCGTCGAGCGCCTCGTCGCAGAAGGCCGGATGCGAGCCGAAGGCCTCGCTGCCTTCGCCCACAAAGATGCCCATCCCGACAGTGGCTACGCGTCGGCCACGTTTAACGACACCCTGCCCGACGAGATGATCGCCCGGTTCAAAGACACAGCCGGCGCCTGGCAGTTCTACCAGGCGCAGCCACCCGGATACCGCAAGCAGACCGCCCGATGGGTCACCAGCGCCAAGCGCGAAGCGACTCGAGCCCGCAGACTCAAAACGCTCATCGATGACTCGGCCAATCGACTGCGCATCAAGCAGCTCCGCCGGTAGAGAGCCGCCCCAACGCACGCGTTGGGCCTGCATCATCGACCTCCGCGGATGATTCCGGGTCAGAACGGCAGACCGGAAATCTTGGTCCTTAGGTTTACTTTGACGCGAAGACCGGTCGAATCAGATAGCGGCGACCGTGAGTCTTCCGCACCAAACCCTCGGTGAGACCGACGAACGGTGACCCATGCTTAAGACTCTCGTGCCCATCGCCCTCGGACTGACGCTCACCACCAGTGCCGTCGCCGCAGAACCGCCGACTCATCCGGACCTTGCGATCTCGCTGATCGGCCCAAGCACCGTCACACTCGACAGTGGCCAGCCCCTGAGTCTCCACGGCAAGCTCATCAACCGGTCCAAGCGCACAGCCCATCGTGTGGTGCAGCCCAATGACGGCTCGGAGATGGGTTGGCGGGAGCCGCATGTCTTCTTCTCGGCCGAGCGGAAGACGGACGCGGGCGCTTGGGAACAGGTCAAACCGCTCCAAGTCGGCCGCTGCGGGCTCTTTGCGTTCGACTGGACCCAGGATGTCGTGTCCCTTCCGCCAGGCGAGAGCCTGCTTCTCAAGGACTGGCTGCCCTCGGTCGAACGCGCCGTGGACCTGTCCCAAGCCGGCACCTACCGCGTGCGAATGCACTACGTCTACCGCGCGGGACGCAGCGCCAAGGGCGGCGGCGAGAGCATGACGGTGCTCCCAGAGTCCCTCGCCGACATGTCCGCGTACTCCGTGACGTCCAAGCCCATGACGCTGACCGTGCGACGCCCGCTCGATCTCCGGCTGACGCTCGTGGGCTCACCGCGCGCCGGCGAGCCCGCTGCTCGCGTCGTCGAGCTGAGTCTCCACAACCAAACGAAGCGCGCGCGTCCAGTGTCTGAGCTTGGCCGCGGCGCGCGCCTGCACTTCGAGCTACGCGGTCGCGGCAGCGCGCCATCGTTCGTCACCGACACTCGCGGCGAGGTCCAGCGCGCACTGGCGCCCGGCGCCCGTCAGGCGCTCGCACTGCCGAAGGCCGCGACCTGGGATCTGTCTCATTCCCCCGAGGCATTTGAGATTCGAGCCACCTACTACCGCTTCGAAAGAGGCCGCATCGTCGAGACGATCCACTCGAACTGGGTCAGCGTCGCCAAATCGCTTTAGCCCCGTGATCCTTGACTCGTGTCGACGCCTCAGGTAGCGGCTTGACATGGGCCGAAGAGCGAACAAGTTCATTATGACCGTGGTCGCAATTGTTGTCGCCGTCTCCACCAGTGGCTGGCATGCCCCTTGCCAATGCGACGTGATGCTGGCTCGTGCCGCAGCAGCGGCAGAGAGCGGCGAGCATCATTGCTGCGCTGGCGCTCAGAACGAAGTGACCAGCGCGATCCGAATGGGCGCGGAGTGCCAAGACGGCTGTTGCGACCCCGAAGTGGTCCCCACGGTCCAAACAACTGACGACGTCCGTTTCGACCTCGCGCCGACTGCCGTCGAGCTTCCACCCTCGAGCGTCCTACTGACGTCTGTCATGGTGTTACACTTGGCTCACGGACACGTGGCAGCACCGGCCCTACCGCCACCACGGGCTCCTTCCCAAAGCCATCTTTGCGTCTTCCTCTGCTGAGACCAGTCGATTGAGCTGTTGGTGTCGTCGTTGACGGCGCCGGCTGGTGACACAACCACGGGCCTGCGACCAGCACCGCCCATCGTTGGTTCATCACCTCATCGACGACCTCCATGCGACTAAGCGTGCTCGGCTGAGTGACGCTCCTGTCGGCGTCGTCGCGACCTCACTTCACCCACCCCTTTTTTTGAGGGGCGGAGGACGTCATGACCACCATGAACTCGTGTGTGGCGCTTGGGCTGACGCTTGTCGTCAGTGCGTGTGCCACAGCCAAAGAGCGGCGAGCGCTCGCACTCTACCGCGCACCCATGCCGACTGCCGTCGACTCAGATAGCGACAGATCGGCGCCGTCACAGGCACTCGACATCGGCCGTGACCAGCCAGTGGCAGGCAGCGGGTCTGGCAGCATCCGCTCGTTCGGAGAGCTCGTTGCCCACATCGGCGCTCACCACCCGACGCTACGGGCCGCCTGGCACCGTGCCCGCGCGCATGCTCTCGGCGCGCCGGCCACGCGTCGCCTTGCCAATCCGACCGTGTCGCTAACCGCGTTCCTTTCGTCGGCCGAAACGCGTGTCGGACCACAGCACTTCGCTGTGGGTGTCCAACAGCGCTTACCCTGGCCAGGCAAGCTCGACGAACGCGCCAACGTGAAGTTTGCCCGCGCTGACGTCGAGCGGCGGGTGTTGGACGCGGCGTTCGTCGCGATGGTCCGCGACATACGCCACGTGTGGTTGGCCCGCGGACGGGCTCAAGAGCGCGCTGCGCTCTTCGATGCTCAGCGCCAGACCGCCGAGCACCTCCGAAACGTCATCAAGGCGCGCGTCGCCCTCGGTCGCTCGACCCTCGCTGAGCACACCCGAGCATCGCTCCGGGTTGAATCGCTGCGCGACCGAGCGGAGCTTGAGCGGGAGCGTAGCCAAGAGTTCGCCGCTTCGCTTCTTGGGATGGCGGCGTTACCTCAGTCGACGACGCTACCGCCAGCAGCGCTGCCGAGCCATGCCGCCGACGCACCGCCTGTGCAGGCGCCATCATTCGAATACCACCCGACGCACCGCGTGGCGCTTGCCCAACGGGAGGTCGCCCGCGCTACGAGAGCTGCCGCAGCGGACGCCAACATGCCCGACGTGACGTTCGGCGCAAAGTGGACCTACGTCAGCGACGCCCTGGTGCCGACGCCAGACTCTGGCAAAGACGTCGTCACCGTCAGCGTGGGGCTGTCGCTGCCCATCTGGAACGACACCTACCAGGCCGATGTCGACGCCGCGGAAGCCAGCGCCCTCGCAGCAACGTCGGCGGCAGACGCAGTTATCGCCAGCGCCAAGGGCGCCTACCATCGACTCCGCAAACGCTACGTGAGTGCCCAACGTCGGCGTAAGCTCCATGGGGACACGCTCAAGGCCGTCGCCGCCAACGCGCTCACGGCCGCCATCGCGACGTACTCAACGGGCGAAGGCCGCCTCGACAACATCTTCGGACTCGAAGTCGCCTTGCTCGACCACAGCCTGCACGACGTGGATGCCCGCCACGACCTTGCTGCCGTCGCCGCAGAGCTGGACGCTCTCATTGGCACCTGGATGCGCGATCCGGCCGCTTCGACTTCCGCCACCACGAATTCAGCCAAGAGCAGCGGGGTGACCCCATGAATCCGACGCCCCCCCGTACCTTAGGGCTACGCAACGTCTCAAGCCGCGTCCTGACAATCTTGGCTCGCAGCCTACCCGTCCTCTTGGCAGTCGGCTTCGGCTTTTGGTTCGGCACATGGATGTCGACCCCGCCGAGCCGCCATGGCCCGGACGATGACCACACGGCCGCAACCACCGATCCCCACGCTGGCCACGCTCACGCTGGCGCAGCGTCAGGCAACAACGACAACACCGACGGCCAAGCCGTTGTCTGGACGTGCTCAATGGACCCTCAGGTCCGCCAGGGCGGGCCTGGCAAGTGCCCGATTTGCGGCATGGATCTCATCCCGGTGAAGCCCGGACAGCCCGGCGAGATCACTCTCAGCGCCGCCCAGCTCAAGCGGGCCGGGATCCGAACAGCGCGCGTCAAACACGCTGCGGCAACCTCGACCCGCCGAATGACTGGCCAAGTGAAGGTGGATGAGACCCGTGTCGGTCGAGTGACTGCCTGGTACGACGCACGGATCGAGTCGATGATCGTCGACACCGTCGGCGCCAAGGTTCAAAAGGGCGACCGCCTGCTGACGCTCTACAGTCCAGAGCTGCTGCTCGCCCAGAAAGAGCTGCTCGAAGCCGTCGCCCAGCGGGATCGACTTGCGGCTCAAGCGGACGCCCTCCCGGCGCTCTCGGAAGCCTCGGGCGACATCGTCGCCGCCGCGCGTGAGCGCCTCCGACTCTGGGGCATGTCGCGGTATCAGATCGATCTCGTCGTCAAGCGCAAGCGCCCGCTGAAGACACTGACGGTGCGGGCGCCGCGCTCAGGGATCGTTGTGGCGCGAAGCGTCAAAGCCGGCGAGTGGGTCAAGACCGGCTCGCCGCTCTTCAGCATCGCCGACCTCGATCGCGTTTGGGTCGATCTCGATGCCTACGAAGAAGACCTCGCCTACCTCAAGCTTGGTCTGCGGGTTCGCTTCGAGACCCGCTCCGAGCCGGGCGTTGCTCGATACGGCGATATCAGCTTCATCAGCCCAATCATCGACCCACAGACGCGAACAGCGACGATCCGACTCGATGCGCGCGGCACCGATGCGCACGGTGTCTCGCTGCGACCCGGCGCCTATGTTGAGGCCCGCATCACCGCCGCACTCTCGGACGCCACCCCGCTTGTGATTCCGCACAGCGCACCGCTGATCACCGGCGAACGAGCCATCGTCTTCGTCGTCAAGCCCCACTCAGACCCCGTCAGCTATCGAATGCGCCCAGTCACCCTCGGCGCTCGAACAGCTGCCGGCTGGGTCGTTACCGCTGGCCTAAAGGCGGGTGAGGACGTGGTCGTCGAGGGCGCTTTTCAGCTTGATAGCGCGCTCCAGCTGCGTGGCGAACCCTCGTTGATGAACAGCGGCGACGATGCACGAGACGCGCCCGCTGACGTTGGGGCGCTCAAGAGCGGTTTGGCTGCAGCGATCAATGGCATCGATCGCGAGACCAATGGGCTGGCGCAACCGGTGGCTGACCAAGCCCTCGCCGAGCTTCGCGCCACCGTGCTCAACGGGGCTCACACGCTTCACCTGTTGCGCGGACCCAGTGCGTGGCTCAGCGAGGTCGTCAGCGACCGGAACCGACGCGCCGCATGGCACCAGCTCGTCTCGACCGCTCGCTCGATCGTTGGTCCGAACCAACCCCTCCCGCGCCCCACGGCGCCAACCCGCAGCGGCAACTTTCAGCAGCGACTCGAAGAGACGATCGCGGCGAGCTTGGTGGTCAGCAAACACCTTGGCGACGATAACCTTGCGACGTCGATTTCAGCGCTACCCGGCCTCGTTGACGCGGTGTCCAAGTTGGTGTCGGACGATGCCCCGACATTGCCACCCGCGCTTTCTCGAGGACGCGACGCCATCGCGAAAGCCATCGCAGAGCCGTCGCCGACCATTGCGTCGCTACGAGCGTCATACGGCATCCTCAACGCCGTCCTCAGCCCGCTATCCCAACAGCTCATCGGACACTCAGGCGCCACCTGGCAGCTGACGTACTGCCCCATGGTCGATGACGATACCGGTGCCTTCTGGCTGCAAGCGCCCGGTCCGGTGCACAACCCTTACTTCGGTGCCGAGATGCTCCAATGCGGCGTTGAAGTGGAGACGAACCCGGCGCCGCCAGCCTCCGACAACGCCGGGGGCCACTGATGCGCTCCAATTTCTTCGAGGGTTTGCTCGGACGCCGTTTGGTCACGTTGATCGGCTGCGCGCTCCTCATGGGCGTTGGAGCGGTCGTCGCACCCTTTGGATGGGACTTGCCCCTGGTCGGTCAGTCCCAGAGCCGCGTGAGCGTCGATGCGATCCCCGACATTGGTGAGCTTCAACAGATGGTGGTTGCTGAGTGGCCCGGCCGCTCTCCTCGAGATATCGAGGACCAGATTACCTACCGGCTCTCGAGCGCGCTCCTGGGATTGCCGGGCGTGAAGACCGTGCGCGGAACGTCGATGTTCGGCCGCGCGTCTGTCGCAGTCGTGGTCGACGAAGACCTGGGCGAGGGCCGAGACCTCTATTGGGTCCGCAGCCGGATTCAAGAACGCCTCGTCAGCGTGCAATCCACGCTTCCCGATGACGCCAAGCTCTCCCTGGGACCAGACGCGACTGCGCTCGGACAGGTCTTTTGGTACACCCTCGACGGACTGCGTACTGACGGCGCCGAAACCGATGGTGAACCCGTCGGCGGCTTCCCACTCCACGAGCTGCGCACACTCCAAGACGTGGTCATCGGTCCAGCTCTCAGCGCCGTCAACGGCGTCGCTGAGGTGTCATCGATCGGCGGTTTTGTGCGCGAGTATCACGTCGACGTCAGCTCAGAGCGGCTCATTGAACACGATGTGACGCTGGCAGAGGTCGCTCGCGCCGTCAGTCAAAGCAACCGTGATATCGGTGCGAGCACGCTCGAGATCAACCGGGTCGAGCACGTCGTCCGCGGTCTGGGCAGCATCGCGAGTGTCGCTGACCTAGAGGCCACGGTGGTCCGGGTCAGAGAAGGCGTCGCGCTGACGCTTGCTGACGTCGCCGACGTACGCCTGGGACCCGCCGAGCGGCGCGGTGTGCTCGACAAAGATGGGCGCGAGGCTGTTGGCGGAATCGTCGTTGCCCGGATCGGCGACAACCCCATGGCCGTCATCGAACGCGTGAAGGCGCGAATCGCCGAGCTCGCACCGGGCCTTCCGTCGCGGGTGGTCGCAACGACGGACCGCCGCACTGGCGCCGCGACAACCGCCACGTCCAAGGTCACCATCGTTCCCTTCTACGACCGCACGAAGCTCATCGGTGAGACGCTCGCGACCCTCGAGTCCGCGCTCATCGACCAGGCGCTGGTCACCGTGCTCGTCATCCTGTTGATGCTCTTAAACCTGCGCGCGTCGATCCTCGTGTCGGTCCTGCTGCCCATCGCCGTGCTGCTCACGTTCGGCGCGATGTACCTCCTTGGGATTGACGCGAACATTGTCGCCCTGGCCGGCATCGCCATTGCGATCGGAACGATGGTCGACGTCGGCATCGTGGTCGTCGACAACGTCCTGCAGCGCCTCAGGCTGGAGCCTCACACGCCGCGGCGGGCGCTCATCGCTTCTGCGACAAAAGAGGTCGCCGGCGCAGTGCTGACCGCCATTGCGACCACGATCATCAGCTTTCTGCCGGTCTTCGCGCTGGACGGACCCGAGGGTAAGCTCTTCGGCCCCTTGGCATGGACCAAGACCATAGCGCTCATTGCCGCCGCTTTCGTCGCGATCATCGTGTTGCCGGTCCTGATGTCGCTGCTCTTTCCGCAGCTGCGCGGCGTGAGTTCAGCTGCTCGACCCGTCGTCCGCCATCGCCGCTTGGCCAAGCTCTCGGTCCGGGTTGTCATCAGCCGGGTTGTCATCAGCCTGGTCGCCGCGTTCGGCTGCGCCTGGCTGCTGGCGGCTCACTGGCGACCGCTGGGCGTCACTGCGCCACAGCTCGACCAGCTTGGCTTTGTGGTGCTCTGCGTCGCCATTGTCCTCGTCCCCCTGCTCCTCTTCCAGCTCGCCTACCCGTGGCTGCTGCGACGGTGCCTCAACAACAAGCTGCTCTTTCTCTTGCTGCCAGCAGCCGTGGTGCTGGTTGGGTTGATGGCGTGGCGCGGGGCGGACCGCGTGGTGGGGTTTATGCCCGACGCTTGGACCGCGGGAGCACGCGCCCGAATGCCGGGGCTTGCCGGGGGCTTCCTGCCGGACCTTGATGAGGGTGACTTCCTCTACATGCCGTCAACGATGCCCCACGCGTCGCTCGGGGCCGTCAAAGAAGCACTGACCGCTATCGATGCCGCCATCGCCGCGTTGCCTGAGGTCAAGATGGCGGTTGGCAAGCTGGGGCGGGCCGAGTCGGCTCTCGACCCGGCGCCGATCTCGATGATCGAGACCGTGGTCCTCTTGGAACCCAAGTACCGCGCTGGGCCAGGCGGCACGCGCGTGCGCGTTTGGAGGCCGGAGATCGAGACCCAGCGCGACGTCTGGCATGCCATCGCCGAGGCTGCCGAGCGCCTCGACCTCGCTCCCGGTGCCCCACTGCAGCCGATCCGTACCCGCATCGTCATGCTCCAGAGCGGCATGAAGGGCGCGCTCGGCGTCGAGCTGCGCGGACCCGACCCCAAAGCCCTCGCAGAGCTGGCTGTCGCCTTCGAAGGGGTGATCAACCGAGGCTCGACCAAGGCGACCGGCGCTCAGGCAGACCGCACGTTTGGAAAGCCCTACTTGGAGGTGAAACCCGACCGACAGGCCCTTGCTCGCTATGGCATCACGATCGATGCCTTCCAGATGACGGTGGCGGCCGCACTCGGCGGTGTCGTTGGCACCACCACGGTCGAGGGGCGCGAGGGCTACGACGTCCGCGTGCGCTATCCGCGTGAGCAACGCAATAGCCCTGAAGCGATCGGCCGCGTCACCATCAAAGCCGCGAGCACGGGCGAGCGTGTCCCAGTGGCAGCGCTCGCGACGATCACCGCGGTCTCTGGGCCTCAGGCGATTCGAAGCCAAGACGGCTTCTACGTCAGCTACGTGCCGTTCGGCGCGGCTTCAGCTCCCGATGGTCGAACGCTCGCTCTGACGGAGGTCGCAGCCGAAGTCTCAGCGGTGCTCGAGGACGCTGTGGCGAGCGGCGCAACGAAGGTCCCGCCAGGTGTCAGCTGGAAGCTCGCCGGAGATTGGCAACAAAAGGCTCGCAGCGACGAGCGGCTGCTCGTACTTGTGCCCATCGCCGCACTCGTTGTGCTCATCGTGCTGATGATTCAGCTGCGTTCACTGGCGACAGCGCTGATGGTGTTCACTGGCGTCGCGGTGGCCGTTTGCGGCGGCTTCATCATGCTGTGGGCGTGGGGCCTGCCCGGGTTTCTCGACATCGAGGTCTTCGGGCAAAACCTTCGAGACGTCCTGCAGGTCGGCCCGGTCGATCTCACGGTGGGCGTCTGGGTCGGGTTCATCGCGCTGATTGGCATCGCGACCGACGATGGGGTTGTGATGGCAACCTATTTGACCCAGCGCTTCGATGCGGACCCGCCCACCGACACACGGGCGCTCAACGCTGCGGTCGAGGAGGCGGGACGACGCCGAGTACGGCCCTGCCTAATGACGACCGCCACCACCTTGTTGGCGCTCTTGCCGGTGCTGACGAACGCTGGGCGCGGCGCTGACATCATGCTGCCGATGGCCATCCCCGTGGTGGGCGGCATGGCCTTCGAGCTCATCACGCTCTTTGTGGTACCGGTGCTCTTTGCTGGGTGGCGCGGACTCTCGGTTCCGACGTCGACCGCACCCGCGCCAGCCCACGCACCCGCGCCAGCGCCAGCCGATGAACCAGCGTCGCTCGACGAACCCGCGCCACCCGACGAACCCGCACCGGTTGCCGCGACACCAACGCTGGCCGGTGCAGCCCCTCATGCCGCCCAACACGAGACGGCTGTGACCGCCATACCGACCACCCAAGGAGCTTCGAACGAACTTGAATCACCGCTCGGAGTGGGCCGCGCCGACGAACGCACCCACGCAACGAGCAAGTCCAAACCCGACGACCCCGCCAGCTCGAAATGAAGACTGAAAAACCCCAACTAACTGTTCAAAAAAGGAAACTGACCATGAAGACTTCCCCTGCCCTCGCCGTGAAGACTGCTCTAACGGTAGCCGCGCTCATCGGAGTGCTAACAAGCCCAAGCGCATGCGCTGGCGAAAAGACGTCGACGAGCAAGCCGTCGAGCGCAACCGCGGTGAGCGCGAACACGCCATCAGAGACCCGTCCGCAAACAGCGGATGCACTCGTTGACGCGTACGACGCCATCCGCGCGGCGCTGGCCGCCGATGACCTTCCGGCCGCGAAGAAGGCGGCTTCGTCGCTCGCGACCCAGGTCAGCGCTGCCACGCCATCGATCACAGCAAGCGCGAAAAAGCTGGCGAATGAGGGCGATGTTGCCGCGGCGCGCCTTGCGTTCGGCGAGCTCAGCGAGGCGTGGATGGCCTACCTCGTCGCGCATCCTGCCGTGCAAAAGGGCCTGTTTGCCTTCCAATGCCCAATGGCTAAGGGCTACAAGAAGTGGGTGCAGAAGGAAAAGACCATGGCAAACCCTTACATGGGCAAGCGAATGCTCCAGTGCGGCACGGCAACCCCGTGGAAGGTGTGATCACGCAGCGCCTCTTGGTCGCAGCGACCGCCCTGCTGGTTTGGACCAGCGCGGCGGTCGGCTGTGGCTCGGAGCCATCACCTGGCGGCGACACCGTCGAGGACGACACCGTTGAGCTCGACGCCGTCGAGGGCGACACTCGTCCCGAAGCAGACTCGGCAGACGCCGGCGACGCGAGCGCCGACGTCGACACGCAGATGCCCCCCGACACGTCGCCGGCTCTGCGTCCAGTGACCGTCACCGTCACCCTCGACGAGGTCCCCGTCGCTGACGCCATCGTCATCCAGGGCAACCACACCCGGCAGTGGCGCACGGGCACCGACGGCACCGTCACCGTGGACGTGGACTTCACAACGCCCGGCGACATCGTCCTGCACGCATCGCACCCCGAGGCCCGGACGCTGGCCGACTGGCTCTTTTCCTACCGCGAGACCTCGACCATTGCGCTCACGCGTTTCTCATCGGTCGACAACATCGACTACCGCTTCCAACACCCCGGCGAGCCCGGCGACCGAGGCGACACCTCACGCTGCGGTCACTGCCACACAACCTTCAACGACCAGTGGGTCGCCTCCGCCCACCGCGAGTCCGCACGCAACCCGTGGCTCTGGGACGTCTATCGTGGCACCAGCCGCGACGATGCCGCGAGCTGTGCCGATCGCGGAGGCATCTGGCTCGACAGTCCGCCAGCGGGACTTGGCGCTGGCGGCAACGGCGACAACCCGGCGAGCTGCTTCATCGGCGGCGGCGTCCTGGCTGAGACCACACCGGGCGGCTGCCCCCCAGGGACCGACTGCAGCGAGACGGCCGAGAGCTTCGGGGGCTGTGCCGACTGCCACGCCCCCAGCATCGACGGCCAGCTCGGCGGACGCGGCCTCCACGAGGCGAGCGGCATCGCGCTCGACTACGGCGTCCACTGCGATGTCTGCCACAAGGTCGAGTCGCTCGACCTCGATGCACCTGCAGGCGTGGCTGGACGCCTCGGGATCTTGCGCCCCAGCGAGCCATCGCCATCGCTCACGCTCGGCGTCCACAAGCCCCTCACCTTCGGACCGCACCACGACGTGTCCAACCCCCGAATGGGCAACGTGCAGCGCGACCACTTTCGCCAAGCCGCCCTGTGCGCAGGCTGCCACGAGCACAACCAAGAGGCCTTCGCCGGTGGCATCGACCTCCAGCGGTGGCCTGATGGGAAGCTGCCGATCCACAGCACCTACACCGAGTGGCTCGAGGGTCCACTGAGCAGCGGCGCCACCTGCCAGAGCTGCCACATGCCGCCGGAGCCGACGCTCGCGAACGGCGCGGAGTTACCGCCCGGCGCTCCCGACTTCGCGAGCACGACCGCGGGCTGGTCGCGCCCACCAGGTGACACCAAGGCCCACACGTTCCAAGGACCCAAGACCAAGCCCAGCATGCTACGCGACGCAGCGTTTGTGACCGTGTCGCCCGAGCACGTCGCCAACACCCTGACGGTCACCGCGTGGACCCAAAACGTCGGACCCGGTCACGCCATCCCCACCGGCGAGCCGATGCGCGCGATGTTTTTGGTCGTCAGCGCCACGTGCGGCAGCGACGGCCCTGCCCTTGCCGCGACCGGCGGCGACGCACTCGCCGACATCGCTGGCCATGACGACATGAAGCTCGCCGGCGATGACTGGACCCGCTTTGCCGGAGCCCAGGTCGGTGACCTCGTCCGCGTCGTCACCCGACCAGGCCCCTACCGAGACTACGTCGGCCACGGACGCTTCGGCTCGGTGTTTAGCGCCGTTGAAAAGGGTGTGCCGGTCGAGCACGTCGCAGGCCAGTCGCGGGTGAGCGCGGTCGCGACTGACGGCACGCTGACCTTCGATGCGCCGCTGCCGCCTGGCGATGTCGCCTACCTCGCGCGAGCGGCCGCGCCAGGGCCAGAAGCGCTCGCGGGCAGACCCGGCATCGCGTTTGCGAAGGTGCTGACCAACGCGACCGGGCAGCGCATGGTGCCTCATCATGAGGCCGTCGACGTGGTCAGCGACATGCGCCTGCTGCCCGGTCAGGGCGCGACATCGACCCACACGTTCGACGCGACGGGCTGTGCGAATCCCGTCGCCAAGGCCCGGCTGGTGTACCGCCGCGCCCCGCGCTGGCTAGCGCTCGAGCGTGGCTGGCAGCCTGCGGATATCACGATGGTCGAGGTGAGCCGGTGAAGGGTTGGCAACAGGCGCATCGCCGCGGCTGGCTAGTCGCCGCAGCCTTCGTGCTGCTTGGCTGCGGCGGCGACGGCGGCGGCGCGCAGATCGACACGGACGCAGCGGATGACGTCAGCGCGGAGGTTGACGTGGACGTCGCTGGCAGCAGCGACACCAGCCTGCCTGCGGATACCGGCGGCGGCGGCAAAGGGGGCTTTCTGGATGCGGCTGGTGGAGACGGGGCGACCGACGCGGACGTGGCTGAACCCGTGGCACCGCCGAGCAGCTGGGTGCGCTTTCCCGCTGAAGCGGTCGATCTCGACCCCGATCCCGACGTCACCCGCGTGGCGCTGCAAGCTGCTCAGCTCAGCGCCGACCACCCAGCCGCGGAGGCGGGCTTTCGCTACGCCTACAACGGTCAGGTGCCGGGGCCGACGATCCGACTCAAGGTTGGCGAGCGCCTCGATGTCGACCTCAGCAACGCGCTTGCGTCGCCCACGACCATCCACTGGCACGGGATGCATGTGCCCGTCGAGATGGACGGCACCACCTGGCAGCGGGCCCCGATCGCTGCGGGCGAGAGCTTTCGCTACACGTTCACCGCCGACCGGCCCGGCACCTTCTGGTACCACCCTCACTTCGACACCGAGCAGCAGGTCGACCTCGGGCTCTACGGGATGGTCATCGTCGAAGCACCGGCCGAACCCGCCGTCGACCGCGACATCGTCCTCATCTTCGACACCCCGTCCGAGTGGCACCCAGAGGGCGAGCACCACCACACGGTCGCGAGCGGTTGGCCGCAGTGGCGGGTCAATGGCGCCGAGGCCGACGGCCTCGACGTGGTCGCCGGCGAGCGCATCCGCGCCCGACTCCTCAACGCGTCAAACACGGAGTACCTGGCGCTGGAACACCTAGGACTGCGGCAGCTGGCGGGCGACCAAGGCCTCTACTCGGCCCCTGTGGAGTCCGACGCAGGACCCATTGTCCTGGCGCCGGGCGACCGGGCTGAGCTCGAGTGGCTCCCCGGCGCGGCCCCACTGCACGTCATGGGGCGTCCTTACTCGCTGGTCGGCGCGGTACCGGATGGCCAAGCCCGGCGGCTCGTGACGCTCAGCCCCACCGGCAATGCGGCGGCCGCGGCCCCGGCAGTGTGGCCGTTCGATGGCGCCCTGCCCTCGCCCGACCCCACCTACACCGACGTCGTGTTCGTCTTTCAAGGATCCGACGAGGGCGGTGGCTGGTTCATCAACGGCCAGGTCTTTCCTGACATCGAGCCGATCGAGATGCCGCTCGGCGAGACCGTCATCGTCGAGGTCCGCAACCTGTCGCATAGCGAGCATCCCTTTCACCTTCACGGCATGCACGTCGAGGTCCTCAGCATCGATGGCGTCCCGCCGACAACGCGTCGCTTGGAGGACACGATCAACGTCGGGATCAACCAGCGTGTGCGCCTACAGGTCCTAGCCGACAATCCCGGCGAGTGGATGGCACACTGCCACATCCTGCCCCATGCGGACGGCGGCATGATGACGGTAGTGCGCGTGCAGTAGTGCGCAGAACGCACGCTGCTTCAAGCGGACGCAACGTTCGATCCACCACCACGCGGATCGCTCGAAAGTCACCCAACTGTCGGTCGCGTCTCAGTACGAGCACTGTGTGCCGTTGGCGACGCAGGTGCCGCTGTAGTCGTAGCCCTCGCACGTGCCGCATTCGTAGCCGCACGCCTCAAGCCCACAGACACGGTCGCTGCAATCTGGATAACAGCCGTTGGCATCCGACAGCGTAACTTCCGCCGACTCGACCACGAGGCAGCGGCGTCCTGGAAAGTCGTGTGCGGGGTCGCTCAGCTGGCCCCACGTAGCGCCCTCGACCAAGACGGCATTGTCGAACTCAAGCGTCGGCCCAATGTAGACCCCCCCGCCTTGATATCGAGGCATTCGGTACCACGTCTCGTGGGGTGTGCCGGCATCAACGTCGATCCAAAACCAATGCCGTCCGGCCGAGTACCAGTCGGAGTCTGGGTCCACGTAGTCGGTCGAGAGGTAGAGATAGTCAGGCGCGTCGCAGCCTACGTTGGTCTCTAACATGAGCGAGCCGGTGAAACCGTAGGTGGTGCTTGTCGCGTTGAACCACCCCGCGCTGTTCGGCTCCAACGTACCCACAAAGCTGTCCGGCAGCTCGATCGATAGGCAGTCGGTCATGACCTCGCACGCGCCGTCCACGCAGGTCGACTTACCGGTGCACATCCCGCACAACCCGCCGCAGCCGTCTTGACCGCAGGTCTTGCCGTCGCAGTTGGGCACACAAACGTCGGCAGAGCAGGCCCGTGGATGGGTTCCGCTCGGGTCGCTACCGCCATCGGTGCCACAAAAATACACGCCGTTCGCTGCATCCCAGCCACAGCTGTCACTACTGCAGGAAAACGTCTGCTGTTGGTTCCCTTCACACCACACCGCCAGCCCGTCCCCGCCACAGCAGCCCACCGCATCGAGGCCGGGCGAGCAACCAGCCCCACATTGCCCGTTGAAACACGAGCCGGTGAAGCAGAACCCGCAGTTGCCACCGCAACCGTCTGGGCCGCATTGCTTACCATCACACGCAGGCTCACACGGGCCGTCGTCGCACACCGACGCTCCTACGCACGCCCCAGCGACGCATGTCTGTGGCGACACGCAGCTTCCGCATGTTCCGCCACAGCCATCATCGCCGCACGTCGCGCTGCTGCAGTCGGCCACACAGACCGCGCTGCAGCTGCCATCGGTGCAGGACTCGCCGTCGGCGCAGCTCCCGCATGTTCCGCCGCAGCGGTCGTCTCCGCACGCCGCGGCCTCACACGCCGGTACGCACGCCTCAACGCACTCGGGCCCTTCGCACGGCGCGCTCTCACAGGCGGAACCGAAGCTCAACGCCATCCACGCGGCGGCAGCTGCGAGCACTAACCTGATCGTGTCGCCAGAACCGGGCCGTAGACGGCGGGGCGCCTGCCGCGCTCTGGGCGTTCTCCGCATCGAGCTCCCAACAGGCCCCGCCCAGTCGTCGGTCTCCACCGATTCGTGCCCGCCAAGACATGCCGGGCCCAGCCCGACAGCTCCTGGCTGCTTGCACACACTCCCATTGTCGTCATACCTGCTGGCCCGATCCCCAGTCCTGGTCGAGCTTCGCCATACGTCCGTCACCATCATCGTCTCCCCCATTCAAGCGGTGGACGACTCTGTTGGCGATGGACGGCGCGATGATCATTTGACGTCGGGCGGCCCAGGCCATGAGCCGCGCTGGAGTGCGCGTTCGTGACGCTGCTGGCCGCGGTTAGATGCCGCCGACGTACTCGCTGATAAGAAACGTCGACGGAGACGATGCAGCGTTCATAGCGCGCTGCAAGCCGATGATGCTTCGCGCCACTCTCACCGCCTGTTTCGTCTCGCTGTTCGCGCTGAGCGCCAGCGCGAACAGCGAGCAGCGTGCCTTGAAAAACCGCGCCATCGGTGGCTGACTGGCCTGCCTAGGAGGTCACGATGTCCATCTTCCCCACGCACTGGCCCGTCGAGCACCCGGACCGTCTGCAGCTCTACTCGCTGGCGACTCCGAACGGCGTGAAAGTCGGCATTGTGCTTGAGGAGCTTGGTCTGCCCTACGAGGCCCACCGCGTCGACTTCAGCAAGCGCGAGCAGTTCGACCCTGGCTTTCTCACCATCAATCCCAACAACAAGATCCCGGCGCTGATCGACCCGAACGGTCCGGGCGGACAGCCGCTTCGCATCATGGAGTCAGGCGCCATCCTGCACTACCTCGCGACGAAAGCCGGAGAGCTGCTTCCGACGGAGCCCGGCAAGGCCAACCAAGTGCTGCAGTGGATGTTCTTTCAGGCCGGCAGCGTCGGCCCAATGTTCGGACAGTACGGCCACTTCAGCAAATATGCGCCGCAAGACCAAGACCACACGTATGCCAAGAAGCGCTTCACCGACGAGGCCTTGAGAATCCTAAACGTCATCAACGGGCGCCTCGAAGGCCGTGACTGGCTGGTCGATGACTACAGCATCGCCGACATCATGGTCGCGCCATGGATCGGCGCCTTCGACTTCTACGGCGGCCCGGTCGCTGAGGCATTATCGGACTACCCGAACGTCGAGGCTTACATGAAACGCTTCAACGCCCGCCCCGCGGTAGCACGCGGTCGCAAGGTCTGTGCGAGGTAGTTCGATGAGGCCGGAAGCGCCGAGGGTTGCGCTCAAATTTGGCTACCGAACGAGCAGCTTGTGAACCCTTCCAGGAGTCGCGCGAAGTCGCTGGGTAGCCGCGCGGTCACGGTGAGCTCGCCGCCATCGGGGTGCGGGAAGCGTAGCGAGCGCGCGTGCAAGCAGTGGCGCGAGTGACCCAACATGGCGTCACGTCCGGGGAGCTCGCGCTCTTCATGAAGCGAGAGAAAGACCTCAGGCGGTTGGCCGTAGATGCGGTCGCCGAGGAGCGGAAAGCCCACGGAGTCCAGGTGCACGCGAATCTGATGGGTTCGTCCGGTGATGGGCTTGCACTCGATGAGGGTGGTGGTGTCGCCGCGCCAGAGGACGCGCGCGCGGGTGAGTGCGGGCTGGCCGTCGGCGCGGACCGTGCGCTTGAGGCGAATCGGCGACGCTTCGTCGTCACCGAGGGCCGCGGTGATGTCCAGGGTGTCCCACGGGACCGCGCCGCGTACGATCGCCCAGTACGTCTTCTGAACCCTGCGATCCTCGAACGCGGCCTTGAGCATGCGGTTTGCGTCGGCATCGCGAGCGACCAGCGCGACGCCGGAGGTCTCTCGGTCGAGCCGGTGGACCAGGTGAGGTTCGTCGTCGGGAAACGCCGCGCGCGCCAGGTCGATGAGCCCCCAAGCGAAGGTGCGCCCGACGGGATGCATCAAGAGATGTGCAGGCTTGTCGAACGCGAGGACGCGCGCGTCTTCGTGGAGCACGGGCGGACACGGTGGGGGCGCGGCGGTCGATGCTAACCCAGTGAGTGCTCCCCGCAGCTCCTCGTTCGCCCGGACCGCTGTGGACGGCTTGAGAGGGCGCACCGCGGAGTAGATCTCGCCGGTGCGTATCGCGCGTGCGGCTGCGCTTCGCGAGATGTCGAAGCGGGCAGCAATGCAGACGTCCACACGCATCCCGGACTCGCGGGGCGTCACGGTCAGAGCTCGGAAGTCGTCGGCCACAGCGGGCTCTATACTCCGTTGGGCGCAGCGATGACACAAGCGCATCTCCCGATGTGGTGTGCGCGCTGAGTCTCGGCGAGCGCCGCCAGCGCCTCAGACCCGGCGACGACAACCGCCGGGGCGCCGACACGCGCTCAGGGCAGTTGACCGAGACGTCATCACGCGGCTGGTGGCGCCGTGTCATCAGGAAGTGGCCAGAGCTTCGCAACACTTGCCGCGAGCTCGTCGGTGTACGTGGAGCGGCCATGGTAGATGTTGGAGCACCAGATCTCGTGACTCCGCATGTTGTAGGCGCTTGCCTCGCGGACGCGTCCGGCTTTCTGCAGCGCCGAGCCAATGCCGGCGTAGAGCGTGGAGGCCGTCTCGGTGTCCGTCGTGGTCGCCAGGGCCTCGTGGAGTAAGCGCAGAGAGCGCTGGGTGTTCACCTCTATGCGGTCGGTCAGATCGATGAGTGCGTGGGTGACGACGGCGCTCGCGCAGTCTGGGTGTTCGTCGAGCCAGGCGCTGACGAACGCGATGGCCTCGGCGGGTCCGGCCGTTAGCTCAATCGCGTCGCAGAGTGCGCGTCGCACCATGATGTCGACGTCTGGGTACTCGCCGACGAAGCGGTCGAGCCAGCCCTGACCAACTCTGCGCAGGATGTGGCCGGCACGCTTGTGACTGTGGGCGAGGTCCTGGAGAGACTCGCAAATGCTGTGCTGCAGCGTGAGCGCGAGGTCGCCAGGCAAGTGGCAGAATAGCTGAGCGGCCGTCACACTCGGGTGGGCGTCGAGAGCAACCGTGAGTGCGCCCCAGAGGCGCTCGACACGGTCCATATGCGCTTGAGGGCTACAGTCGATGCTGTCAGCGGCGTCGGCCAGGTAGCGGCCAGCCAGCTCAAAGCCGTCTGGCAGGGGCCGCGGCAAGCTGGGTTCGCTGGCGGGTGGGCAGCTGCCAGCGGCCGTCGTCAATGCGACGCGTTCAACCGCATAGGGTGAGGACGTCTTTGTGCCTGGCGCGGTGCGATTGCGTCGACTCATCACGCGACGCTTGCGCCGCAGTCGGCGGGCAGCAGCGTTCTTGAGAACACGACGGTTCTTGCGGGCAGACTGAGACTTGGACTTGGCCATGAGGAGCTCCAGGGTCGGTGGTTGAGCTCAGTGTGGGATCAACTTTTGTGCCAAGTTCAAGAGGATCGAACGCACCCGAAGATCCTAATTCCAAGGGAACTTCGGGCCCTTCCGACGGCCAGTCACAGAGCGGTCCACTGTCCCCACCGCCGGGGTCAGCCGTCCCCAGCAACCGTTGGCCCCGCCGGCGACACCATGCTCGCGTATTGGCCCCACATCGAGCCGCGAAAACGCTGGTGACATCCGACCCCAGCGAGGTGTGTCAGGAGTCGAGGCCGAAGGCCGCGCCCACCAGAGCTTCACCACCAAGGCATCCCTCGGCGGCTCGCGCGCCACGCAGCACTTGAGCCTCGACAACGGCGCCGCCCTCGAACGCTACGCCCGCACCTACACCTACGACCTCGCCGGCAACATGACGCGCCTGCGCCACAGCGGCGCCACGAGCGAGTGGGTCAGCGCGTGGGCCGTCGCCGCGGACTCGAACAGGCGGGTTCAAGCGAGTGACGACAACGGCATCGTCGCCAGCGCGATGACCTTCGCTGAGCGCTTCGACGAGTCCGGGCAGACGCGTCTCTTGCCCCACCTCCGGTCCATGCGCTGGGATGCGTTCGGCCGGCTCAAGGCCTGCGTGCTCATCGACGCCGACGACAGTGGTCGCCGCACATCGATCGACGATGCCGAGTACTACACCTACGGCCACGACACCCACGCCGGCCTCGGCGGTCAGCTGCGCGTGCGACGCGTCACCGAGAGGGTGGTCGACGATGCGACTGGCCGCATTGAGCGAACCGACGTCATCTACCTCGACGGCTGCGAGCTGCGGGTCGTCTCAAACATTGACGCGATTGCCACAGGAGTGACGGCTGGTGGAGACGTGGCTGCGGGACCGACCGCCGCGAGCCCCACCCTAGAGCGCTGGACCACTCACATCGCCGAGCCAGGCGGAGCCAAGGTCGCCTTGGTCCACCGCTGGCTGCGCGACGACCTCAGCCGCGAGGTGGACGGCGTTAGCCCCGACCGCGCCACCGTCACGCGGACCCACTACCAGCTCGGCAACCACCTGGGCTCCGTCTCCATCGAGCTCGACGCCACCGGCCAGCTCATCACCTACGAGGAGTACTTCCCCTTCGGCGGCACCGCCTTCGCCGCCGGCCGTGACGCCCGCGCCGTCAAGCTCAAGGACTACCGCTACAGCGGCAAGCTACGCGACGACGCGACTGGGTTTTACTACTACGGCTATAGGTTCTACGCGCCGTTTATTGGCGGCTGGTTAAGTCCGGATCCAGCGGGACCGGTGGACGGGCTGAACCTGTACCGGTTTGTGGGCAACAATCCGGTGGGGTTTGTGGATGACTGGGGGTTGCAGGGGGTTCCGGCGCCCAAGATCGAGACTGCCCAACTCGTTGACATCCCTGCACACCTCGACCCGGAGAATCCGACCGAGTCGATGCGTTCGGCGATTCAGGCTGAAGTTGGTCCGAACTACGATGTCAGGTGGGTCACCTACCGCGGCGTTGAGCAGTGGTACGCTGACTCTGCTCCAGCCGAGCAATTGCGAAACGCAACAGCTCGGGTTGGTCGACTCTTTCGCGACGCCGGTTCACGAGCAGCAAGCCCGGGCGAGCCCAGCCCTGATGCAAGTCCGAACACGTCTGGGGACACTGCATCTGCTGCGACTCCGAGAGAAGACGTCACTCCCGGAGAGCCACCGTCAGAGAGCGGCGAGTCCGGGGATGCCACTGTTGCGTCGGGAACGGCGACTACGGAACAGCCTGTCATTGGCGCGAGTCCAACAGGAACCGCTCCGCGTGATGCGACTGCCGCTGCCGGAACAGGTCCACAGGGCTCCTTATCGGCCGGTGCAAGCATCGACGCGACGAACAGGCGAAACAGCCAACTCGGAGGGACCGGCTCGGGCGGTGCTGGTGGTGGTGAAGGCTCTGGGGCCGCGACTCGCGGAGCCGGTACTGGCGGTGGAGGGGC
>CALHXW010000246.1 GCA_938040325.1 uncultured bacterium | reverse complement strand
ACCGACATCGAGTCCGGCAGGCTTTAGGTTCTCGTCCGACTAGTCCCAAATCAAGCGCTGTTTTCGAGCGAGGCGAAGGCGATGTGCTTGCCAGCGGCGTCCGCTGGACGAAGGCGATGCGTGCATCGTCGAGTTCAGGTGCGCGAAGCGAACGCACGGACGTCGCTGGCGAGGGCATCGCCAAAGCCGCAGCCGGAAAGAGCGCTTGTTTTGGGTCTAGTTGGCCGCTTTGATCAGCGCCTCCAGCTGCGCGGCTTGCAGCGTCTTTGCGCCGTCGGGCGACACGTCGAGCCGGAACGTTCCGACCTTGATGCTCACACGGTCTCCAAGCGCGAGCAGCTCTTTGAGCGCGTCGCTGCCTTGTACCAACGCAAACCAGGCTTCGCTAAACGCTGCGATGTTGATGAGCGTCAGCGACGGCTTCAGCCCACTCTCAACCCACACGCCGTCGCTGAGCGAAAGCGCTCGACCGCGCACGTAGCGCACGCCACTGACAGAGCTAGCGCGCTTTTTGTCTTTGAGATGTCGAAGCAGCTGCGCCTCTTCGACCGCATCACGACCCGACGTCTTGGGCTTGGCAGCCGTGTTCTCTTTGGCCCGTCGTGCACGCTTGCGCATCACCCGCTCAGCATCGTCGTCGGCCATCTCTGTCGGCGCGACAGCTGGTGCCGAACCGGACTTGGTGGCTGCGCTACCGCCGGTTGGAGCATGGGCGTCAGCCCCACGATGCCAGTGGTGCGGCAAGGGCCGTGGTCGCGGGCGGCGTGGCGGCCGAGGCCGCGGCTGCACGACAGGGATCTCGTTTTCCACAACAAGGTAGCTGGTGTACGGAGTGACGATGCCATACTTCTTGGCTAGGTGGATGACCTCGTCTTTGAGCTCTTTCGTTTCGCCATTGAGCCGGATCTGGTCGAGCATGAAGCCGACTTGTCGGTGTGCCCAGAGCGACGCAATGAAGGCGTTGTCCGACCGCTTCGCCGGAAAGCTGGCCTCATACTCGAAGTTGCGCGAGGCATCGCCCATCGCACCGCGGAGTCGAACGACACTGTCACCATCGCCGCGGTAGCGGCCGACAACGATGAGCTGACCGCCACGGAAAATGTCTGGCAGTGCGCCCGGCTGGTTCGCGTAGGTCTTAACGCGCTCGATGTCGAGCTTGACGTCAGTGAGGACCGGGTAGGCGATTTGATTGTAGAAGGCCGCGATCTCAGCGCCCATGTCCTCGCTCTCGCGAACGTAAGCGCTGGTGCCGCCGTGATCGCTGGCGAGCTTGTCGAGGAGGTGGGTATGGATGTCGTCGCCCACGCCGAGGGTGAAGATGCGGGCCGACTGCGCGTTGTCGCTCTTGGCCTTCTTCAGAATGGCTTTGATGTCCGTCTCGCCGACCGTCGGGCGGCCGTCGGTAATGAAGACAACAAGGTGCGGGCCGCGTCCGACCTGTTGGCTTAGCGTTGTGCCAAGCGCGTCACCGATCGCGGTACCGCCTGCCGCTTCGAACCCGTCCACGAATGCCGTCGCGCGTTCTTTGTTGCTGTCACTGGCGGAGATCAGTTGCTCATCGAGGGACTCAACGTCACTTGAGAAGCGAACGACGTTGAAGGTGTCGTCATGGCCAAGTCGGCTAAGGCACCACTTGAGAGCCTCCTTGGCGCGGTCGAGCTTCACGCCGGTCATCGAGCCAGACGTGTCGAGCACGAAGGTAACGGCCTTGCCTTGGATCTCATCGCTATTGAACACGGCTTTAGGGGCGGCCATCAGCAGGTAGTAGCCGGGTTCACCGGGTCGCCGGTGAGTGAGCACATGAAGTCCCACGTCCTTTTTCGACACCCCGATATAAAGCAAGAAGTCGCGGTTGAGGCGCGTTCGGTTCGCCTCGAAGCCGACAATCGCTGCGTGCTCTCCGCGCTTGCTCACGGAGACCTTATGGGACGGCGAGTACACCGACTTGATGGCGATGGGGCTCACGATATTGACGGTGAGGGTCATGTCCTCAAGCGTCTTGAGCGACTTGCCCGGCGCTTTGAGGGGATAGGCGAGCTTGAGCGTGCCATCGAGGAAGGGCAGCACCTGGGTGTAGGTGATCTCAAGCTTCTGCTCGCCATTGGCCGGAACCGGGAAGACTCTCGCCTTAAAGAGCCCCTTTCCCATCCAGTCGATGATCCCGGGGTCTTTCACTCGCGCGACGATGTCTCGATAGATTCGGTTTGCGCGTCCCTTCTCAAGGACCTCGCCCTTCTTCATCACACCGTTGACCATCAGCTTGAAGTCGTTGACGACAGCCCCGTCCGGCAGCGGGAACACATACGTGGCCTCGAGCGGTCGGGACGTGTGGTTTTTGAAGACCTGCTCGACCTTGGTCACAGCCATGCCGCTGTTGACATCGATCGTGACGCGGTGGTGCTTGAGCGCGAGTGGAGGGACGCCTTTTTCGCTCGGCAGCAGGACAGTGGCATGGGCTGTGGCGCCTGCGGTCAGGATCAACAGCAAGGCGACAACGGCTCTCAGCGTACCAGCGACGGACATAGTCAAGCTCCCAGATGCGGGTCAGGGCACTTCAGACGGACGGGGCAGAGGTTAGGTCTATGTTTAGCGTCAGTCTAAGGGCCCGACACGTCGGAACCCGATGCGCGCGGGTGCCAGACACGCCGTCTCTGGTGGCTTGACCGCACCCGGACGGCGGCTGCGCAGCGGCAAGGCCGAGCTAGAACCGACCCGAGAGCTGTAGCATGAGTGGGCGCGCTCGTTTGCTTGCCACCGCACCAGCCTCACGTCGCGGATCCTCGGGTGCGCTCGGCCAAACAACCAGTCCAACGACCCCTGCGATCACGCCTGTTCCGCCGATCGCCAGGCCGGCCTGCTGGATCGCATCGCTCGGTTCGTCGGAGGCAAACGCGCCCAACGCGAGAGCCGTGCCGCCCGCGATGAGGATGACCGAGGTGATGCTGAAGACCTCGGCGATTGTGAGCATCTGGTCGTAGTGCTCAATGGCTTCGAGGTGAGCCAACGTCAGGTCGGCAGCCGGATGCGCATCAGCGGGAATCGCAAACTCTGGAGCGATCGGCGCAAGGCGTGCGAGCGGGGAGCTGCTGATCGGCCCCTGACGCTTTGGCAGCAGGCGTCGGTCGCGGCTCTTTATGCTCGCCACAAGCTGGCGTTCGGCCTGTTCCCGCAACTTCCGCTCGGCAATCTCAGCCTCAAGGGCCCGTCGACGCTGCTCGATGAGTTCCTGCTCAAGGCGTTGACGTTGGGCGTCCCCTTCGATCTCGCTGATAAAGGCTTCGATCTCGCTCTTGTACTTGGCCGCGTCGGCTTGGTGTTGGATCGCTCGGAACTCGGCGAGCGCGTCACTGTCGCGCCCGAGAGCGCGGAGCGTCTTCGCACGAAAGTACCGGATCTTCGGATGCTCGAACTCCAGCAGGGCAGAGTCAAAGAGCGTTAGCGCTTCCTCGTGCCGGCCCATCGACTGGCGTTCGATGCCGCGGTCGGTGAGTGTTCGAGCAAGCTGTGCGTCGCCGGCGTGGGCAACACCTGGCACCAAGGACGCTAGAAGCCAAAGAATCGCGCCAAGCCGCAGGGTGTTGGTGAGCCAAGACCAACCCAGAGCCAATGAGCTGGGAGCGGTGCTTGGTGCAATGGTCTCAGGCCTGTCTTCACCCAACAGATTCATCCGTCGTCCACAACCAGGAGGTGCCGAGGGCAACCCGGCAACGTTGTTGGTACCGCGTTTCAGGCCACCTTGTCGAGGCACCGACGTTGAGTGAGTCGGCCTGTGCAATGGCTGGCGCGCTCGCTCGTAGACGTCGCCCCCGATCGGAGGGCTAGCAGCGTTCGGGGAAACGAGAAATCCGCTACTCTTCGACAGGGACAGGGTCCTTGGACCCCAAAGTCATCAGATTTCGCATTTCGCCGTTCGGTGCTCTAGAGGTCCTCGAAGTGGTCGCGCTTGCGTCGGCCAGGGCGTTTCTTAACGGGTCGCGCCTCTGGAACGGTTAGCGCTCGGAGCCCTCGGCTGAACGCGATCGTCTCGCCTGCGCGTGCCGGTCCTACTCGGACGACGATGCTCTCGCTGTCGTACCCGCTGCGTCGCAGAGAGACACGAACCTCTCGGCTCGTCTCAACAGGAAGCTCCACGCTCATGGGTGTCTGCCCGCGGAATGAGCCATCCAGATAGACGTCGGCAGCCGGCGTGGTCGTCAGCTTTAAGACAGCTGGCTTTGCGAGTGCTGGGCTGACCTCGGCGGCGACGGGCGGAGACGGGGCGTGGACGACGCCTGCTGTCGTCGCGACCGGGGGCGTCTTCTGCGGGCCGCGCGCAACGGCCTTGGGCGTCTCCGCTTCCGCCGCGATTGGCGGATCGCTGGCACGCGCTTGGTCGCTGTCGGAAGCCTTGCCTTGGCCGTCAACACGGTGGCCCATTGGCTCGGGGGCTTGCTCGCCCACGACACCGGCTTGCTGGCTGATAACAGGTGCTTCCGCGGCACCCTTGACGGCGCTGCGCGGCGCCAGTGATGACGACCCGCTTGGGTCGACATGAACGCTATCGGCTTGGTTGTGCTGGTTGTGAGCGCCAGGTGGGCCGCTCGCAAGCACGACGATGAGGGCGGCCGCGGCGGCAAGCAGAACCGCTACAGGCGTCCAGGCAAGCAACCGTCGGTGGTCGTCTAGCTCGACCGCGGGTGGTGGTTCGACCTCAGCTTCGACAGGAGGTGCGGCGAACCGTGTCAGCGGAGCATCGACCATCACGGTCGGCTCATCGCTGTAGCGCTGCTCTGCGGCCGGACGACGTTCGGACTGTACGTCGGGTGGGTCTTCGATCCGACGCAGGCGCGTCAAGATGTCCCGCGCTGACTGAGGTCGGTCAGCCGGTGCCTTCTCGAGGCAGCGCATGACCAACTCGCGAAACTCGGGTGGCGCCGTCACGTGCGCCATTCGCTCGAGCGGCATGGGTTTGGTGAGGCGATGAGCGATGACAACATCGTGGGCATCGCCAGAGAAAGGACGCCGACCTGTTGCCATCTCGTAGAGAATGACCCCTAGACCGTAGATGTCGGACAGCGGAGACACTTCGAGCTTCAGTCGCTCCCGGTCCGACCGCATGTAGGTCTGCTCCGGGCTCATATACGGCGGCGTGCCAAGCACCATCCGAGCTCCGGTCAGCTCGATGTCGGCGTCGTCGTCCGTGGACTTGAGTGCGGCGATCCCGAAGTCGAGTACCTTGACGAGCTCTTCGAGGTTCGAGCGCTCGACCAGCATGATGTTTTGGGGCTTGAGGTCTCGGTGGACGATGTCCGCAGTGTGGATCGCATGAAGCGCTTTGCAGAGCTGGACTGCCACACGCCGTATGAAGGGCCACGGAAGCGGCTCTCCGGACATAAAGTCTTTGAGCGCCGTGCCTCGGACAAGCTCCATGACGTAGTAGAGGCCGAGGCGCTCGTCCTCGCCAATGTCATGGACGTTGACGACGTTTTCGTGCTGGACCAGGCAAGCTGCTTCCAGCTCGCGACGGAACCGAGCGCGAACTGATGGGCTCTTTGCGTGCTCCGGGTGCAACACCTTGACCGCAACGCGACGAGGCATGCGGTTATCATCGGCAACGTAAATTGAGCCGAAGCTGCCAGTGCTCAGCGGTTCGCTGAGCAGCTGGTATCGATTCCCGAGTAGCATGAGACACCAGCAGTCTACCGAATTTGAGCAAGGACGGAAACTGTCGGTTCGATTCCCTCGATACGTCGCCGGTTCTGAGGCGAGTCAGCAGGGCGGAGGTGGCTGCCCTGACCGTCCTTCTGCACTGCACCACGACTTCGCTCGACGGTGGCACTTGCTGGCTCGACGGGCTCTCTGAGGATTTGTTCGCGCGCCACGTCGACCGGATGCTGCGAGGTTCGCGCGCCCATTTCACGTCACCAAAGAAAACATGAGCCTTCGATCGCATGGCCGCGTCGTGGCCGATCAATCCGCTCTTCGCGGCAACGCAGCTAGGGTGCAGGCTCGACGCAGAACACGTCGTACTCGAGCTCGACCTGGTCGTTGAACTCTGGGAAGCAAGCGCTGCCTTCCGTGAAGATAACGGCCTGAGTGGCCTGGTTCCACGTCCAGCCGGAAGTACACGGCGTTCCGTTCACGCGCACCTCAAGCGTCGCCGGGTCAGGGGGCAGCGTGGGATAGAAGCGGTCGCTCAACCCAAAGGTCTCTTGAGCGACAGACGCAAACTCCGCTGCAAAGTCATCTGCGCAAATGCTCGCAACTTTGCCGTTGAGTGCCTCAGCAACCTGCATGTAGCGGAAGCCTGGGGTTCCGAACCCAAAGCAGCCCTCTTCGGTCACAACGATCGCGTGCATCGTCACACCGACGCCCGGGTGGAACGCTTTGAGCGCTGCAAACTGGTTGATGTAGAACTGGTTTGAGCGCTCGCTCGAGTCTTCTTCGTCGCTGACAACGATGATGACGAGCTCGGCGTCGTCGCGAACGAAGCCCCAGTTGCGACCGCTACACTGGCCTTCGAGACAGATGAGTGGGTATCCGTCGCCGTCGTCGGTCGGGCATGCGTTGGGGACGTTTTCGCACATGATGTCGGTTCGAGCGGCGCGCTGGTAGAGCGCGAGCCAGGCCCCCTCAAGTCCACGCTCCTCGTAGTGTCCCGCGGTGCCGACGACCATGTTCTGAGCAAACACCTCCGGCTCCAGCACAGGCGTCGCGTACGGCGGGTAGCCCTGGAACTCGCCACGAACCAAGATGGTGTCGGTGGTGGTCACGCCGAGGTGATAGTCCTGGCCCCACATCGTCGCCAGCCCGACCATCTTCGGGAGTTCCTGCTTGAGCCGCTGCTGGTCGTCGCCCATCGAGAATGAGTCGTCGATGACGAAGAGCACATCCACTTTCGGCGGCGGCACCTGGTCGAACGCGTCGATGTTGTGCAAGACGTCGGTCGCTTGGCCCTTGAGCGACACGTCCGCCACCGGGAGGTTGTCGGAGTCGTTGGTAATGCGCAGCGTGCAGTCGGCGTTGCCGACCGTTCCTGGCACGTAGACGGCGTCGATTGCGACCGTTGAGAACCCATCGACCGTGAACGGCGTCGCGGGAGCGTTGAGCTGAACACCATCGCAGCCAATAAGCTCAAGGTCGGTCACCGTTGCGGCAAGCGGGCCTCGTGCGGTGACGGTCACGCGAGCGGTCGAGCTCTGGCAGTCCGTCCGGACGAGGCCAAAGTTTACCGCAGGTGGATCCACGGACACGATCGGTACGGCCGTCTCGCCGCGAAGATTTACCCCACGGCCCCAGCCGCCGGGCGGAGCCACGAACTCGAAGAGGCTCGAGTTGGGGTCGAACATGAAGAGCGCGATGCGCGCGTAGTACGAATCCCGCCCAACGTTGGTGCTCGACTCCAAGAGGGGGGGAGCGACAAACTCGACCTCGATGTCGAGGCTTTCCCCAGGACCAACAACTGTCCCGAAGGGTGGGGCGCTCTTCACTTCGAACGCGTTGAAGGCAATCTGCGAGTCGCACTCGAAGCGCTGGCGGATTCCGGCCTGGACCGCGAGGCAGCCGGACATGTCGTACTCTTGGTACTCGCAGTTGCCAGAGCCAAAGTTGACGACCTTCATCGTCCGGGTGCCTTTGTCGCCGGGGCGGAGCGCGCCGAACGCGAGAAGCTCAGGGACAAACGCGGGCTCGCAGGTAGGGCGCTGCGCGCGGCGTGCCACGACGTCGAGTGGATACTCAGGCACGACGGGGTCGGACGTGTTGATGAAGAAGCGGGCGTCTTCGGTCCCCTCGGCGTCGCCGGCGTTCTCAAACGTGAGCTCCAGCTCGAGCGTTTCCCCCGGGTTGAGGCGCTTCGGCAAGAGATTTGCGCTCGGAAAACCAAACTCCGTCGACGACGGGTCAACCAGCCGTGCATCGGTGATATCGATCGCGCTGTTGCCCTCGTTAATCAGCACAACGACCCGCTTTGCGGTGAAGCCCTGCGCAACGAACGCGAAGTCGACGATGCTCTCGGGGACCACGCGGATCGAGGGGACGCCGGCTGCACCGAACACGGGCGTATCGCTTGGGTTGTTGGCTTCGTCGTTCGATTCGATGTGGATGGTCGCGAGCGGGTCCGGCGTCATTGGCACCTCTTCGTTCGGCTCAAAGAGCACGTCCATCTCGTGCCCCTGGCCAGGCGCCAACGAGAACGGTCCGGTCGGGCGGTTGAGCAAAAACAGGTTCGGCGCCGCGCCTCGCAGCTCAACCGTGCTGATGTCGAGGTCGGTGTTGCCTTCGTTGAGGATTGTCACGCGCCGTGACGATGAGTCGCCTGGCTCGGTCCAACCGAGCTGGACGAGGCTAGGCTCAACGCGCAAAACCGGCGTCTCTTCCTCACCGTACAAGACCACCTGCGCCTTCACGTCCTCACGCTCGGTAAGCAAGATGAGGGTTGCGGTGTCGTTGTTGCGTTCTTCCGGCGAGTACGTGATCTCGATCTGACCACGACCGCCAGGCTCGATGACGGTGTTGGGTGGAATGTTGACCGAGAAGTCGTCGTCCTCGTCGTCTTCCAGCTCGAAGCCGGTGAGGGTGGCTGGTGCTGTGCCCCCGTTGAGCACGTCTAGGACACGCGTCGCCGGCGCACCCGCCTGAACGATTCCAAAGTCGACAATGGTCGGGCTCGTCACGAGCACAGCGCGCTGGCCTGGCGTTGTGATGGTCACGCGCGACTCAGGGTTGTCGGCGAGGTTGTGGCCGATCACCAGCTCGCCCCGGTCGGGCTCGTCGTGGTCAGAGTTGTACACAACCTGGATCCGGGTCTCCTCGCCAGGCTCGAGGCTCGTCGCTTCGATAAGTCCGACGGTGAGGTCGAGAGACTCGGTCTCGAGCATGATCGGATCGAGCCGAATCGTGCCTGTCGTCCCAACGTGGCGGACCGTCACAAGCTGCACAGCGGATGCGCCACGGGCGACATCGCCGAAGTCGATGACCCGGGGGCTGATGTCCACCTGGGCCTCTGCGCCCAAGGAGAAGCCGGCCGAGTCGTTGCCGCAGCTCACCATCGCAAGGGCTGCGAGGACTGCGATCCATCGCTGAGCGAACCGGTGGTCGGTGCCTGGGGTCATCATGTGCCGCTCCTCCGTCCGAGTGACGGCGCTTCCTAGCATCGCCGATCCCCGCGACACAACGCCGTTTTGCGATCCGAACGCTGGTGCGGGGCATGGCAAGGTGGCGGCATGACGGGTTGGCCAGCTGTCTCTGGGGGCACGGGGGCCATCGCCGATTGCCTCGGTTGTCGCCGTCGGGCAGCGTGGCGCTGTGGACTCGCTTCGACATGTGGCCGATACCATCCGCTCAGAGCTCAGCGGGCGCTGCCGCGTGCCCGTTGGTTCCCGACTCGTTGTGGCATGCAGCGGCGGCGCCGACTCGACTGCGCTCGTTGTTGCAGTCGGCCAGCTACGCGACCTGTGGCCGTCCGTGGCGGTCGCGTTCGTCGACCACGGCCTTAGGGACATCCGAGCCGAGCGTCGTGCCGCCGAGGAAGCAGCAGCAAGAATCGGGGCGCCATTCACCGCGGCCCGCGTGGTGGTCGAGTCGTCTGGCAACCTACAGGCCGCCGCGCGTAACGAGCGATACCGGGCGTTAGCCGCCGTCGACCCGGGCGCGATTGTGCTCACTGCCCACACCGCCGACGATCAGGCGGAGACGCTCGTCATGAGGCTTTTGCGTAGCGGCGGCTTGAGGGCTTGGCGCGGCATCGCTCCGCGGCTGAATGACGTGGCACGGCCGGCGCTGACCTTGTCCCGGACAGACCTTCGGTCGGTCAACGCCCCGTTTGCCGAGGATCCCACCAACGCGGGAGACCGCTACGCGCGCAACAGGTTGCGGCACCATGTGATGCCGACGCTTGAGGCCTTTCAGCCCGGAGCGACGCAAGCGATCGCGAGGGCGGCGTCCCACGCCCACGAGGCCGTCTCTCTGCTCGACGAGCTCTTGCGAGCGCTCGATGTGGACAGCCAGCCACTAAGCGGGCTGCCGCGCGACGTGCTCGCACCACTCATCCAGTGGAAGGCCGCCCGCGCGGACGTCGGTCCACTGCGTGCCGCTAGCCTACGAGATGCCGTCGAGCGCCTTGCTGGCGGTGCACGCACGGGTCGAGTTGCGCTCGGGCATGACAACGACTTGGTGATCGATGATGGCGCTGTAAGGTTCGCCAAGCGAAACGATGGTCGGTTTACGATTGTCGCGCACACCACGGGTACTTATCGTCTCGGAACGATGGCCCTCACGATCACATCTCTGAACGGAACCCGACCGTCGCCTACCGGCGACGGGTGGCTGATCCCGGACACAAATGCCGCGTGGCCATTGACGATTCGGCTGTCGCGCGAGTCAGCGCCAGGTTTCCGAGTGAACGATTCTCGCGGTAATCAGGTCGTTCCTATAAGGAAAGCAGCCGGCACCGTGCTGGGCGCGAGTGCGAAAGCATGGTTACACGTAGGGATGACAACCCACCGAGCGGTTGTTGTGACCCAAGAGGGCACGTACCGTGCCAACACTGACAAGGGGCTAGTAGAGCGGTGAAGAACAACAAGTCGTTCAAGACAGTCGCCCTCTGGATCTTCCTGATCGTGATCTTTTTCGCGATTTACCAGACGGTCTCACGCAGCGGCAGCGGCAAGCAGTGGACCTTCTCGAAGTTCATTAGCGAAGCGCTGCCGTCGGCATCCGACTCGGAAGCACCTCAGACCCTCGGCGAGGTCGTCGTGGTCGGTGACTCGTTGATCGAGTTTAGCAGCCGGTCTGCGGGCGATGCCGCGCGTGAAGACGACGGTGTTGCGACCGAGCCCACCTGGTTCCATACGCGCGGCGACATCCGCATGGCGCTGGGTACCGCCGAGGCAGGCACGACGCTCTTCTCCGCGCTGTCGCGACGTGGCGTCAAAGTGACGTTCCGGGACTTGCCGAACAACTACCAGCCTCGCGGCGGCGAGCGGGCCTTTTCCGAGTTCGTGACCGATGTTGGGGACCTCAAGCCCCCGACGAACGTTGCGAGCATCGTGATTCGCGGCAAAGAGATCTCGGGCGAGATGCAAGACGGCAAGCGCTTCGTCGCCATCGGCGATCTAAGCGAGTACCGCAAGGCGCTGGTCGAGCGCGGCATCAAGATCTCCGAGGAGCCCGACGGCGAGAGCTCGATCTGGCTTTCGATACTCGGCACATGGCTGCCGATGATCTTCATCATCTTCATTTTCTTCCTGTTCCTGCGGCAGATGCAGGCAGGCGGCGGCAAGGCGATGAGCTTTGGCAAGAGCCGGCACAAGCTGCTCAATGAGTCCACCAACAAGGTGACGTTCAAGGACATCGCCGGCATCGATGAGGCGAAAGAGGAACTCCAGGAGATCATCCACTTCCTCAAGGACCCGAAGAAGTTCACGCGGCTCGGCGGCCGGATCCCGAAGGGCGTGCTGCTGATGGGGCCTCCCGGGACCGGCAAGACGTTGCTCGCCAGGGGCGTGGCAGGAGAGGCCGGTGTGCCCTTCTTCACGATCTCGGGCTCGGACTTCGTGGAGATGTTTGTCGGTGTCGGCGCGAGCCGTGTGCGGGACCTCTTCGAGCAAGGTAAGAAGAACGCTCCCTGCATCATCTTCATCGACGAGATCGATGCGGTCGGTCGGCACCGCGGTGCCGGGCTCGGCGGCGGTCATGACGAGCGTGAGCAGACCCTCAACCAGCTCCTCGTGGAGATGGACGGCTTTGAGTCGAATGAGGGCGTGATCTTGGTCGCGGCAACGAACCGTCCCGACGTGCTCGACCCTGCGCTCCTGCGTCCCGGTCGCTTCGACCGTCGCGTCGTCGTCAACCGTCCCGACGTGAACGGGCGCACCGCGATCCTGAAGGTCCACACGCGCAAGGCGCGCGTCAGCCGAGACGTCAACCTCGCGGTCATCGCTCGCGGGACGCCTGGCTTCTCCGGTGCGGATCTCGAGAACCTGGTCAACGAGGCGGCGCTTCTTGCGGCGCGTCGCGACAAAGACTTCATCGAGATGGACGACTTCGAGTCCGCCAAAGACAAAGTCCTCATGGGGGCTGAGCGTCGAAGCGCTGCGCTGACGGAGGACGAGAAGCGGGTTACCGCCTACCACGAGGCAGGACATACGCTGGTCGCTCGGGTGGTTCCGGACAACGATCCGGTCCACAAGGTCACCATCATCCCGCGCGGCATGGCGCTGGGGCTGACATGGACCCTGCCGGAGCGTGACCAGCACACGCTCAGCCAGAGCCAAGTCCTTGGTCGGATTGCGATGGCGATGGGCGGCCGAGTCGCGGAGCGCATTGTCTTCGATAAAGTCACGACTGGGGCCGGCAACGACATCGAGCAGGCGACCAAGCTTGCGCGCAAGATGGTGTGCGAGTGGGGAATGAGCCGGCTTGGCCCGATTGCGCTCGCTAAGAACGACGGGAACGTCTTCCTTGGCCGGGAGATGGGCCGTGCGAGTGACTTCTCGGAGCAGACGCAGGCTGAGGCTGACGCTGAGATCAAGCGCATCATCAACGAGTGTCATGAGGTGGCAACGCAAGCCATCAAGGACAACCGAGATGCCCTCGAGCGATTGGCTTCTGCACTGCTTGAGTTCGAGACGCTCGACCGCGTCGAGATCGATCAGGTGATCAACGGGATGACGAACGACGAGCTCCGCGAGCAGCGTGCGACGCGAGCTCCCAACGAGCTAGCTGTCGATACCGACCATGTCGATGTCGAGACTGTCGAAGAGTCAAGCCCAGCGCCCAGCCTTGCCGATATGCCGGAGCCGCTTGGGAGCACGCGCTCCATCTTGGGCGACGACGAGCACTGAGGGCCTTAAGGCTGTCACAACGCCGGTCGCTCACGTTCGAGCGGCCGCGCGTGATGGGCGTGCTAAACGCGACGCCTGATTCGTTCAGCGACGGCGGACGGGATGGCAGCGTCTCTGCAGCCGTAGAGCGTGCGCTGGGCATGGTCGCAGACGGCGCTGATATTGTTGACGTCGGTGGTGAGTCGACGCGGCCTGGTGCGGCTAGCGTCACTGCCGAGGAGCAGATTCGGCGAGTGGTGCCGGTGATTGCGGGCCTTCGTGCGGCGTCGCCAGTGGCGATCTCGGTCGACACGACGTCCGCGCAGGTTGCCGCCGCCGCCCTCGATGCAGGTGCAGACATCGTCAACGACATCAGCGCGTTTCGGTTCGACGCGGCGATGCTGCCGCTGATCGCTGAGCGGGGAGTGCCTGCAATTGCGATGCACACACTCGGTCGGCCTGCAGTCATGCAGCAGGCGCCAAGCTACATCGATGTTGTCGACGACGTGTTGGCACACTTGGCGAGCCGGGTTGAGGCTGCGGTGTCCGCGGGCGTGGACCGCCACCAGCTCATCATCGATCCCGGCATTGGCTTTGGAAAGACGGTTGCCCATAACTTGGCCCTCTTGCATGCCACGCGCCAGTTCTGCGGGCTGGGGCTTGCCGTGCTCGTTGGCGTGAGCCGCAAACGCTTCCTCGGTGAGCTGACGGGCCGTGACGTGACCGAGAGACTCGCAGCCACATGCGCAGCAAACGCCGTGGCGATCGCTGGTGGGGCATCAATTATTCGGGTTCACGATGTCGCTGAGGCCCGCGACGTCTCGCGCATCGCGGCTGCGATCGCTGGAGCAGGTTCGCCCTGAGCTTGTGCGGTCTTGCTGTTGAGGCTACTTCCATAGCTGCGACTGCACGAGGTGAAGATGTCGAACTCCCCCCGCAAGCTCTTTGGTACGGATGGAATCCGCGGTCGAGCCAACGACTACCCGATGACACCCGAGATGGCGGTGCAGCTGGGGCGTGCGGTCGCGCACGTGTTCAAGCGTAGCGACCCGCACTCACGCCCTCGAATCGTGATCGGCAAGGACACACGCCTGTCCAACTACATGTTCGAGACTGCGCTGCAGGCTGGCATCTGCTCGATGGGGGTCGATGCTGTCCAGCTTGGGGTCCTGCCAACGCCTGGTATCGCCTACATGACGACCGGCATGCGAGCAGACGCGGGCGTCGTGATCTCGGCGTCACACAACGCCTTCGATGACAACGGCATCAAGTTCTTCGCGGCCGACGGGTTCAAGCTCCCTGACGACGTCGAGCTCCAGATCGAGGAGCTCGTGACCCGTGGGGCTCTCGAGACACACCGCGTGCACGGGGCTGAGATTGGTCGGGCCTACCGAATCCAAGATGCGGTCGGTCGGTACTCGGTGTTTCTTAAAGAGACGTTCCCGCGTCACCTCGACCTCACCGCTACGCGTGTGGTCATCGACTGTGCCAATGGCGCGGGCTACAAGGTCGCGCCCGAAGTCCTCTACGAACTCGGCGCCGAGGTGATCACGCTCGGGGCCGCGCCGAACGGCACGAACATCAACGCAGGGTGCGGCGCGCTCTATCCGGAGCAGCTCGCGGCCAAGGTTCGAGAGCTTCGCGCTGACATCGGAATCGCCCTCGACGGCGACGCCGACCGCTGCATCCTTTGCGACGAGACCGGCGCGGTCGTCGACGGCGACGCCATTCTCCTGCTGCTCGCTAAGGACATGCGTGATGCGGGCCGCCTCACCAAGGACACCGTTGTGGCAACCGTGATGAGCAACCTTGGGCTCGAGCGCGCGCTCAAGCGCGAAGGCATGAGCCTCGAGCGCGTCAAAGTCGGCGACCGTCATGTGGTTGAGCGGATGCGCGCCAGCGGCTACTCGCTGGGCGGTGAGCAGTCAGGGCATCTCGTGGTGCTGGATCGTGCAACCACGGGAGACGGGCTCTTGGCCGCACTTCAGGTCCTTGCCGTCATGGCCAGTCGCAAGATGAAGCTCAGTCAGCTCACCGCCGACTACAAGCGGGTGCCGCAGGTCCTCAAGAACCTGCGTGTGTCCCAAAAGCCACCGCTCCAGTCCATGCCGAACGTTGTCGAAGCCATCGGTGTCGCTGAGAAGGCTCTCGAAGGTCGTGGACGTGTGTTGGTGCGCTACTCTGGAACAGAGAAGAAGTGTCGCGTGATGGTCGAGGGCGACTCGATGTCGGTCATCAACGAGCATGCCGACAATGTCGTTGCCGCTGTGAAAGACGCGATCGGCGCGTGAGCCTAGGCTCGATGCGAGGGGAAGCCTGCAGGTCGGTCGCACGGCTCGTATCCGTTGGTCACGGGCGATGACAGCGAGCGTAGAGCGGCGCGGTGAGCTCGGGCTCGTGCTGGTTGCGACGGCTCAGCAAGCTCGGGAGATGGACCGCCTCACGATCGCTGGCGTTGGCGGCGTGCCTGGCGTCCCTGGGCGGGTACTCATGGAGCTGGCCGGTGCGGGCTGCGTCCGAGCTATACGTGAGCGCGTTGGCGGCAGCCCGCGTGCGTGTGTCGTGCTGACTGGCGCCGGCAACAATGGCGGCGACGGCTTCGTCATCGCGCGTCATCTCGCGTACGGCGGGTGGCATGTTGTCTGCGTTGCGCTGAGCCCGCCGGCAGCGATGACCGGTGACGCTGGCGCCAACGCGACGCTCTGGGCTCAGCTGCCGGGCTCGACGACGCATGTTGTTGCAGCATCTTCGCTACCCGAACCGGTGCAACGCTGCCTCGACGGGGCAGACGTCGTGATCGATGCGCTCTGGGGCACCGGCCTCACGCGTGCGATCACCGGGCATGCCGCGGAGCTCATCGCCGCGACGCATGCCGGCCGTGCGTTTCGGGTCGCCGTCGACATTCCCAGTGGCGTCGATGCAACGACAGGGGCTGTTGCAGGTACTGTCGCGTTTGACGCGGATCTGACGGTGACGTTCGGCACGCGGAAGTCCGGTGTCTGCCAGGGAAGAGGGGCGGCGCTGGCAGGCGAGGTTGTTGTTGTGGATATCGGCCTCGCTCCTGGTGCTGTTGCTGCCGCTGCGACAACGCAGAGGCTATTGGACGAGCGTGCCGTCATCGCTCGCGTCCCTGACGCGCCGCTCAGCGGACACAAAGGGACGTTTGGGCATGTCGGTGTTGTCGGCGGGCGCGGGGCAACGGCCGGGGCAGGGTGGTTGTCATGTCGAGGAGCGCTTCGTGCTGGCGCTGGCCTCGTCACGTGGGTGACCGACGCCGCATCGGCGGCAACGCGGGATGCCGAGGTGATGGCATGGACTGACACAGCGCCCTTGTTGCCGGTCCGTCCAAGCGCGTGGGTGCTAGGCCCTGGGCTTGGGCGGGATGAGCTTGGTAAGCGCTATGTTGCGGCAGCACTGGCGTCGAACAACCCCGGTGTGCTCGATGCAGATGCGCTTCACCTCGTCGACGTCTCGCGGCTTGCTGAGACGCCCGGCTGGCTTCTAACACCGCATCCGAAGGAGGCAGCAGCGATGCTCAGTGAGTCCGTTGAGGACGTCCTGGGCGATCCCGCCGCCGCCGCGGGCAAGCTAGCGGCTGCAACGGCGTCGGTTGTGCTGCTGAAAGGGGCTACGACCTGCATTGCCAGCCCAGACCTCGAGCTGGTAGCCCACCTCGACGGGCATGAGCCTGCGCTAGCGGTCGGCGGCAGTGGCGACGTCCTCGCTGGCGTCTGCGCCGCGCTAATGGCTCGCGGGCTCGCGGCTTTTGACGCGGCACTTGTCGGTGCATGGGTCCATCGAAACGCTGGCCGCGAGCTCGGGCGGCGCCTGCAGCGTGGCGGTCTTGCGCGAGAGATTGCGGACGCCTGTGCGCTTGAGCTTGAGCTCATAAGCAAGCGCTAACCCCGCGTTTTCAAGGTCGCTCCGAATCCGTCACCGCGACTGGGTCCGAAGGTCAGCAACTGCTAGCGCGGGCATCCGTGTCGCTCCACGCGCCCCGTCTCGCCGATGCAAGCATCGTAGCGGTCATCGACGCCGTCGCGATCCGCGTCCGGGCAGCCTTCCGTCCGAGGTGTTCCAGCCCGTGTCGGACACTGGTCAACCACATCGATGACACCGTCGCCATCGGAGTCAGGGCACCCGAAGCTTGCCTCAGCGCCGGCGTGGTTGGGGCAGCGATCGCTTGGGAACGTGAGCCCGTCGCCGTCGTCACCCGCGGACCGTTCCGGTGCCGCTACCGGTGCCGCCTCTGGCTGCTCTGGCTGCTCTGGCCGCGTCAGAGTTGTGGACTCGCGCCAGAACAAGAAGTCGATGCCGGCCGTGATGACGGGCGAGAGCGCGAGGGCACCGTCGACCGCATCTCCGAGCAGGAGGCCTGCTTCGATCCTCAGCGCGACCAACGGTGTGAGCCCAAACTCCACCCCAAGCGTAGTGCGGATAACCACGTCTGCATCGGCGTTGCCTGTCTCAGGTAGCGAGAGCATCACGCCGCCGCCGACCGACACCGTCGGGATCACATCACCCGGGAAGGGCCGCAGGACGACGTCGCCGGTGATCGGCAACAAGGTCACGCCGCCGACATCGCTCGACGCAAAGACAGCGCCGGCGTTTAACTCGAACTCGAGAATGCGCGCGGCGCGAACGCCGACGCGAAGACCCGCCATGGGTCCCGATGATGGCCGATGAGACGCCAGTCGTGGCGACATCAAGTCGATGTCGCCGGACGTGACGTGGAAGCCGCCAGTCACACCAAGCCTAAGCGGGACGCCAATCGTGTCGGCACGGGCAGCCGAGGGACTGATGCACCAGAGTGAAGCCGTGAGCGCGATTGCGATGCCGATCACGCCGCTTCGGCGTGCCGGGGTCGATGAACGGTGTTCGTGGCGTGCGCACGTCATGGGTCGAGTATAGGGCGTTGGCGCGCTCGTGTATGCGTGACGACGGACAAAAGTCGTGCGCTTCGTGTCGTCGACTGACGCGGTGGGTAGCCTCTTCGGCCTAAGACGACAACAGGCAGGCGCATCTGCGCCTGCCTGTGTCGGTTCGGTTTGAAGTGTCTGCGTTGACTAGATGTCGATGATGATGACTCGCGGTTGCTCTTCGTCTTCCGCTGCCTCTGCGGGCTGCGGACCCTCAAGCCAGTCGTCGTAAGGCGACGGGGCGTGGAGGCGCGGGCGCTCGTAGGTGGGTTTCTGACTCTCTTCCGGTATCCAGCGCGCGTCTCGCATCGTCTACCTCCTCACTTTTCAGGGCCAAGACCGGCCACTTTTGAACTCTAACAACGCTTTGTGGGGGGATCAAGCTGCCTAGTTTCGATGGGAAGCTGCATGCCCTCACAAAAACTCTAACGACAGTGATGGGGGTATTGTTCAGCACAAATCAAAAAAAAGACGCCGCCAGTGGAACCACCGGCGGCGTCTAACGTGCGGTTTCTACACCGCTCGTCTCTCGAAAAGTCGTGGTGACTTACTCGGTTGGGCCTTCTTCGCCTTCCTTGACGGAAATGTTGCTGAGCGCCGAGCCCAGGACGTCGCCGAGGGTCGTCGCCTGCTCTGCACGCTGCTCCTTGAGGTACGCGCTGTACTCCTCAGAAGCTTCCTCCTCAGAGAGTCGCTTGAGGGAGAGACCGATCTTGCGCTCCTCGGGGATGAGGCTGATGACCTTCGCTCGGACACGCTGGCCGTCTTTGACGACCTCGGAGACCGAGTTCACCTTCTCGTACGTGAGCTCAGAGATGTGAATCAGACCCTCGACAGCCTCGCCGATCTCGACGATTGCGCCGAAGTCGAGCAGCTTGGTCACGCGGCCTTCGACGACGGACCCTGGCGGGTAGCGGTCCTCGACCGTGTCCCATGGGTCGCGGCTCAGCTGCTTGATACCGAGGGAGAAGCGCTCCTTCTCGACGTCGATGTGCAGAACAACCGCTTCGATCTCGTCGCCCTTCTCGTAGGCGTCGGCGGGGTTCTTGACCTTGTTCGACCACGAAATGTCGGACACGTGGATGAGCCCGTCGATGCCTTCCTCGATGCCGATGAAGAGACCGAAGTTCGTGATGTTGCGAATCTTGCCGCGCACAACCGAGCCGACGGGGTAGCGCTCCTGCAGGAGCTCCCACGGGTTGGTCTCGATCTGCTTCATACCAAGCGAGATGCGCTTGTTGTCGAGATCGATGTCGAGGATGACCGTCTCGACGATGTCGCCGATACCAACCATCTTCGAGGGGTGCTTGACGCGCTTGGTCCAGCTCATCTCCGACACGTGGATGAGGCCCTCGATACCGTCTTCCAGCTCGATGAACGCACCGTAGTCGGTCAACGACACGACCTTGCCCTTCACGCGGTCGCCGATGTGGTACTTCTCCTTGACCGAGATCCATGGGTCCGCGCTGACCTGCTTGAGGCCGAGCGAGACGCGCTCGCTCTTAGAGTCGAACTTCAGGACCATGACCTGGACTTCGTCGCCAACCTCGAACATCTCGCTCGGGTGGTTGACGCGTCCCCAGGACATGTCGGTGATGTGGAGCAGGCCGTCGATGCCACCGAGGTCGACGAAGCAGCCGTACTCGGTGATGTTCTTGACGATACCCTGCATCGTGAGCCCGACCTCGAGGGTCTCGAGCGTCTTCGACTTCAGGCCCTCGCGCTCGGCCTCGAGCAGCGCACGGCGGCTGAGAACGATGTTGCCACGGCGCTTGTTGAACTTGATGACCTTGAACTCGTGCTTCTCACCGATGTATTTCTCAAGGTTTCGCACGGGGCGAAGGTCAACCTGGGAACCGGGGAGGAACGCCTTGACGCCGATATCGACGGTCAGTCCACCCTTCACGCGGCCCGTGATGGTGCCGTTGACCAGCTCGTCGCGCTCGACCGCTTCGTTGATCTCGTCCCAGATACGAAGCTTGTCGGCCTTCTCTTTCGAGAGCTCAACCTGACCGTGCTCGTTCTCTTGCGACTCGAGGTAGACCTCGATCTGGTCGCCCTCGGCGATGGAGATCTGGCCCGCGACGGCGAACTCTTCGATTGGGATCTGCCCTTCGGACTTGTAGCCGATGTCGACAGTGACGTAGTCCTTGGAGATGGCGATCACCGTACCGGTGACGATCTCGCCTTCCTTGGCACCGCTCTTTGCTTCGTACTCGTTTAGGAGCGCTTCGAAGTCTTCAAAGTCTGCGGGGAGGTCGGCTGAAAGGGTGGAGGTTTGAATGGTCAAGGTTGTGGTCCAGTTGAGTGTTTCTGACGTTATATCCAGGGGTTAGGCCCAGTCCTGGAATTAGGGCGCGGACCATACAGACCAATCGGCGGCTTGTCAACGGATCCGCCAGCGGCAATGGGCATGAGCGAGGATCGAGCCGCGATCGCTATGGTCCGGTGGCCTGCTCGAAGCGCTGAGGTCGGCAAGATGGTCTTCAGATGCCAGGCGAAACGCATCGCCGACGCCTGCCGCCATTGCGACAGCGATCTGCCCGTGCTAAGCGCCGATGCAGTGACCGACACAGGAGACACCGGTGACGCACGACAAGTTCAGCGCGATGACAGGCCCCTTCGAAGCAGCCGACGATGGAGCCGATAAAGGCGAAAAGTTCAGCGCGATGGAGCGCCTCATTAAGACGCGCACCATCGAGCTCTTCGGTGCGGTCAACAACAAGCTCGCGCAGAAAGTCATCAGCGCGCTGCTCTTCCTCGAAGCCGAGGACGCCGACAAGCCCATCACGCTTGTGCAGAACTCCCCAGGCGGCTCCGTGACTGACGGCTTCGCGATCTACGACACGATGCGGTTCATCAAGCCCGACGTGAAGGTCCTGTGCGTCGGCCTGACAGCGTCGATCGCGACGATCACGCTTCTCGGGGCCAAGAAAGAGCACCGGCTGAGCCTGCCGCACACCGAGTTCCTCATCCACCAGCCGTTGATTCCAGGCAACGTCGTGGGGCAAGCCAGCGACCTTGAGATCACGGCGCGTGAGATCCTCAAGACGCGGGCGCGCATCAACGCGATGCTTGCCAAAGAGACTGGCCAGCCGCTGGAAGTCGTCGAGAAGCACACCAATCGCGACTACTGGATGAGTGCACCAGAGGCTCACGAGTACGGCTTGATCGGTGGTATCGTCGAGACTCGCGCGGCCCTCGACAAGGCGTAGTTCGGCGGTGGAGCTGCCCGACCTGAGCCCGCTCGGAGCGCGCGGCGCACAGTGGTCGTACGAGCTGGAAACAGCGACGGACGAAGGGCGCAACACCGACCGCATGAAGCTGCTCACTGCTGCCGGCGACGCGCTTGCTGCCAACGGTGAGCTCCGTCGGGCCCGCACCTGTTTCGACCAGGCGCTCACCGTGGCGGTCGAGACTCGGTCTCGCCGCGTCGAGGGTGACGTCGCATGGCGCCTCGCCCAGATCGAGACAGCGCTCGGTCGGGCGGACCAGGCGATTGCTAACTACGAGCGCGCTGCGCGCTGTTTCGAGCGGGATGGCGACCGTGAAGACCACTGCGTGGCGCTGCTCGCCGGGGCGCGCTTGAAGCTGCGTGCTCGTGGGGCAGGTGATGCACTACGCGAGCTCCGAGAAGCCGTCGAGATCGCACGCACACTGAGCGAGCCGGAACACCTCGCGGCGTCGATGGAGGCACTCGCGGAAGCCTACGGCTGGCTTGGGCGCTGGGACTCCGCAGAGGCGAGCTATGGCGAAGCCGCGCGACGCTTTCGTGCGGCGGGTTCCCTCGAAGGCACGCTGCGGTCTACCGTCGGTTTGGCGGAGGCGCAGCTCGAGCTCGACCGGCACGTGGAGGCGATCAAGACGCTCGCACCGCTCGAAGAGTCCCTAGAGGTCTTGGAGTCCGACGAGACGAAGGGGCGGGGGCTCGGCCTGCTCGCCGTCTTCTACCTCAAGGCAGGCCAAGAGTCTGAAGCCAAAGACAACTTCGAGCGCGCACTTGAAGCCTTCAACGAAGCGAACGCGACCTCGCGCGCTGCAACGCTGATGGAGCGCTTTGCTCGCGAGCTACGGCGTACCGGCGAGCCACAGCTTGCTGCTCAGCTCTATGGGAACGCCGTCACCATCTACTCTGACCTTGGCGAGCTCACGAAGCTTGGTCCCGTGACCTACCGCTTGGCCGAGTCTCACTTCGCCAATGGCGACTCGATTCGTGCTGACGAGGCGATCGAGCAGGCGCTCTCGGTCTGTCAGCGCCTCAGCGATGTGGAGGGGCTTGAGGTGTCGACTGCGCTTGCGCTCCGCATCGCGATAGCGCTCGGCCAAGGCGAGCTGGCGTTGCGTCGAATCCTGCTGGCTGCGCGCGTCAAGGGCGAGCTTGGCGACCAACAGGGGGAGCTGCGCTACCTCTTGAACGCCTTAGAGCTTGCGCTCAACGTCGGGGATGATCTTGACGCCGTCGGTGTTGCCGAGGCGTTGGTCGCATCACTTCGCAGCACAGGCCCGAGCCTTCTTGGACCAGACGAGCTCTCGCGGCTGGCTGAGCAGCTTGAGGCGGCCGAGCGTCCTGCCTACGCTGGCGAGGTGTTGGTGATGGTTGCTCAAGGCGATCTGGGCAATGGCAAGCCGGCGGCCGCAGCGGCGGCGATGTCAGAGGCTGCGGGGTACTACATTCGCGCCGACGACCCTGCTGCAGCGCTCGATCTCTGGGAGCAAGCGATCGCTATCGGCGAGGTCCATGGGCTGGCCGACACGGAGCACTGGGTGCTCGAACGTAACGCACTGGCAGAGGCATGACCCAGCTCGACACAGCATCCAGCGACCGTCGGACGGTTGCTCGGAGTCGCGCTGGGCGGACACCGCTTGCGCTGGCGAGTCCTCACCCCTAGGTTGAGGACGCTCGCCGCAACCGGCGCGGCCCCACAGACTCTCGCCCCGAGGGATTCATGAGCATCCGCCTTCTCCTCTCATCGGCCACCGCGCTAGTGTCGTTCGCGACGTTCACTGCGTGCGGCGATGATAGCTGCTCGTCCAACGCCGACTGCGCCGAGGGTCAGATCTGTCAGATCGGCCTTTGCATTCGTGATCCTGGACTCGGCGACACGACGCTGCCCGACGGCGGTGAGGTCAACCTTGACTGCGATCCGGCGGTTGGAGGGGAGCTCGTTCTCAATGAGATCATGGCCGATCCACCTGCAAATACCGACATCAACAATGACGGCATCACCACGAGTGCAAACGACGAGTTCATCGAGATCGTCAACGTCTCCGGCCGCGAGGTGAACCTGTCGAACGTTCAGCTCGACATCAAGGGCAAGCTCATCCCCGCGGGCGTGTTCTGCCTCGCACCCAACGAGGCGCGCGTCATCTACGGCGGCGAGGTGTCGCTCGGGTTGACCAACAGCGGCGCCACCGTCTCACTTCTTGTCGACGGTCTCATCACGCAGTCGCACACGTACGGCGCAGAGGGCGGCGACAACCAGTCGCTCGTGCTGACACCTGAGCTCGACCCCAACGGCACCTGGGTCCAGCACACAACGGTATCGGCGGCGGCCTACTCCCCCTTCACGTGCGTTGGGGGTGAAGCGTTCCCGAACTGCACGGTCTCGACCGGCGGCGACGACAGCGACCCCGACACCGTTGAGGTCGTGCCAGACTGCAGCGGCGTCCCCACCGTGGGCAGCGTGATCATCAACGAGGTCCTCGCCGACCCAGGAAGCTCCCTCGACAACGACGCGAACCAAGACGGCGTCACGAGCTCTTCCGAAGACGAGTTCATCGAGCTCGTCAACGTTGGCACCGAGACCTACCACATGGGGGGCTACATGCTCCTCGAGGGTAGCGGCAAGTCGTTTGCCTTCCCCACGGGCACCTGCCTCGCGCCAGGCCAAGCGCTCGTGATGTTTGGCAAGTACGAGTCGGGTGGCGACTTTGCGGGTGCGCAGCCTTTCGGTTTCGGCGGGTCGTTCCAGCTCAACAACGACGGCGACACTGTGCGGCTCGAGGCGCCTGACGCAACGGTCATCGACTCGGTCACTTATGGCTCAGAGGCAAGCAGCGATCAGTCGGTCAACCGTGCCATCGACATGGACCCCAGCTCGGCCCTCGTGCAGCACAGCACGGTGGCTACGTCGGGCGGTGCGACCAGCAGCGCTGGCCGCTGTGCCAATGGTAACGGCTTTCCAGAGTGCGACGGCGGTGTGGTGGTCGAGCCAGACCCCGATGTCATGGATGACACCACAGGCGACGTGACACCTCCAGTGGACACCGCCGGTCCGCCGGCATGCGGGCCAATGGCCGTCGCGACACAGCTCATCATCAACGAGGTGATGGCCAACCCAGGTGGCGCTGACTGGAACCAAGACGGCGTCTCCGACAGCGGAGATGATGAGTTCGTCGAGCTCGTCTCGCTCGCGCTGGAGCCCATTGCCCTCGATGGTGTCTCGATCGTCGACGCAGCTGGCAACGACTTCGTGTTCGGCTCTGCGTGCCTGAACCCAGGTGAAGCGGTGCTGGTGTTCGGTGGAGGATCGCCTTTTGCCGTCAGCGTGGTCCCTGCAGGCAACGCGCCGCCTCAAGTCGGTGCGCCCGGCATCAACAACGGCAGCGAGACGCTCCAGCTCAAGGCAGCCGATGGCACGGTCATCGACAACTACTCGCACGCATCGGCAACCGCTGGTGTCTCGAACACACGAGCGCCGGATGGTCTTGGCTTTGGGTTTGTTGAGCACGGAACGGCGCTCAACGCGATTGGATCAGCGAGCCCCGGCACCTGCCTCAACGGTGACGCCTTTCCAGGCTGCCTGACCCCCTAAGGCGCGCCGCCGGTCCGAGTCTGTGGCGGGGCGGCTTGCCTCTGCCGCGCCTCGCGACGGGGGCTGTTTACCTTGTCTGGCCAACGGCGCGGCTTCCTGATAGGTGCTCTCTATGGCGGATCGACCCAAGTTGTGCGGCAGCTGCGGTAAGCTCATGGGTCTCGGGACCGAGTGCCCGTATTGTGGTGCCGACAACAAGGCTGTCGGCGTCCAGCTAAAGGCGGCTGCTAGGAAGGTGTCAGGGTTCAGGCTCGCGCCAGTGCTTGCGGGTACCTGTGTCTTCCTGTTCGCGGCCGTTCTGGCTGTCGGCGGCGTCTCGCCCCCGTCAGGCGGCTTCGACATCGTCAGTCCAGACATCTGGACGGTGATGCACTTTGGATCCCACGTGATCCCTGGCGTGGAGGGGGGCGAGTGGTGGCGGCTGTTTACAGCTGTCTTTCTCCACTTAGGGCTCCTGCATGTCGGCTTCAACGCTTACCTGACTTACACAGCTGGGCGCTGGCTCGAGGACGACCTCGGTCCGAGGCTGCTCTTTCTTGTGTTCATGGGTGGCGGCGTGTTGGGGTTCGTCGGCAGTCAATACTGGGCGGGAGGCGGTGCAGGCGCTTCGGGAGGCGTGAGCGCCATCTTTGGTGCGCTGCTGGTGCGCCGCCGACTCATCGACGGAAACTTCCGCCATCCGATCACGATGTACGTGATTCAGCTTGTGCTGCTCAACATGCTGCTCGGCTTCGTCTTGCCGAACGTCAACAACGTTGCGCACGGCGTTGGATTCGTCTTCGGCGGGGCCATCGGCTTCGTCCTGACCCGCCTTCGCTTGCCGAAGCTCGCTGTGGCCGGCTTGGTGCTCACCACGTTCTTGCTCGCGATCGCGACGGTCGCGGCGTTCGGAATCGCGCTCACCCATGCCATCACGGAAGCCCATCCAAACGATGTTCGCGAGGCCGGCACGTGCGTTGTCGAACGACGGACGGACCCGCTCGATGGGTCCGAGGGTTTCTATCCCCGCATCCTCTGGGACGACGCGGGGTTCCTATCAAAGAAGCGCGCCAAGGTTGCCCTCGACTGCCTCAACGAGACGTCGCTTGCCGATGACGAGCGGGTTCCGCCTGTCGCCCGCCTTGTCCAAGCGCTTGGCGACGGACTCTCGGCAGAGCGCGAAGGCGACGAGGTGACCGAACAAGAGGCGGTCCGCGCAATCCAAAGCGAAATCATCGGGTTTCGCGACTGGATCGAGCGCGACTACCCGTCGCTTCGCGGCCAGTGGTTCAAGGCCAACTAACACGACGGGCAGAAGGCCGTGGCGGTTCGGCACCGCTCCACCCAGGGTAGCACCATGACTTCGCCGATTGTCGACTCCCACTGCCATGCCAACAGCGTGCGTCTCCCGGACACGCTGCCAAGGCTCCTGGAGGACGCGGCGTCAGTCGGCGTCTCCGACATCGTCATGGCGGGCGTCGACCCCGAGGGCTGGGCAACCCAGTCTGAGCTCAGCGCAGCCCACAAGCACCTTCACCCGACCTATGGCGTTCATCCCTGGCGAGCTGCCGAGTGGGACGATGCGACCTTGGACGCGGCCTTGTCTGAGCTCCAGCGGCGTGTCGACAGCGAGCGGCCTGTCGCGGTTGGCGAGACGGGGCTGGACGGCTACCAGCCGCGCTTTCGAGAGCGTCTCGAGTCCCAAGAACGCAGCTTTCGTGAGCACCTAGCGCTTGCGCATCACCACAACTTGCCCGTGGTCATGCATCTGGTTCGTGCGCACGAGCAAGCGCTCAGAGTCCTCGCTGAGGTCGGCCTCCCGCCTGCGGGCGGCATGGTGCATAGCTTCAGCGGGAGCGCCGAGGTGGCCCTTCGATACGTCGGCCTTGGCGCGTATGTCTCGTTTTGCGGCACCCTCGCCAACCCCCAGTCGACAAAGCTACGGCGCGCCGCTGCGGCCGTTCCCCTCGACCGTCTGCTCGTGGAGACGGATGCACCCGACCAAACGCCGCACCCGCACAAAGGCACTGCAAACAGACCAGCGTTCCTGCCGCTGGTTGTGGAAGCCCTCGCGACCGCGCGCGGATCCGACTATGAGCAGATCGCGGCGGCAACGAGCGCCAATGCCCGCAGGCTGTTTCGGCTTCCCGAAGCGTGAAGCGCCTTACCGACCGCCGGTCTGTTTAGACAGGAAGTACGTGTCAAGCAGCTCCCGGACGGGGACGATGCCTTTCACCGTCCACTCCTTGCCGTTGACGACGAGCGCAGCAACGGCGATGTCGGATGTGCCGTCGGCACCGACAGGCGCGTTGGCGACGAACCATGAGTAGTGCTTGGTGAGCCCTGTGTCGTGGGAGGCAAGGCTTCCCGTCTTGCCGCCGACATCAACACCCGGCAGGCGACGCTTCCCTCGCTTCTCGAAGAACTTCTTGCCGGTGCCGGTTGTTGTGGTCGAGACCATCATCTTTGCGAGCTGTTTGGCCCGGTCGGCAGGCATCACGTCGGCGATGACGCTCGGCTCGGCGCGATAGAGCTCTTCACCATCGCGCGACGCGCGTGCGACAAGCCGGGGGGCCATCATCTTCCCGTTGTTGCCCACGGTCGCTGCGATAAGGGCGGCGTGGAGTGGGCTGAGCGTTGTGCCTTCAAACCCTGCCGCCGAGCGGGCGAATCCGAGCCGGCTGCCGGCGGGGATGCGAGCTTGGCTTGCTGCAACGCCCCACAAGAAGGGGAGGCGTCGGTTGAAGAGGAATCGGTCGGAGACCTGCTGAAGCTGTGCCGGCGTGAGGAGCTGGTCGGCCCAGCGTGCGAAGGCGACGTTGTTGGACGAGCCAAGCGCCTGAGAGAAGGTCTCGCACTTGCGGTCGCGGCGAGCGTCGGGACGCAGGTTGGCGGTGCGTAGCTTCCGCTTGCCGCCATGGACACAGATCGTGTCATCGGGGCGGAGGGCGCCGTACTCAAGCAGGGCCGCGCTGGAGATGACCTTGAAGATGCTGGCGGCTGGGCCCTCGGCTTGCAGCGCGAGATGTCGAAGGTTCGGGCGGTCGCGAGCGTACTCAGCAAGCGCAAGGACCTCTCCAGTCGACGGGCGCACGGCGACCAACGCACCGTACTCGACCTTGTACTTCTCAAGAGCGTTCTGTGCTGCGCGCTGCAGCATCGGGTCGAGTGTGAACTCGATGAGCGTGCCGTCGCCGGTGACCTGGACGAGCTTCTTGCCCATCACGGACGCAGCCTGGACGTCAATCTCACCCGCGGGCAGAGCGTAGCGACTCGGCGCTCGGTGAGCTGCATCATCGAACGCTGCCGCGAGGTCTCTTGGTGCAAGCGCCTCGTGCCGTAGCGGCTGCAGCTCGATCTCGGTCGGGATTGCGTAGGCGTCAGGCGAGAGGCGGTGGACGCCGCTCGGAGCGAACACGACGTACGCCATGCCCGCGGCGAAGCCGAGGAGAGCCGCTGTCTTCAGGCGGCTGAGGGTGCTCGTTTGTTGTGTAGAGTCCGACACGCACCGATCTTGATCTGTGGGTTCGACCTTGTCCAAAAACAACGCCCAGTTTCCTTGCCTCGGCCCGCAGACGAGCGGCTCGGAGCGACGGGCGGTTTGACCCCCTGGCCATCGACGTGGCAACAGGTGGGGGTGCGTGACGAAACGACAACGGGCGAAGCGGGTGGGGTCTTGACGCTGCTCGACTCGTTCAAGCGGCAGGTCTTAGAGCGGCCAGACGCCCTTGCAACGCTGCATCTTGAGGACGGCGTCACCCACCGGACAACATGGCGTCAGTGGCGCGAGCGCTCGCAGCAGCTGGCAGCAGGCCTGTTGGTTCACGGCTTGGCTCCAGGCGGCCGCGTCGCGATCTTGTCTCGAACCCGCGTCGAGCTGGCCTGGGTCGACGTCGCCGTCATGTATGCCGGCGGCATCTCAGTTCCCATCTTCCCGACCGAGCTTCCGCAGCATTGCGCACGGATACTCAACGACAGTGGCGCGCAGCTCGTCGTTGCTGAGAACCCGTGGCAGCTCAAGAAGCTTGTCGATATCGCCGACGAGGTAGACAAGCCGCTCGACATCATCCTCATCGACGACGTCATCAACCTTGCCAACGGCTCCACGCTCTCCGCCGCGGAGTTCGGCCTTCGAGCGGGACGCGTCACGAGCTTCGAGCAGCTGATGGCTCAAGGGCGAGGCCCAGGGGCGAGGCGCCTCTTGGTGGATGTCGAGCCGCCCCGCGGCGATGCCTGCGTCAGCATCTGCTACACGCCAGGAACGGAGGGAGAGCAGAAGGGGGTAATGGTCACCCACGACAATCTCGTGGCGGCGTCCGAGGCGCTTGCAGCCGCACTCCCGATCGCCGCCGATGACCTCCAGCTCATGTACCTGCCGCTGGCACAGGCGTTCGCGCGGACGACGCTCGCTGTGTCGATGCATGTAGGGTTTGCCACCGCCTTCGCGCGGAGCTACCGGACGGTCTTTGAGGACTGCGCGTCCTTTCAGCCGACATTCTTATGCGGGGTTCCGCGCCTCTTTGAGAAGGCTGTCGAGTCCACCGACCGTGCACTGAAGAGCGCACGCGGGGTGAAGGGACTGTTGGCGTCATGGACTGGCGCTGCAGCCGGTGGTGGCGGTCCCTTCGACGATGATGGCTGGATCGGGACCATGCGCCGTGACGCCTACGCGCGGATGGTTCGTGGCGAGCTCCGAAAGCTCTTCGGCAAGCGTCTGCGCTTTGCTGTGAGCGGTGGCGCACCGCTCTCAGAAGAGACCGCGCGACGCCTCATCGACCATGGGATCAGCGTCATCGAAGGCTACGGAACCGCTGAGACCTGTGCGGCCTCTCACGTGGACGATCCTGACGAACCGACGGTCGGTTCGGTTGGCGTGCCTGTCCCGGGCGTCGAGGTTCGGCTACTCGACGACGGCGAGGTGTGCCTGCGCGGTCCGAACGTCTCGCCCGGATACTGGGGCGCCCACGGACAGCTTCGGGCCCTGACCGACGCTGAAGGCTATTTCCACACCGGCGACTTAGGTGCCATCGACGACGTCGGGCGCTTGCGCATCACGGACCGCAAACGCGACATCATCGTGACGGCCAACGGCAAGGTCATTGCGCCGGCGCCGATCGTGAAAGCGCTGCGGGCCGACCCACTGATACGCGACGCACATGTCCACGGCGATCGGCGGACATTTTTGAGCGCGCTTATCACGCTCGACGCGGATGCGTTGGCTCACTTTGCATCGACGCACCAGCTCACCGGCGGGCCTTCCGCATGGACGCGCGCGCCGGCAACGTACGCGGCGATCGAGACGAGCGTCGATCGGGTCAACGCAGACCTTGCGCCCCATGAGAACATCAAAAAGTTCGCCATCTTGGAGTCTGAGCCGCGTCGACCCGACAGCGAGGGCGGAGGGGACGAACGCATCCGAATGCCTGCACTCGCTGACAGGCACCGGGCGCTGCTTGAGTCGTTCTACACAGAGACGTTCTGACGCCGCATCGGCGCCGAGCAGACGCTGGCACGGCACCGATGCGAAACTTTGAGGCCCACGCTTGGGTCAACTGATGTATGCAGTGCGCAGTCGAACCTAGGACGGAGCGGTCATGGCTGAGACGCTGATCATCATCCCCACGTACAACGAGCGCGAGAATCTCCCGCCGCTCATTGCCGAGATCCATACGTTCGTCGAAGACGCCCACATCCTGGTCGTCGACGACAACTCGCCCGACGGTACAGGCCAGCTTGCCAATGAGCTTGCGGCGGCCGACCCACGGGTCCACGTCCTGCACCGTCAGGGCAAGCAGGGACTCGGGACCGCCTACATCGCTGGCTTCAAGTGGGCGCTCGAGCGCGACTATGCCTACATCTTCGAGATGGACGCAGACTTCAGCCACCAACCCAAGTACTTGCCCGACTTTCTCGCAAAGATCGCTGACGCGGACTTGGTCCTAGGCTGCCGCTACATGAAGGGCGGCGGGACCGAGGACTGGGGGCCCTGGCGCCAGTTCGTGTCCCGCGGCGGCAACCTCTACGCGCGAACGATCCTCGGGCTGCGCTTTCGAGACCTGACCGGCGGCTTCAAGTGCTTCCGCCGTAAGGTGCTTGAGACCATCGACCTCGATGGCGTCTCATCGAAGGGCTATGCGTTTCAGATCGAGCTGACGTATCGGGCCCTCAAAGCCGGGTTCAAGGTGGCGGAGACGCCGATCATCTTTCCCGACCGAAAGGTTGGCGAGTCGAAGATGTCGGGCGACATCGTGCGTGAGGCCATGGTGAACGTCGTGAAGCTGCGGTTTCTCAAGGTCTAGCCCCAAAACAAGCGCTCTTTCCGGCTGCGACTTCCGCGATGCACTCGCCAGCAGCGTCGGTGCGCTCGCTACGCTCACCCGAACTCGACGATGCTCGCAGGGCCTTCATTCGGCCGACACCGCTGGCAAGCACATC
>CALHXW010000245.1 GCA_938040325.1 uncultured bacterium | reverse complement strand
ACAACAATCGGCGTATCCCCCCGCGGGACCGGCGTCGGACGAGCAATCCATTCTCGTCGACCCGTTCATGACCCACGTCTCGGCGAAAAGGGAGTCCACCTGGAGGCAGCGAAGCCTCGGGTTCTCAAAATGGCTAAAGTCGAGGCTAGAGTGGCTGGTTCCAGAGGCCTCGAATGGTGTGGTCGTCGTTGAACACCAAGAGCAGCCGAAACCGGGTTGTCGACCGATCGTGCTTGATGATGGCAGCCGCAGCGTCCCAGCGCCGGCCGCCGTCCTTCACCGTCGTTGTCCAGGCGTGGATGAGCCGACCCTCGCCGTGGTGCGCAGTCACGCCGTCCATGATGCTACCGAGCTTCTCGCCTGTCAGGTCGGCGGCAAGCGCAGGCTCGAAGCGCTGGCGCACCGCGTCGTAGCGCTTGGCGAGCAGGTCTCCCCAGACATCGGTCACCACCTGCGCTCCCGGTGTGTCGGGCGTCTCGGCAGCGAAGGCTTCGGCCGGACCACAGTCACATGGCGGGTTGTCAGCGCTGCACGCGGCGAGCGCGACAAGCATGATCCATCCAATTGTCGCGCTGCGCATGTGTGCCCTCACGCCGGGTCCTCGGTGGCGTGGCGCAGACCTAACACGTGGCGCTACGCTTGGCTTGTGGCCGGTGGCGCTCGTTGTCGCAAAGGGAGCTGTCGACCGTTTGGCATCGGGCGCAGCGATCCCACGTCGCTTCGCGACACGACCGCATCGATCCCAGAGTGCGCCACGTATTTGACGCGGCCACATTGAAGGCGCATGGAGGAGGCAAAAAGAGCTGCAATTGCGAATTTGATGAAGGTACTCTCTCACCGAATTCGTTGCCATAGATGACTCGAACAGTTGGGGGGTAGGTTTTGACTTTCATCAGAAAGCAACTCCGCGCAGCGTGCGCGATGGCATACGTAGTGGCCGGTAGCCTGGCGTTCGCAGGTTGCCCCGATGATGGCGACGCTGCGCCGGCAGTCGAGGATGCTGTGGACGGGGGCGGGACCGCGGACGGCGGAGACAGCACCAGTGACGCGGCAGACACCAGCCCAGCGGTGACGGTGGCCCCAGACGGCACGGTCGTCCGGGTGACCGCCCAGCCGTGTGCGAACTTTCGGTGCGACGTTGTCGGTCCAAATGCGGAGCCGGTCGCCGCGACATCAGTGCGGTGGTTCCGTGGCGACGAGCAGCTCGATGAGACCGCCGCCGTCCTGGTTGGCGGCGTCGCGACGGGCGACCGTCTCCGCTGCGTTGCCACCATTGCCGCCGTTGGCGATGTCGCCTCTCCCGAGCACGTCGTCGAGCTCCCTTCGCTGGCGATCGCGTCCGTCACGATCCTGCCGGGCTTGCCGCAGGTTGGCGACGTCCTGACCTGTGCGCCCTTCGGCATCAGCACCGGGACCTGCCCAACGCAGCCGACACTCGTGTATCGCTGGCACATGGACGGTGCCGAGCTGCCGGGAGTCGACAGCGTGACGCTCGACAGCACCGATCTTCCAGCTGGCGCGAGCCTGACCTGCGGAGCGTTCGCCGAGCAGTCAGGCAACACCGGCCCCACGACGCTCTCACCACCCGTGACGCTAGCGGCTGTCGATGACGACGCCCCCGTCGTTGCTCTTGACGCGCCCGATGGCGCAGACGGCATGGTGTCCTGCGTTGTCGGCGACGACGCAGGCTTTGACCTGGCTGCAATCGCCACATGGCACTGGCAGATCAACGATCGCGAGGCATTTGAGGGCGGCACGACGCTGGCCACCGACGATGTCCGCCACTGCGACGTCGTGCGCTGCTGGGTGGAGATCCCTCAGACGGGCGCTCAGCTGCGGTCGAACGTAGCGGAGCTACAGCTCTCGCTCGGCGACGACTGCGGCGGCGCGAGCTCATGCACAAGCCCAGCATGTCATCCCGCAGGCGGCTGCGCCAACAGCGCCAACAACGGCATGGCCTGTGACGACGATGATGCCTGCTCGACCGGCGGCGTTTGCGCCGACGGCACGTGCCTCGGCACCCCGGTGGTTTGCGCCAGTGGCGACCCCTGCATGTCGAGCTACTGTGCCCCAGGCGTTGGTTGCGTGGACACCCCAGCCAGCGGCAACCCGTGCGACGACGGCGATGACTGCACCTCCGATGACCACTGCGAGGCCGGCGTCTGTCTGGGTACCCCGAGCTGCAGCTGCACCAGCGATGCTGAGTGCGCAACGGGCAGCCCTTGCGCGACCGGCGCCTGCGTCGACGGCAGCTGCACGGCCGTTCCGACGACGGCGGCGTGCGACGATGGTGACCCGTGCACCTCCAACGATGCCTGCGTCGAAGGCGTCTGCCAGGGCACCGCGGCGGGCGGACAAGGCTACGTCGACAGCGACGGCGACGGGTTCGGCGGCGCAGCGGTCGAGGCCTGCCCAGGTCAGGACGGCGTGGTCGATGTCGCTGGCGACTGCGACGACAGCGATGCCGCCATCAGCCCCAACGCCACCGAGGCCGCCGACGATGGTGTCGACGCCAACTGCGACGGGGTCGAGCTCTTTGCCGGCAACGCGCTGACCCTGGCCGGACCGATCGGAGGACCGACCTACAACGTGGGCATCAGCGGGCCCTTTGACCTCGGCGAGCTCGGTGTGCACGAGGTCAGCGGCACGACATCGCGCGCGGCGGGTGGTCCCGTCAGCTGGTGTGTGACCGCCGCCGTGACCCGCGACTTGGGTGCCGTCGCACTCGACGCTGCGACCGTGACCGTGTGCCGCAACGCCGCAGGCACGCTATCGGCCTCGGTGAGCGGACCCGCCGACATCGGTGGCTTTAGCGTCGCCGTCAGCGGCAGCATTGGCCTCGGTGCGGCACCGGTCGACTACGACTTCGCCGTCAGCGGCGCCGTGCTCATCGAAGGCACCCAGGGCAACGTCATCGAGGGGGCCGAGCGCAGCTTTGCCAGGCGGACGGCAGGCGTTGCCGACTGGCGTCTCGAGCTGAGCGTCGGCACGTTGCCGCTCAGCGATGACGAGGAGCTCAACGCTGCATCCCTAGCGCTCGACCCTGAGGGGACCGAGGTCACTGGGCTCATCACGCTAGGTGCGGGCGCTAGCGCTCTGACGGCGATCGCCAGCGGTCCGTTCGAACCGTCCGGTCCGCTCGAGCTCGCCCTGGCGCTGCCTCCCGGCGAGTCGAATACGTGGTCACCCTTTGGCGACGTGCTTCCCGTGGTTGCCAACAGCCTCACCGGCACGCTGGTCAGAAACGCCAGCGGCATCGTGACGGCCAGCGTGCTCGCGCCCCTCTCGGGTGACACAGAGCTGACCGAAGACATCACCCTGAAAGCCGCCGAGCTCCGGGCCGATCTCTTGGACGCCGTCGACGAGCCTTGGCAAGTGCGCCTTGAGGCCGATTGGGATGCCGATCTTGGCGACGGCCTTGAGCGCACCATTAGACTCATCGGCACCGTCGAGGGGCCGCTGCTGAGCTTGCGAGGACAGGTCACCGGCGAGCCCTTCGAGCCGATGGCGGCCCTCATCGGCCAGGGCCGCTTTGAGATCACCGGCACCGATGAGGACCCGTTCGAGGTCCGGCTTGACGTTCACCTCATTCAACAGTCGGTCACGGCGTTCATCGACGCTTACTTCTCGCTGTGTCTGCTGCCCGACTGCGCGATCGAGGAGCGCGCAGAGGGCGCGGTCCATGCCATCGGACAGTTTCGCAAAAACGTTGGCTTCCGGGGCCTCATCCGGGCTCAGCTCCAGGGGCTCGAGCTCCCGCTGCTCGGGCCAATGCCCGACATGGCGTTGGTGGGCGCGACCAGCTTCACCGAGGACGTCGATCTCTTCGACGATGGAACGGCCGTCCGCCACGTGCCCTTTGGGCTGACGGTCGCCGTCCGCGCCGAGCTGCCCTTCCGGCTCGAGCAGATCGAACAGGCGCTCTTCGTGATGTCCGTCGAGCGCACAGCGATCCGCGTAGACGCCGAGCTCGGGCTGAACCTGCCATTCATCACCCCCGATCTCGACTTCCCAGGCATTGACCACGCGGCACTCGCCGGCCTCGGCTTCTACGCTGAACTGCGGCTCGCCGGTGGCTGTCCCGAGCCGATAAAGCCCCTGCCGGTCAACCCGCTTCCGAACTGCGCCGACGGCGTCGACAACGATGGCGACGGCGCTGTGGACGGCCAGGATGCTGGCTGTACCGACCCCGACAGCCTCACAGAGTCCCCCGAGTGCGACGACGGCATCGACAACGACGGCGATGGGGACACCGATATGCTCGACACCGCTTGCATCAACGGCTCTGACGACACCGAGGGCGGAGAGCCCGAGCCCCTCGTCCCGCCAACGCCCGAGCCTCCAGACGACCCCGCTTGCGCCGCTGCCGGCAGCCGGATGGGCGTCACCGCCGACGTCACGTTCACCCCCGAAGGCCAGACCAACCCGCTGGTCGGCACCTTCGACGGGCTGGTGACCTTCGAGGGGGACGTGGGCGCCAGCATCAACCTGCTTGGGCTCTGGACCGAGCCCTTCGGCCTGCGCAACGTCGCCGTGCAGAACCCCGCATTCACCGCGAAGCTGAACTTTGCGGCTGCAGGCTTTCCCGTGCTGACGAGCCTGGGGTGGAACCTCGACGTCTTTTGGAAGAAGAGCGGCGACTGGCCGCCGCCGTCGGCGCTCGACCCGAGTGCTGCCAACGTGCCTGAGAACGTCGTCAAGATCGGCAGCTCGTTCTTCTTTGATAAGCTCCGCCGGCCCGTGGGCTTTTGCGTCCGCGGCAGGTGCGCGGTCTTGCCGCCAATTCTGTACCGCTTCGAGCTGCACAACCTCTCGCTCGACGACATGGTGGCGTTTGCCAATGACACGACCCGCGCCATGGTCGGTCCGCTCGCTGGCTACTTGCCGACCGCCGAGCTTGAGCCGATCGATCTCTCGCCGGTCACCGTCGATATCGACCACCTGGTCATCGCCATGTCGACGCACACGCTCAACTTCTTCGGTCAGCCGTTTAAGTCGGGGGTCTTCCTCGACGTCGATGCTACCGTCATGGGCAAGCAGACGCAGCTTGAGGGCTCGCTCAGCTGGGAGGGCTTGGTCTTGCGCGGTCAACAAGATGCGCTCGACATCCCCGGGGGACTGACGATCTCAGGCGACCCGCTCTGGCGCGAGCTCGACGTCAGCGGCGACAAGCAGCTACAGCTCCCTGACGACGACCGCTTGGACATCGACAGCGGCGCCGTGGAGCTGTGGATTAAGGGCAGCGACTTCTGTACGGGTGGCTCGGCACGGGTCATGGAACATGTCAGCGGCGCGGGAGACGGGTTGACGCTCGACATCGCCCAGTGTGACGACGCCGGCCTCGCAGCCATCGCGCTAACGTTCAGCTCGGGCGGGGTCACGCGCGCAATGGTCACCGACCACGCGGTGCCGTCAGGCGAAGACGTTCACCTCGCGCTAGCGTTTGACGCGACCCGGACCGGCATCTACGTCGACGGCGAGCGCATCCCGCTGGTCAGCGACACCCGTCCGGGCGGCGCAGTGACGCTGGCAGGGCAGTGGGTCTTCGGCGGTACGGGTGGCCTCTCGGGCGTCGATGTCATCGACGACATCCGCATCTGGAGCACCGCCCCGAACCCCGACGCGCTTATCAGTCACGCGCGCCGGCTACCGACGCGCTACATCAACCCCCTCGACAGCAACCCCAGCTCGCCGCTGGTCGCGCGCTATGAGTTCGACTACGGCTTCGCCAACACCCGCTACCGCAGCGCGATGCCCATCGGCGCTGGGGTGGCGCTGAGCGGCGCGACGATCGTCGAGCGTACCGATGACAACCCCCTGCAGATCGGCATCGACATCCCCAACCCGCTCGTTGACCTGCGTGCTCCCGGTTTCTCGGTCAGCGCCGGTGCGGAGCTGGACGTCCCAGCCCTTCTCGGCGACGACGTTGCCTTCGCCGTGAAGGGCAAGTTCGCAGACGGCGCTGCGGCACTCAGCTTCGAGGCACCCGCCTTCGAGCTGATGGCGTTGGGGCTCGACAGCAACAACACCCATCTGGGCACCTTCCGCGTCGGCGGCTTTGGGCGAAACCTGGTCGATGACCAGGGCGGTCTCGACGACGGCGTCTACGGTGAGCTCGACTTTGCCAATGGCTTCTACGCGGGCAGCGGGCGCTTTGAGTTCGTGCCGGCAGATGGGGGCGCGCCCCAGCGCTACGCCGAGGGCACGTTCGCGTACGACCACACGCTTCAGTACCTGCACCTCGACGCGGAGCTCGACCTGACGGTGGACTTCGCGGGCGGGACCATGGGCGTGACGGGGACCGCCAAGTACAATGAACCCGAGCCCCACGGCAGCCCGGTCCACGAGCTGCTGGTCAGTGGCGACTTGGTGCTCTTTGGCCAGTCGTTCGCGGGCATCGATGGCACGATGACCACCGAAAAGGTGAGCTGGGTGGCGGGCTGGACGGTCCCTCTACCGGCAGAGCTGTCGGTCTTGAGCAGCGTGATTCCCACGACCAGCGTCGGCTATGAGGTCAGCTTCGTCGACGAGAGCTTCTGTGGCTTCACGTCGGTCACGGCCGCAGGAGTGACCTGCGATCTCCAAGTCTGCTTCTTCGCCGACCGCGACCCGGAGATCACGGGCTGCGAGGCGCTCGGGTGTCCCCCAGAAGGCTGCCCGCTCGATACGGTTTGTACGTCGTCGCAGATCTGTGCCAGCGGGCTATGCGACGGTGTGTGTGTCGAGTGCCGAGCCGTTCCGCAGGCCGGCTGCAACTTCACAACCGAGTACTGTGAGCTCGGTCGGTGCTTGGCTCGCAGAGGCCTAGGCCAGACCTGCGGGTTTTCCGACCAGTGCCAGAGCAACACGTGCTCGGGCGGTGTGTGCAAGACGCCGTGCAGCGGTGATGCCGGCTGCGCGACCAACCAGTTCTGCGACTTGGTGGCCGGCGTCTGCGAGCCAAAGGCGGCCAATGACGAGCCGTGTGTCGACGACAACGTCTGTCTCAGCGACGTCTGTGCCGGGGTTTCCTGCCAAGACTGCCGGAATGCGCCAACCGCCAAGGGCTGCAACTTCGGCAGCCAATACTGCGAGGCGAACGTCTGCAAAGCGAAGAAGCCGCTCGGTCAGGGGTGCGGCTTCGACGACCAGTGCCAGAGCGGCAAGTGCTCGGGCGGCGTGTGCAAGACACCGTGTAGCAACGACTCTGGCTGCAGCAGCACGGAGTTCTGCGACCTGGTGGCCGGCGTGTGTGCACCCGAGGTGCCCAACGGGGACCCGTGTGTCGATGACAATGTGTGCCAGAGCGACGTCTGTGCAGGCACGGCGTGTCGCCAGTGCCGCAACGCCCCCAATCAGAAGGGCTGCAACTTCGGTAGTCAGTACTGCGAAGGCAACGTCTGTAAGGCGAAGAAGAGCACTGGCCAGAGCTGCAGCTTTAACGACCAGTGCCAGAGCAACACCTGTGTCGGCGGGACCTGCAAGACCTCGTGCAGCAGCGACGCCAACTGCAGCGGCAGCCAGTGGTGCGACCTCGTGTTTGGCGCGTGTGAGGCGAAGAAGAGCAACAACACGGGCTGCAGCAACAACAACCAGTGCACCTCAGGCTTGTGCGGTGGCGTCCCGCCGCAGTGTCGTCAGTGCCTTGGCAACGGCAACTGCGGCGGCAGCCAGTACTGCGAGGGCTTCGTCTGCAAGAACAAGAAGGCCAACGGGCAGAGCTGTGGCTTCGACGACCAGTGCCAGAGCAACAAGTGCTCAGGTGGGACCTGTAAGACCTCATGCAGCAGCGACGCCAACTGCAGCAGCAGCCAGTGGTGCGACCTCGTGTTTGGCGCGTGTGAGGCGAAGAAGAGCAACAACACAGGCTGCAGCAACAACAACCAGTGCAGCTCAGGCGTGTGCGGAGGCCTCCCAGTGCCGCTGTGTCGTCAGTGCCTCAGCAACGCCAACTGCGGCGGCAACCAGTACTGCGAGGGCTTCGTGTGCAAAAACAAGAAGGCCAACGGTCAGGACTGTGGCTTCGGCGACCAGTGCACCTCCGGGCTGTGCGGAGGGCTTCCTGCTAAGTGTCGTCAGTGCCTGAGCAACGCCAACTGCGGCAGCAACCAGTACTGTAGCGGCTTCGTCTGCAACAACAAGAAGTCCAACGGCCAGTCGTGCGTGACCAGCAGCTGGTGCACCAGCAACTGCTGCGTGCTGAACGTGGTGGGTCCTGAGGTGTGTGGCAACTCAGGCTTCGGGATCGTCTGTCAGTAGGCGAGAGGGTCCAAGAGCGTAGCTTCTGGCGATCGCAAGATCAGCCAGGGACTGCCTCCTTGTATCCGCGTTGAGGCTTCCTCTCGTTCATCGCCCCAGCGGCACACCTGACCGCGTCCCAGAAACCGCATTTCCCGGCAACGCTGCTAAGGCGAGGGCTGCTGGGCGGGAGGCACATAGAGCGTGATGTCTTCGACAAGCTCCAGCTGTCCGTCGGCTGTGAGTGTCGCCCCGCCAATGAGCGCGATGGTGCCGTCGCCTAGCAAGACGCTACGATGGCCGACGCGGGCACCTGCCATGGCTGGCACATCGCTGTTGACGCTGCTGCTGACCTCGGTCGTGCCAGCGACGTCTTCCACCACGTCCACGGATGCCACAGGCGCTAGCGTGGACGCGGTGCCGTCGTTGCTCATGCCGCCGGTGATGACGATGTTTGCGTCAGCATCGAGCGTCATCGCGTGGCCTCCGCGCGGCGCTCCCAGCTGGGCCGCGTCGGCAGCACCAAACGTCTGACGGTCGGCATCAAAGACGTCGAGGGCGCCCGACACACCCCTCCGATCGACGTCGGTGAACCCACCGCTGACGAGGACGTTTCCAGCGCCGGACAGGAACGCTGCGGCGTGCTGTGTGCGGCCACCACCGGGCATGGACATCGAGACAAGAGGAGTGACAACGTCTGCCACAGAGTCATAGAGAAACACCGAGTCGTAGACCCGGCCATCAGCCTCCCCGCCGGCGATCAATACCGCCGGCTCGTCGCGTCCAGACAGAAAAAATACCGTCGCTGTGTGGTGCATCCGAGGGCTTGCGTCCGGCAATGCGTGCAATCCGTGAGACCCGTTCTGTGGGTCCCATAGCTCCCAGGTCCCTGCAGTGTCGCCTCCAACAAAGAGGAGGGTCTTAGTCTCGGCATCGATCAGTGATGATGTGTGTCCGGCGCGTGGCGTCGCAAGCGGTGGCAAGGCCGCGGAGTTGAACTGCGCCACATCCGGTGGCGAGTACAGCTCGACCGTTCTCAGCGGGAAGCGGTTGGCACCGAAGCCACCGGAGAAGATGACCTGCCCGTTGTCGAGCACGCTCGCAGCGTGCCAGGCGCGTGCTTCGAGCATCGGCGCTCGGCGCTGCACCGTGAGCGTCGCTTCATCGAGAACCTCGATTGCCGCCGTGATGTCGACGAGCCCTTCAGCGTTCCACCACATCGCGTCCGGACGAGCGGCGAGCAAGCCTCCGCCAGCGATAACAACCTCGCCAGCTCCCAGCGAGACCGTATGTGCCACGCGTGGCGTCTCCAGTGTCCCGTCACAGACCTCTCCCAGGGCTCGCAAGCCCTCTTCGCACGTCTGAGGGTCGGGCGCTTCGACGCCCTGGCCTCCTGACCCGTCGTCTGCCAAGCACCCACCAAGCAACACCATGGCGCCGGCCGCAACGATCTCTAGACGCTTCATCAGTTCCCCCCTCGAAAACTTCTGAGTTCGCAGCCAATCTAAGATTTTGGCACATCTGACGCAAGTTCGGCGCCGCGCACCAGCCACGACGAGGAATCACCGACGGAACCTCGTCACCTAGAGCACCGACCAAGACGAACGCGAGACTGCCGCGCCAGAAAGACGAGCGACTCAGCTCGGCCGAAGCGCCTGTCGCGAGGCAAGAAGCGACCTCGCGCACGACGTCACCAAGCGCGATGCGATGCTCTGGATCGCCGCGCTACGGGTCGGTAGCCATGACCCGATGACGAGGCCAACGATGAGACTGACAGCCCCAGCTCCAATGCTCCAGCAGCTCGCCTGCTTGCTGTCGACGACCGCCCTCATTGCCTGCGGCTCGCAAGGCCACGAGAGTGCTGCCCCGGTGAAGGTCGCGGCATCGCCGGCGACGGCCGCAGCCCCGAAGACCGAAGCGCCGGTCGTGCGACCGGGACAACAGGCTCCGCGTGGTTCGGCGCTCGACCTCTCAAAACCGCACCCGTTCATGAAGCTAAAGGCTGCCTACCAGGTCGACTGGCGTGGCGAAGAGCGCGGCAACGCACAGCTCGACGGACAGCACGCCACGATCCGCGGGCGGGTGTTTGGAAAAGGCCACCTGTCGAAGGTCGTCGACGGCAAGATCCAGCAGGTCGGCGTCTACTTGAGCTTTCGCGGCGGCACCTTCCCAGACCCTGACTTCGGCTTCGACGTTCAGTGCGTCTTCGACATGGAGCAAGCGGCAACGCTCAGTGCCGTCGAGGGCGACAACGTCACGGTACGCGGCACCATCGCTCGCCAGGAGATCACCATCGAGCCTGGCTTCACCTACACAACCCTCATCCTCACCGGCTGCGCGGCAGTGCCGTAGACCTTATGGCGCGACCGGGTCGATTGAGGCTGGAACCGGTAAGATGTGTTTGCTCTCTCAGCGAATGCAGCAACCGGTCGCTGCCGATGTGCTGCCTGGCGCGGCTCTTGGAAACTCCAGGATAGACCTTACGACGCTGCGCTTCCTCAGCGTCCCGCCGCAGCACATGCACTGCAGCGTTCCGACCGCGGCGACACGCCGCCGTCCCCTGCCGGATCCCCAAGAGACGCGCCGCATCCATCAAGCCCCTTGCGCGAGCCTGGACTCGGCAGGCCGAGCGCAGTAGACAGCGGCCGTCCCGAGACGTGAGGCGACCGACCTATGGCATCGACATCCCCAGCGCTGACCCTCTACCAGTTCGAGCTCTGCCCCTACTGCCACAAGGTCAAAGCCGGGCTTGAGCTCAAGGGAATCCCTCACCGACGCGTCGAGGTGAACCCGCTGAACAAAAAGGAGATCAAGCAGTTCGAGTCGTCCGCTGACGGGCGCAAGAAGGTGCCGATCGTCGAGTTCAACGGCGAGGTCAAGCGCGAGTCGAGCGACATCTTGAAGTGGCTCGACGAGGCCTTTCCGGGCGGTCGTCAGCTCTCGGCGTCCGGCGACGACCTGGCGCGGGCCGAGGAGATTGCGGCCTGGACCGACAAGGACCTCATCCAGATCCTGCCGACGGTCCTCTACGGCACCTGGGGCGAGTCGATCAAAGCCGCAAAGCTGACGGCCAAGACCTCGAACTTCAGCCGCGTCGACAACCTCAAGGTCAGCATGTTCGGCTCGGTCGTCATGAAGATGATCGCCAAGCGCATCCTCAAAAAGCGCGGCGAAGGTAACGATGGGCGCGCACTCTTTGAGGCCCAGCTCGACCACCTCGAGGGGCTGCTCGGCGACAAGAGCTTCCTCTGCGGCGACGCACCGAACTTCGCCGACGCGGGCGTGCACGGCGCGCTGACCTGCGTCCGCGAGTTCCCCGCCTTCGCCCGAGTGAAAGCTCGACCGACGATTCATGCATGGTTCGAGCGCGTGGACGCATTGCGCCGGCGCGTGGACGCCGCGTAAGCGCTCCCTCTGGCAGTGGGGGCGTCCACAACGCGGCGGACGACGGCCTCAACGGAGGTTGCGCGTTGCGAGGCACGCTGGCGGCACGGCGCGCACGCTGGTGGAGACCTGCGCGCTGCCTGCGGATTCGTCGCCCGAACCGGGTCTGCCGCGCGGACAACCCGCCCCGGCAACGGCGTGTCGAGTTGGTGAAGGGCACGAATTGTCGTAGCCTTCAGCGCCCACCGACACAGAACCGCCTGAACGGAGCTGCAGCATGAACGCAAAACCGACGTGGATCCTTGGAGTCTGCCTTGCGACGTTGGCCTTCGCCGGGTGCGACGACGACACCGGCTCGGTCGCCGACACCAGCGATGTCAGCGATGACGTCAGCGACGACGCGACCGCCGACGTCGACCCGACCGACACGACCGACGACCGCCCCATCGTCGACATCGAGCCTTGGGTTCCCAGCTGCGATGCGCCGCCGGAGCTGGCGACGCGCACCTACGACGCGACCATTCGCTGGGCGAGCTATGGCGTGCCCTACATCACCGCCGACGACCTGCCGAACGTCGTGTTCGGTCAGTCGTATGCGATGACGCGCGATCACATCTGCACACTCGCCGACCAGTACCTCGCCACCCGCAGCGAGCGAGCGCAGACCTTCGGCGCTGGCACCAACAACAGCCACGTCATCAGCGACCTCAGCTGGAAGAGCCTCGGCTTGCGCGAGCATGCTCAGTGCCAGCTCGCCACGATGTCAGAGCAGTCGCGCGAGTTCGTCCGCGCCGTCGCCGCCGGCTACAACAAGTACCTCGCGGAGACCGGTGTTGACGCCATCCCCGAGCCCTGCCGCGGCGCCGAGTGGGTCAAGCCCATCGATGAGCTGGACGTGGCTGCCTACTACCTGGCCGTCGTGATGCGCGGCTCGGGTGATGTGTTCCGAAACATCGTCGCGACATCCGAGCCACCGAGCACGACCGACACGACCGAAGGATCGCTCAGCGCGCTGAGCCAGTCCGACGAAGCCATGGAGCAAGCAGCTCGAGAGCTCTCGCGACAGGTCAACACCGCCGCCATGGGACACCTTGGCTCCAACGGCTGGGGCATCGGCTCAGAGCGCACCGAGTCCGGCAACGGCATGCTGCTGTCCAACCCCCACTTTCCGTGGGAAGGCTCGCTTCGCTTCTACGAGTCGCACCTGACGGTCCCTGGCGAGCTCAACGTCCACGGCGTCTCGCTCGTCGGCACGCCGTCGGTCCTGATCGGCTTTAACGAGCACCTCGGCTGGACCCACACGGTGTCCACGTCCAACCGCTTCTCCATGTACGTGCTCTCCCTCGACCCGTCGGACCCCACCGTCTACCAATACGAGGATGAGCGCCGCCGGATGGCCACCCACGACGTGACCGTCATGGTCAAAGGCGACGACGGGACACTCTCGCCCGTCGACAAGACCGTCTACTACTCCCACTACGGTCCGATCATCAGCGTCGCACCGGTCACGTGGAACAACGGCTATGCGCTGACCTACCGCGACGCCAACCTCAACAACACGCGGATGTTCGACCACTGGCTCGCCAAAGACAAAGCGACCACCCTCGAAGAGTTCCGCGCCAGCTACGACGACAGCGGCATTCCCTGGGTCAACACCATGTACGCCGACAAGCTCGGCAACGCCTTCTATATCGATGGCACCCAGGTTCCGCACCTCAGCGATGACGTCATCGACTGGTGGCGAACCGCCATCGTCGAGGGAGGGCGGCTGGCTGAGACGATGGCGACACTGGTGTGGGGCGGCTTCGGTGCGTTCTGCTTCGACGGCAGCATTGCCAGCCACGAGTGGGTCGTCGAGGACGACGCGTTCGAGCCCGGGCTCGTGCCGAGCCGGTTAGCACCGCAGCTGGCCAACACGTCGTATGTGATGAACGCCAACGACAGCTACTGGTTCTCCAACGCCGAGACACCCATCGAGGGCTTCTCGCCGCTCTACGGATCCGAGCGGACGCAGCTGACACCGCGGACGCGACTCAATGCCCGCCAGCTGAGCCTCGACGATCCGGCCAGCGGCGCAGACGGCAAGTTCTCACTCGACGAGCTCAAGGCCATGCGCACCAACGGCCGGAACTTTCTCAGCGAGGAGTTCCTCGATGATGTCGTTGGGCGCTGCCTCGGCGTCGACTCGGTGACCATCGATGACGCGAGCGTTCCCATCGCGGCTGCTTGCGACGTCCTGGACCTGTGGGACGGCACGCAGCGGCTTGAGCTCGCCGGGCCGCCACTCTGGCGCGAGGTGCTCAGCGGGCTCCGAGCCCAAGAGGCGCTCGCGTTTGATGGCGAGTTTGACGCCGACGACGCCATCGCAACACCGGCAGGCCTCTTGCAAGCCCCTGACGAGGGTGTCGATCCGGTGCTTGTCGCGCTTGGAATGGCCACCAACCACCTCGCGGAGGCCGGATTCCCGGTCGACGTGACGTTCGGCGACACCCAGTACACGCTCAAGGGCGATGAGCGCATTCCCGTTCCCGGTGGATTCGACAGCGAGGGCTCGTTCAACATTGCTCGGTATGGACTCGACCGGTCGACTGTGCTTCCCAACAGGCTCGTGCGCGGCGACGTCGTCAACAGTGACTCCGGACTGACGAGCGACGGCTACCTCGTCAACTACGGCAACAGCATCGTGATGGCGGTGGAGTTCACGCCCGACGGCCCAGACGCCTTTGGAATCCTGACCTATTCGCAGTCGTCTGATCCAGACTCGCCTCACTTCGCCGACCAGACGCAGCTCTACTCGACGGACGGCTGGCGACAGATTGCGTTCACCGAAGAGGAGCTGGCCGCTGACCCGAACCTCACCACCCAGGTCATCAGCTCCGAATAGCCGCCAGTTACAGCGCCCCTGCCGGCGAGTCGCTCAGCGGCGGCTCGCCGACAAGGGCGCGCTGCACGGGCTGTGTGACCGATCGGCGCTGCCAAGGAATCAGCCATTGAGCGCAAGCCACGCGCCGCGCGGGGTTTCGAGTCGCGCGAGCCGATCAAGAGCGCAAACAGAGAATACGAAACGAACGCCATCAAGCTCGGGACTTGACCCGAAAGCCTTGGTATTGACACTATGAGAGCGCCCTAGCCATGGAGGGTCATCGATGAGCGGACAGGCATACATGAGAATACGACAGCGGGTTATCATCTTCGCAACGGTCGTGCTCGCCGCAGGCGGCCTCGCGTGCGACGGCGCTGGCAGCGAGACCGGCAACGCAGGTGGTGAGACCGGCAACGCTGGGATCGAGCTCGACTTCGAGATCTCATCGGGGGCCGTCACCGCAACCCCGGAAGGCGTGGAGGTTGAGGTTTCTCGGGTCGACGCAGTGGTCGAGGAGCTCAAGGTTCTTCGCGATGGCAGCGAGGATACCGACGACGATCATGTCGTCGTCAACGGCCCCATCCTTGTGGACTTCCTCGGCGGCACCAACGTCCTTGCGGGCACCGACCTGCCTCCAGGCACGTTCAAGAAGGTCGAGCTTCGCTTTGACTCCGAGAACATGACGCTCGATGGCGGCTCCGACGCCGCGATGGTCATCTCAGCCACCGTCGGGGGCACACCGGTGAGCATCCTCCTCTCGGACATCGCCAAGCTGACGCTCCGCGATGTGGACGGCGTTGAGCTCGTCTCTGGCGCAACCAGCGTGTTCGGCGTCGACCTGGTGGTCGGTGAGTTGCTGGCCGACCTAGACGTTGACGCACTCACGGCCGAGGCGGACGGCTCCGTTGTGGTGAGCAAGGACAGCAACGATGAGGCCCACAAGGACATCCGTCTGGCACTGAAAGACGCGCTAAAGCTGATCGCTCGACCGAATCGCTAGCAGGGTGCTGAAATTCGGACCGAGTGGCGGTGCCGAATTCAAAGAGCGCTGGGGTATCGTCCACGACGGGAGAATTTCAGCACCCCTGGCAGATCTAGCAGCGTTGCCGGGAAATGCGGATTCTAGGACGCAGCGAGGTGTGCCGCTTTCGTGATGAACGAGCGGAAACCTCAACGCGGGTTGCGGGGACGCAGTCCCTGAGTGATCTCCAGATCAAAGGAGCTGCGCCCCCGGGACCCGCGATGAGCGCTTAGCGGTTCTTGTCGCTCGACGCCCGGCGAGAAGCCTTGGTGACCGGGTAGAGCGAAAAGAGGACGTGGTGAACCTCGACCTCGTCGTCGGTCTCTTCGTGAGCGAGCTCTAGCAGGCGCTGTCGGAGTGCCGCGATCTCTTCGCGGACCACCTCGTACTTCGCGCGCGACAGTGGAATCGTCACGCTCGTGATGTTGCGCTCGTCGACGGGCACACGGTCGATGGCGTCGGCCGCCAGTGCCAAGTGGCTGCGATGAAAGTTTCGAACGGCCAGCGAGTGCACCTGAGGCCCGGTCGACACGACCTTGTCGGTCGCTGCGAAGTTCCCGTCGCTGTCTTTGGTGGCAAGCCCAAGCCGCACGAGGAGCCTCAACGCCTGGCCGGCCTCGCCGTTCCGAATCTTCGGCCGCAGCCGACGCGCGACCCACCCCGAGTCGCCGACAAAGCCCGGCAGGTTCATCATCTCGCGCACCACGAGCGGGTACCACGCGGAGTACACCTCAAGCTGCTGCTCGCTCAGCGCGATCGCGGCGGTGCGAGGCACAAGGCTTCGCAAGCGGTCGAACTGCTCGGAGCGCTCTTGATCGGTCTTCGCCTCTGCCAGCAGAACAAGCGCTCGAAAGATGGGCCGCTCCGCCTCGGTGAGGCCGAGCCCGTCCGCGAACTTATCGATGGATGCCGGCGCGAGGTTGCGCATGCCGTCAGAGACGAGCTTGAGGTAGTTGGGGGAGGAAAAACCGGCACGGCGGCTGAATTCTCGATACGAGAACCCACGCCCGCTGCGCTTGAGGTGCCGGAACATGTCCCGCAGGAACGCTCGGTAGTCTGTGTATTGCCCGATCTTTGGACGCGCCACGTGTTCTCAGCTCCGGCTACTCTTAAGTGTCTGCAAGCCAACCAATCCGATCGCGGACTCACAACGTGTATTCTACAATCAGAAGACAGTCTAGCGTCGGCGCCGCAAGCACGCCAGCACACATACCGCACGTTTGTATACAGCTCTGCAGACGTTTCGCTGCGTCTACCTTCTCTGCGGGTTGCTACCGAACCACCAGCACGGTCGGATCGAGCAGGTACCCGCCATCGTCGTGAATGAGGACGCCGCTAAGGCCGAGCTTTCGGAGGGTCGTGATGGCGACGTACACCCGGTTCTTGAGCGACGGGTAGCCGACCGTTTCGCCCGGCCAGCCGATGGCGAAGATCTCCTCGATCCCCAGGCCCCCTCCCGGTTGACGTCCGTGAAGATCGGCGAGCCCCGTCAAGATCCGGCGGAGGTTGCGGCGCCGAACCAGGTCAACGACCGGGTTGGCGCCGAGCCGAAACGTGGCGCCATCCGCGCCGACGTGAAGGACTCGAACCCCCGGAGCGGGCGAGCGCTTCGCGAGGAACGTGTCGGTGACGCGGCGAGCAAAACGCTGCTCAGCGTCGTCGCGGTGCGCTTGGTCTGCGGTTGCGACGCTCAGATCCACACCCGACTCAAGCTCGGCGTAGATGGATGCAAGGGCCCGCGCTCTGGCGTCAAGCTCCGCTGGTGCATGCTCGGCGACCGCGTCACCTCGACGAGCTCGCGCCCGCCCGGTCGCTGCTTGAAGGCCCTCGAGGTGGCATGCAAACAAGCCGGAGTAGCGCCTGTCGCCAAGGTAACGAAGCCGCTCGATCGCGCTGACGTAGCCGCGCCGTGCGGCATCGTAGGCGCCGACCTCGTGGTCGAGTGCCGCCAAGTAGCCCCCAAACACGGCCGACAGCCGTGCGTCGCCGACCCCGGACAGCGCCGTACCGGCCGTCAACAGGCACTCGCGCGCATCATCGAAGCGCGTCAGCTCTTGGTACACCGTGCCGAGATTGCCGATCGCGACCCCACGAACACGCTCATCGCCAGCGCGCTCTGCCATCGCACACGCGCGCTCGTAGTGGCGCCGCGCCACATCAACCCGCCCTAGCGTTTTGTGGAGATCTCCCAGGTTCGACAGAAAGATCGCCTGGCCACGAAGGTCGCCGAGCACGCGAAAGATGGCGAGCGTCCGCTCATAGCCAACCTCCGCGTCGTCGAAGTTCCCATGCTCTTCAGCGAGGATCGCAAGGCTGCCGCGTGCCTGGGCCTCGCCCGCTCGGTGGTCGAGCGCCTCAAGCGCAACAAGCGCCTCCTGGTAGCGGTCTGCCGCCTGCTCGGCGTCGCCACGCTGGTGGTCGACAATACCGAGCTCTAGCGTCGCGAGTGCGGCGTGCAGGCTACCCTCAGCCCGTTGGTGCACAATCGCGAGCAGCTCGGCGGCCAGTCGGAGCTGTCCGCGTGCCCGCTCGAGCTGACCACGAGCAAGCAGCAGGGGCGTTGGCCAGCCATCCGCTGCCCCAAGCGATGCGTCGAGACGGTCGACGACCTCGTAGGGCCCGCGCCCGCGTGCAACCACCGCGGCGGCCTCGGCGACGACGAACCGAGCGCCAGGCTCCGGGTCGACACCTGGCCCGTCCACAAGCTCACAGAGGTTGTCGAGCTCGCAGCGCAGGAGCGTGTGGAGTTGCGGATGCGGCTGGACGAGATGCTCGCTTAAGGCGTTGCGAACATGCTCAAGAAGAATGCGACGGGCTCGCCGGGCGGTCTCCGCGTGCAACCCGCGCTCGACAAGGCGGGCTGCGGCGAAGTGTCGCACCGGCGCATACATCGCTAGGCGCCGCAGCGAGCGGTCCGCTCCCTGGGCGTAGAGGAGGCTCTTGTCCACAAGCCCTGCGGCAGCCTGTGTCACATCCCGGCCGGCGATGCCGTCGGCGGTCTCAAGCGTAAAGCCATGAGGTAGGACAGAGCAGCGCTCGATGGTGTCCTGCTCGTTGTCGGTCAGGGTCTGCCACGACGCGGCGAGTGCTGCGCCGAGTGGGTTGGCCGAGCTGTCGACGAAGAGCCGCTCGACGAGCTGGCTCGGCGTCATCCACGCGAGGCGAGGCGCCACCATCACGAGGGCAAGCGGTATCCGGTCAACGGCCGCGGCGACGGCGTCGAGCTCGGACAGATCGGCGAGCATGTCGGGCGGCGTACCGGCGGCCAGCGACCGGTCGACAAGCAGCTTGCGAGCGTCGGCTGCATTGAGGGGAGCGATGCGCATGACGTGCTCGGCGGGCAGCCCAAGGGGCTGGCGGCTCGTGAGCAACAGCGTGACCAAAGGACTGGCGGCGACGAGCGTCGCGCACATGGCGCCTACGGCACGTGAGGCGCCGTCGATCGCATCGAGCAAGATCCAAGTAGGGACTGAGGCCTTTGCCAGCGCGTCGAGACCGCTCTCCAGAGACGTCGCTCCAAGCGCGCTGGCGACGGCGACGGAAAGCGTGTCGGCGTCGCGTGCACCGTGCAGGTCACAGTCGATGACCGCTCCCGCGTGCCGACCGAGCACCTCACACGCGAGCCGGGACTTGCCGATGCCCGGGGCGCCGACGAGCGTGACGACGCGCGCACGGTCAAGCAGGGCAGGCACGCTGGTGAGCTCATCGGCACGACCGATAAACGGAGGCAAGAGGTCTGGGGCGATCACGGGAGGCATTGAGCGATCACCGTAGCAGCCAAGGGCCCCTTTGAGATGCAATCACCGGTCACGCGTCGGATCGACGGCACCGCTCCACTACGTTCGCCCGAGCTGACGGAGCTGCTTTGGCGCAAAGAGCCACATCAGCTGTGCCGTCGGCGTTGCACCAAACGCGACGCTGAGCCCCGCAGCGCCAGCGCGCTTGATGCGGATTCGATTTTCGTCGCGGCACCTGAGCAGGCTGGACACCAGGGTCTCAAGCTCCAGCCTGTGGCCAACCAGGAGCACGCTCTTGGGGCTGAGGCGCTCAAGCTCGCGCATCAAGGCCGCGGTCTCACCGCCAGGCGCGAGTGCGTCGGACGAGACGACATTGCCACCCGCGATGCTGAGTTCCTTGGCAATGATCTTGGCCGACTGTGTCGCGCGACGGGCAGGACTTGTGAGGATGACGCGCGGAGACGCCTCGACGGCCACCAACCCTCTGGCCGCGCGCTTGACCCGCTGTGCGCCTTGGACGGTCAGCGGTCGGCGGAAGTCCGCAGGGGCGCGCGGGTCGTGTCGGTCCACGGCCGTACCGTGTCGAAAGATCACCAAATCCAAAGCGTCGCCCTTTCGTTACCAGGACTTCGCTGGCCAAGCTGGCCAAGCGAGGCCGTTAGGGTACACTTCGCCCGCAAAAGTACCAGATGACAATCTGGCGGCCTGTGGACTGGAGACGCCGATGGCGGACGGATCGAAGCGACAAAAAGAGCTTGAGTTAGACCCGAAGAAACCACTTCCCGAGGGGCTTCGCACCGCCTTCGAGCAGATGATCGACTACGCAAAGTCGATGGTTGATGAGGCGTCGGATCGACCGGACCGCGCGGTGCATGAGTTTCGGCGCTCACTCAACCGCGCTCGTGCGCAGCTCAAGCTGAGCGGCGGCTGGCTCCGAGGCCGCGCACGAGGCTGGCTCGAAGAGTCTGTCACCGCCGCTCGCAAGAAGACCGGTGGCTTTCGCGACGTTGCGGCGCTTCAGCCTGTTGTCGAAGCGCTTGCGGGGACGCCACAGCTCGACCGTGCGCGCGTCGCGCTCCAGGCGTTGCTCAGCAAAGACGGCGAGTCGCTGGCAGCGGGCGCCGCCGCAGCCACCCTCGACAAGAACGCCCGCAACCTCGCTGGGCTGGCCGAGATCTATGCGAGCGCGCTGCGCTCCGTCGACGACAAGGCACTGCGGGCCTCGTTTGAGGCGAGCATCGACAAGGCGAAGTCTGCGTTCAAGCGCGCCAAAAAGACCAAGGATATCGACGACGTCCATGTCTGGCGCAAGGCGGTCAAAGACGTTCGGTATCAGCTGGAGCTGGTCGCCGGACGGCTGGGAGACGGCGCCGAGCTGCGCCGCGTGTTTATTGCCCAAGCAAAAGCCCTGGGCGAGATCACCGATCTCGCGGCGCTCAAGGACTACGTCAAGACGGTCAAGAGTGAGCTCGGTACCAAGAACGCGCGCAACGTCCGAGCGTTTGTCGACAAGACCCTCGACGAGCAGCTAGATGCGGCGTTCGGCGACGCAAAGCGTGCCTTCCGGGCCGCCAAGGAAGCCCTCAAGAACGAGGCATCCAAGGGCAGCACCGACAAGAAGAAGGCGAAGAAAAAGGACGCCGAAGCGCCGGTGCCGGCCGCGACAACGTCGGCAGCTACGGGCAAAGCACCGGCAGCAAAGAAGCGGGCAACAGCGCCGCGAGCGAAGACGTCTAAGACCGATCCGGAAGCCGCTGCAAAGAAGCCGGCAACACCCGCATCGACAGCCAACAAGACGACCACTCGCAAGGCACCAGCCAAGAAGGCCGCAGCGGCGCGAAAGCCGGCCGCGAAGAAAGCCACGACCCGGCGTACGGCTGCGAAGACAACCGCGGCCGCCAAGAAAACGACCGCACGCAAGGCGACGGCGGCCAAGAAGACCACCGCACCCAAGGCGACGGCGGCTAAGAAGACCACCGCACGCAAGGCGACGACGACCAAGAAGGCAGCAGCGACACGCAAGCCGGCGGCCAAGCGGGCGGCGGCCAAGAAGCCCGCGACCAAGCGGACGACAGCAGCGAAGAAGCGTGCTGCGTCCACCAAGCGGGCCACGTCCACTCGCAAGCCGGCGGCCAAGCGGGCAGCGGCTGCGAAGAAGACACCGACCGGCGACGCAAGCACGTGAAGGCTTGGCCGACCGTCGCGACCGTCGCTGCGGCGGTCGCCTTGAGTGCATGCGCCGCGGACACAACCGTCGACCTCTCGAAACCTGAGGGCGCCGTCAACGCGCTGTTCGTGTCGGCGAAGTCGCAAGACCCGAGCCAGCTGCCCGAGCTCTGCGACCCCACGGGCAACAACGACTCCGACACGCGCCGCCTCTGCCGGACCAAGCCCGGCGAGGCGTCGTGGGACATGTTCGTGAGTTGGTTTGCGGGCGGTGCGGTTGTGGGCAAGGCGCGAGTGGACGGCGACGTCGCAGAGCTGGACTTCACGTTCGGACCCGAGCGCGACCGACGCGAGACGATGAAGCTCGTTCGACATGATGAACGCTGGTATCTCTATTCCTTCTGAGCCACACGGTTGGCTGGTCGAAGCGTCTTCTGGGCCTTGAGCGAGTGAGAGGCTAGAGCATCAGTTGGCTTACCACCTGCCTCCACGCGGAATTGGCTCGGTGCTCTGCGTCGCTGGAGCTTGATCGGCAGTCGATGTTTCGCCCTATAGTCTCTAACCTCGGAGGCCCATGTGAACCGCACTGCTCTGTCCTCGCTTTGCGTCATTGGAACGCTCGCCGTAGCGCTCGCTGTCCACGCTGGGTGCGACGGCTCGACATCGTCCCAGCCCGCTGAGCAGCTCACCGCGGTCGACTCAGTCACCCTTGAGGTCGAAGCGGCGGGCGCCGTCCTCAGGGGACCAGACCTCGGTCCCCTCGCCGGCTTCGAGCTGAGCATCCCGGCAGGCGCTGTGCCCGAGTCAGCAACAGTCACGCTGACCCTCCAAGCGGTGGTCGACGCGACCGAGCTGCCCCCTGCCGCGTATCGCGTCGGGCCCATGGTCGAGATCACCGCAAGCGCGCCGCTGCTGGCAGCCGCGTCGCTGACCGCCCCAACCTTCCGAGAGGACGTCTACGCGTACGGACAAGAGTCGCTGCAGGTCAAGGTCTGGCGTCGCGCGCTTGGTGGGGAGTGGGAGAAGCTCGAAGGACTGAGCTTTGCAGACGATAGCGTCACCGTGCCCCTCGAGCTCAGCGACGACGCGGTGACCGTGGCCGCTGGCGTCAAGCTTGGCGACGCAAGATGCGACGACTGCGTGGTCATTGAACTCGGAGCAGACTGCGGCGATGGCGCGTGCGCGGTCTGGGCGACGTCGCCCATCGATGGGCTGATTGCCGATGCGATCGCTGTAGATCATGACGCGGCTTTCGTCGTGGGCGTCAACAGCAACTCTCACGGGTTCGCTGACCGCGTAGCGCTTGGCGACGGCGCCGTCGCCCGGATTGCGGCGGCTTACGTGGACGACCCATGGGCGATTCTACGGGCGCGACGGACCGCGGCCGACGGTGGAGGCGGCGTCATTGCGACCGGCATCACGGGTGCGGTGCACTTCGACGCCACGGGCTTGTGGTCGATGCCCGCGCACATGCACGCCTACTCGGCCGGCCTGACGGAGATGGTGGACGGCCGCGTCGCGCTGCTGACGTACGACGGAGCCGTCACAGTCCACACCTACAGCGGGCTCGGCTGGGTGTTGGCAGCTGCCGAGTTCGACCTGACGCCCGGGCCTGCGAGCGTGTTTCACATGAGTCCAGACGGCAAAGCCCGCACTGGGGCGCTTTGGGCGGTCTCAGACGGATTCGGCGACCACCTCATCCACGTGGACCTTGGAGGTGGCGCCGCAGCGCTGCGTCCGATCACCGCCCTGCCCTGTGCCGCCCAAGACGTGGTGTCGCTGGCGAGCGAAGAGGCGGGCCCGGTCGTTGTCTGCGGCGCCAAGCGCCGAGCCTACACGCTCGTCGACAGCGCGTTCGTGGCCACTCCCGAGCTCGACGGGCTCTCGGCGCTGACCCCGGTGGGCAGCGCCTGGGTGGGCGTGTCGCCTGCCGACGGCACGGTCCGGCGAGTGCACGCCAACGGCCAGAGCGTCCGCTACGCGTTGATGGCAGAGGGACACGCGTTGACCCCCACAGCTCTGGCCGCCGGACCTGCCGGCGAGATTATCGTGCTAGCCAGCGGCCGACTGATTCGACTCGACCTGCCCGGCGCGCCGTGATCTAGCCCGCGCTTCTAGCCATTTTTGAACGTGCCGCCGCTGACGTCGTCCGTGCACAGCTGGGTGAGGCGAACACGTTGCGGCCTTCTAAGACCGCTCCGGCCTCACCCACCTCCACACCGCCGACTGGATAACGTTCGCAAACCTCACGTTGTCCACGAGCGGCTTGGACA
>CALHXW010000244.1 GCA_938040325.1 uncultured bacterium | reverse complement strand
ACGCAAGCGCAGGCGTAGCTTCGCGTCCTACCCGGTCTTCTTGCCGATCTCGGGCATCTCGCCGGACTTCAGGCGCCCGAAGTAGTCGTTGGTCAGCTCACGGAGCTTGGGAACGAGCACCAGCACGGCGATCAGGTTGGGCACGGCCACCAAGCCCAAGATGGCATCCGAGAAGTCGAGCACAGGGCCAAGCTTCCAGATGGCACCGATGAAGATCAGGCACACGAAGAAGACGCGGTAGGGAAGGATTGCGCGCCGCCCGAAGACGAACTCGATGCCCTTCTCGCCGTAGTACGACCAGCTGATCATTGTCGAGATGGCGAAGAGGAAGACCGCGACAGGCACCAGGTAGCTGCCGAAGCCGTCGAACGCGGAGTCGAAGGCTGCAGCCGTGAGGGTCGCGCCCTCGAGGCCTTGTTGCGTCCACAGGCCGCTGAAGAGAATGACCAGGCCTGTCATCGTGCAGATCACGACGGTATCGATGAAGGGCTCGAGGAGGGCGACGGTGCCTTCGCGGACGGGCTCGTCCGTCTTGACCGCCGCGTGTGCGATGGCGGCAGAGCCGAGTCCGGCTTCGTTGGAGAAGGCCGCGCGGCGGAAGCCTTGGCGAAGAACGTCCATCAGGACGATGCCGAGCACGCCGCCGACCGCGGCGCTGACGTTGAAGGCCTCGCGGAAGATCATCGCGAAGACGTCGGGGACTTGCTCGATGTTGGTGCCGATGACCGCGAGGGCAGCGATGACGTAGATGCCGCACATCGTTGGCACGAGCTTATCGGTGACGTTGCCGATGCGCTTGATGCCGCCAATGATGACGAGGCCAACGAGGCCGACGAGCAGCAGACCCGTGACCCAGGTCGGCACGCCGAAGTTGGCCTGCCAAAGCGCCGCTGCTTGGTTAGCCTGGAACATGTTGCCGCCGCCGAAGCTGGCGATGGTGATGAAGACTGCGAAGACCAAGCCAAGGGGCTTGAGGAAGGACGGCAGCATGTTGCGCATCGTGTACATCGGGCCACCGGCGACGGTGCCGTCGGGCCGGACCTCACGGCTGGCGACCGCGAGTGTGCACTCGGCGTACTTGGTGGCCATGCCGAGGAAGCCGCAGACCCACATCCAAAAGATGGCACCTGGGCCACCGGCGGTGACAGCGACCGCCACGCCGGCGATGTTGCCGAGGCCGACGGTTGCGCTGAGTGCCGCCGTGAGCGCCTGGAAGTGGTTGATCTCGCCCTTTTCCTTCGGGTCATCGAAGCGGCCGCGGACGACCTTGATGGCGTGGCGGAAGCCTCGGAACTGAGGAAAGCCGTTGGTGATCGTCAGGATGATGCCGGAGCCCACGAGCAGGAAGACTAGCCACATGCCCCAGACGCTGCCGGCAAACGAGCCCATGGCGTCTTCGATCTTGTCGACCGAGCCCTCGACGGCAAAGCCGACCGGCGTTGCAGCGGCATCGCCCGCGTAGACGGTGAGCGAACCCGTGTCACCCACGGATGGAGCCACGAAGCCGAGCCAGTTGGCTGTCGACTTTTGGGGCTGCACCTTGAGATCGCCGATCTCGATGTCGGTAACGGTGTCGAGGTTTGCCCCCATGAGCAGCACCGGTGCGCCCTGTGCGTAGCGCTTGCTGTCCTCGGTCACCGGGGTCTTGGGCGCAGACATCGGACGCAGGCCAACGACGGTCGGTCCCGCGGGTGGTCCCCACGTCAGGCCGTCGCTGCCAACGTTGACGACGAGGGTCGGCAAGCCGCTTGCGGTCTTGAAGGGGTGACAGCCAGCGACGTGGATCGCCACGTCACCACCGAGCGTCGGAATGGCGAACCGAAGCTGCTTACCGTCGACCTTTGCACGCGTCGCGATGCGGCGGCGACGGCCTTCATCGGCGCCGCCGAACTCGCGCCCGTTGCTCCAGATCCTGACGTCGTCAGGGAGGAAGCGAAACTCGTGACGCTGGCTGCCGCCGCTGGTGGCGAGATAGACGACCTCTGGGCAAGCGGTCCGATCGGCAGCAGGACGATCGCTCTCGACGTAGCCGTGCAGCTTCTTGCCGTCGTAGGCGAGCACGAGCTCGATGCCGCCGTCGCCTTCGATGCGCGCATGGTTGCCGTCGCGGAGGTTGACGTCGAAGCCAACGGCATCGGCGAGACCAACGGCCCCTGACTGCGAGGCAGCTGCGTACTGTGGTGCCACGGGCTTATCGCAGCCCAGCATTGGCAGCAGCGACGTTGTGGCCAACGCGGCTGCGAGCATCGCTCCTCGGAGCGATAGAAGCGGTTGATCGCGCATCATGTTCCCTCGTTTTGAAGCCACCTACCACACTTCCCTAGTCTCAAAACAGGCGCTAGTTTCGAGCGAAGCGAACGCGGTGCCCATCACCGCGGCGTCGGGCGGACGACGGCTTGCGTGCATCGTCGAGTTCGGGCGAGCGCAGCCAGCGAACCGACGCCGCTGGCGAGTGCATCGCGGAAGGCGCAGCCGGAAAGAGCGCTTGCTTCGGGGCTTGCCTGGTCTCGTGACGGAGGCTTGAGAAATCCCGAGGCGATGCAGTGGTCGCGGGTGTGCATGGCTGCGCGAGCCGGGAAGTGGCTTAGACCAACCGCCTCGGCGCCTACGTGTGACGCGCTGAACGCTGGCGCGTGACGCGTTGATCGAGAGCGGAGGATGATCGGCTCTTCGTGAGGAGGGTCCCGCGACGAGAGAAAGGTCGGTTCTCTCTGGTGACCGAGGTGTGGTGCGCTTGAGAGTGTGCGCAAAGCGTGCCGCCGCACGTTTTGTGCAAGTGCAGCAAGATCTGTGAACAACGGGCGGGACTTGCGCGCGGGTTTCAACGTTGATTTCTACACGTCGCACGGAAGGAGTGCGCGCGGGTTACCAGCTGCCAACGATTATCTGCCGGACACAACCGGCTCTCCGCCGGTCAATCGGTCGGTTGCTCTTACGCGGGACGTGACATCAGCGTTGCTGGTGCGCAATATCCAGACAGCCTTGTAGACACGCACATCCCTAGGTTGGAGTTTTACTGGATGGGAGCCCGCTCAGCAGTCGACGACGAACGTGAGACGCGTGAGGTCTCCGTCCGTGACGAAGAGCTGGCCCAGCAGGAGCGTGCGCTGGCGGAAGAAGAGAACCTTCTGACGCGTGAGATGACGACCGCCCAAAAGGACGTCGAAGGCCTCCTACAGCGGCTCACAGCACTTAAGACGCAGCTCAAGCGAACCGGCGACGACACGCTCTCGTGGCTGCAGTCCAAGCTGGCGCTTGCTCGTGTCCCCCAGCTCGACCTCGACGGCCACGAAGACCGACGCGTCGCCGTACGCGCCGAGCAGATCCGAGCCCGCTCCTGGTTGATCGAGACCATGCGTGGCGAGATCAAGACGCTCTACGATCGCGTCAGTGAGCTTCAGGGCATTGTCGACGTGGGCGAGCGAGCCCTCGACCTGGCGAAGGGCACACCTGAGAACACTGGTGATGACGACGCCCAGAGCACCAATACCCATCCCGGGGTCAAGCCGCTGCGCAGCTACAAAGTACGCCGCGACACCGACCAATACTCGACGGGCGGAAACGCGACCCCGAAGCAGCTGCGCGTGGCGGTTGCCATCAACGAATCGTCCGACGCCAACTTCTACCTCAACTCATCGGGGGACGTCTCGATGGGCGGCGTGGTCTTTCCGGTCCGCGACGCTCCAGGCGGCGTGATCGGTACCGCGGTTGACCTCGTCATCACCATCGCCGGCAAGGTCAGCTTCTCCTGCCTCGGCATGATCGAGTGGGAGCGCGAGCTCAATGATGAAGCCTGCTACGCGGTGAAGTTCCGGGGCGTTCCCGACGCCGCCGCAGGCGCAATTGCCGCCTTCTTTGATGACCGCGAGCCGTGGCTGTTTACGTAGCGTCGGCAGCTCAACCCTCGCCCTTTGCGCATCGGAAGCCACACGGGTAGCTCGTGGTCCCAGAAACCGCATTTCCCCGCACGCTGCTAGACCCAAAACAAGCGCTCTTTCCGGCTGCGGCTTTGGCGATGCACTCGCCAGCGACGTCCGTCGGTTCGCTTCGCTCACTTGAAGCTCAACGATGCACGCATCGCCTTCGTCCAGCGGACGCCGCTGGCAAGCACATCGCCTTCGCCTCGCTCGAAAATGGCGCTTGATTTGGGCCTAGACCTTATGGCGCGCACGAACAAGCGAGGCTGGCACGAGCGTTCCCAGTGGACACGCATCGAAGGAACCGACTGCCACTTCGTGACGGTCGGAGACCGTCGTAAGCCCGTCGTCATGCTGCTGCACGGCATTGCGGTCTCAAGCTGGGCTTGGCGATTCAACCTCGAGGCGCTGGCGCGAGACTTTTACGTCATCGCCCCATGCCACCGCGGGTTTGGCTGGAGCGGGCGGCCTCGACGAGGATTCGCGGTCAGCGATCTTGCGCGCTTCGTCTGGACGCTACGCGCGCGTCTCGACATCGAACGGCTGAGCCTCGTTGGCAACAGCCTTGGAGGTGCCGTGTCGCTCGAGCTCGCCCAGCGCTACCCGGACGCGGTGGAAAAGCTCCTGCTCGTCAACGCGGTTGGCCTCAAGCGGCAGCGCCCGTGGCGGCTCTTGCACACGCAACAGCGGCCGCTCGGGTTGCTCTACCGAGCAGCCGTCAACCGCACGATGATGCGCGCAGCACTCGCGACCTTCGCGTACCGCAACCTCAAGGTCGATAGCACCTACATGGCGGGGTTCTGGCCCAACTTTCGGCGCCGGGGCTCGATGCGAGCCCTGCTGGGCGTGGCGCGCGAGCTGCCCGCGTCGGTCGCAGCGATCGAAGGGCGTCTCGACACGGTTCGCTGCCCGACGCTCGTGTGCTGGGGCGCCGGGGACGGGATCTTGCCGCTCAACGGCGGCCGGGCACTCCACACGCAGCTGCCCGGGAGCCGCTTTGTCACCTTTGAGGCAAGCGGACACTGCCCGCACGAGGAAGAGCCCGACCGGTTCAATGCGCTCGCACGAGAGTTCCTCAGCGGGTGACACGCGCCAGACCGATCCACGCGATCGGCCTGCAGCCGCCGCGGTGATCGGCGAAGAGGCCTTGGGTTGATCGCCGTGCCGCGTCGGTCGGCGCCGGGCTTACGCGCGCTGTTGCCGTTGAGATTCGGCTTGAGCGCATTCCTGTGGTGACGTCGCGACGATCGGTTGCTAAGAGCGCGGACGCAACTCACGGATAGGAGCCGGCCCATGGTTGAGAACGTTGATGACCTGACGATTCAGTACGAAGAGGGCGGCGAAGTCGTCGTTGAAGAGCTCGGCAAGGTCATCCTGACCAAGGGCGCATGGTCGACCCTGATGTTTAAGTACAACGAGTGGGACAAGCGCAAAGAAGAGATGGTCGGCCCGAAGTTTACGATCCGTCGCTACCAGAAGCGCAATGGCGTCTACCAACAGCGCAGCAAGTTCAACATCTCGAGCGCGAAGCAGGCTCAGGCCGTTGTCGATGCGCTTAAGGGCTGGCTCGAAGAGTAGTCAAACCCGCTATGGTTCAGACGAGCCGCCCGTACCGGCGCCTTGGGTTGCTGCCCTCGGCGCCGTTGTGTCGTTTGGGTGGACGCCCACCGGCTCGGCCCCGCGTCGCGAGAACACGGCATAGCTGAGATAGAGCAGCCACATGAGCACGCCAAAGATCAGCGAGAAGACGACGGCTCTCGGCACCGTTAGGTTGCGCAGCGTGTCGGCGACAAGGTCGTCGGGGCGGGTGACGATGTCCCAAGAGTTCCAGCGCTGAAAACGCCCCAGAAAGACCCCGAAGCCAGCGGCCAGTGACACACCGATGGTGAAGAGCCACCCGGCGGCAGGCCCGAGCCAGTCGCGCACGGCTCGGTGCATCACCGCCAGCGAGACGATGCCGGCAAGCAGTGCTGCCCAGGCCACGCTAAAGACCATCAGGGTGTCGAGCCACAACGGACCACCGCGTGTTGTGCGCAGGTGGATCAAGTCGGTCACGACGTAGCCTGCGTTCGGAAAGAACGCGAGCCAACACAAGCCGGTGAGCGCGACGAGCAGCCGCGAGCGCGTCCGCACGACCCACGTCATGGCGGCGAAGGCCAGCGGCACCCAAGCGAGAAAGAGGTTCCACAGCAGGAAGTTGTAGCTCGTACGACCGGTCAGCCAGGCGCGCGCGAAGACGAGGCTTGTGGCAAAGACACTCACGAGCGTGAGCACAACGGCTGCGCTAACGCCCTCGATGGCCCACCAGCGCGAAAGGCGGGACCGCAGCGACTCCGTGGGGCTGCGTGTCTTCGGTGGTGGGTTGGGTGACATCGACATGCCAACGCGTCAGACCACGCATGCTATTGCCGAGCAAGCGCGTTTTCTTCGACGGGTCGAGTGGTCAGACGGCCTCGGCCCGCACAGCTTCGATAATGACGACGGTCTCCGTGCCGCTGATGTGGCGTGTCGCAGTGGGCGAGCCAAAGCCAGCTGCGACCAGGGTCGCGCAGATGGCGCCGACGTCATGGACCACACCTTCGACAAGTCCATCGACGAGGACCAGGCGGCCCTGTGGACGCAGGACGCGGCGGATCTCGGCGAGTGCGACACGGGCATCGACGAGGTGGGCGAGCGTGTTGACGAGCAACGCGAGGCTGAAGTGCCCGGCCTCGAACGGCAGGTCCTCGCCGCCGGTCTGGAGGTAGCGGATGCGGGTCGCGTCACCCGTCTGGCGGCGCGCGATCTCAAGCATGCGTGGGGTCGGATCAACGCCGACCAGCTCGACGTCCACAAGCTCGGCGGCCAGGGTCCGAAGCGTCGTTCCAGTCCCGCAGCCAATGTCGAGGAGGACGTCGCCTTCGACCACCCCACAGAGCTCCGCCGCAAGACGGTTGCTGACCGAGTCACCCCATGTCGAGGCGTACCAGTCAGCCGTGGCGTCGTCCCAGGCCCCTGATGCGTCGCGCCGCATGTCTCAGCCCCCTCTGACTACGCGCGACCGCGCTCTGATCGCGTCACGGCGCGCTCGCATCGCGGGAGAGTGTCAAGACTGTCCCGAGGGCACCAACGACCACGACGTGGTTGGCGCCGTCGCCGTGAATCGCGTGCAGGGTCGCGACCGAGCCACTCTCGATCTTCTCCCAGGACTCGCCGTTGTAGTGAATGATGTGCCCTTCGTTGCCAACGGCCCAGATGTCGTTTTCAGCGATGCCGTAGATGCCGCGCAAGGTGATCGGCCAGTCCATCTCCTGGCGTACCCACAGCGCGCCGTCCCATCGCAGCACGCGGCCATCCGCCCCGACAGCCCAGGCGTCATCGGCCGACCACGCCCAGATAGCGTGCATCTCGTTCATCACGGGGTCTTCGCCTTCTTCGTCGACATCGACGGGCGTCTGAGCCCAGCCGAGGCCGCTGTAGCGCATGATGGTGGCGCCTTGGCCGACGGCCCAGACGTCATTGGCGGCCCGCCCGTAGACTGCGCGGAGGTTGGCGCTGGTCGATGACGTGAGGCTCGTCCAAGCCGTTCCGTCCCAGACCAGCAGCACCCCGCCAGAGCCGGCAGCGTAGATGCGTTCCGGCGTGCTTCCCCAGATGGCGTTGATCGCCGCGGGAATGGGCAGCTCCACACGGGTCCAGACGGTGCCGTCGTAGCGCAGTGCTGTTCCTGCGCGCCCAACCGCCCAGATGTCGTCCTCGCCGAAGCCGAAGACGGCCGTGAGGCCTTGCGTGGTGCCCGAGGGGCTCGGGGCCCAGCCGCCCGCGGTGTTCATCAAGATCTGGCCGTTGCTGCCGACGGCGACCCGCACCGATCCCGTGTCGTCGCCCCAGAGCCCGACCAGCTCGCCGGCGAGGTGAAAGATGCCAGACTCGGTGAAGCCGGCCGTGCGGTCGCCTTCGAGGATCACGCCGTCTGCCCCCGTGATCGTCACGACGCCAGAGCCGTCAACCCAGACGCTCTTGAGGTCAAGCGTGGTCGGCGCGCCGATGATGGACCAAGCGGCGCCGTCGTAGTGCAGGATGGTCCCGCTGTCGCCGACCGCATAGACGTCGTCGTTGGATGCAGCGAAGACGTCCCAAAGCCGCGACACCCCAGGGACGACCTCGGGCGACCAGTTGCCGTTGGCATCGCCGCGGAAGATGGTGCTTGCATCACCGACCGACCAAAAGACCACGCCGTCGGCCGTGTGGACACCGCGTAGATCGATGCCGGTGCCCGTGTCGACATTGGTGAGCCCTGCTGGGCTGTTCACAACGGCTGCCCCACCGTTTCCGACCAGGGCGAGCGTGTCGCCAACGCCCCACACCGCATTCCAGACCGAGTCTTGCGAGACCGTCTCTGCCTCGCCCCAAGACGTGCCGTCGTAGGCAAGAATGGCGCCCGCACGACCCACGGCGTATGCGTTGTCTTCGGTGACCGCATACGTGCCCCAGAGCGTCGGTCCCGTTGCGCCGCTGGCGTCGCCGCCCGCGGTGCAGCTCGTCGCGACGCGAATGTCGTCGATGTAGACCCCTTCGGTGTCGTTAAACGATCCGTCGCCGGAGTCAAAGCGAAAGCGGAGCCGAATGTTCTGGCCGCGGAACGCGCTGATATCGGCCTCGGCGAGCACAAACCCGCCCGTCGGCACCGTCACGAGCTCGGCTTTTTGCCACACCGTGACAATGCTCGCCCCGGCCTCCACCTGGACCTCAAGCTTGTCGAAGTTCGAGTCGGTCTCGGTGTCCATGTAGACCTGAAAGCTCAGCGTGACGTTGCCGGTAGCCGGCAGCTTGATCTCAGGCGAGAGGGCGGTGGCTGCGACTTGCTCGCCGGTCGCGTAGTTCTCGAGGATCGGGTCGCCGAAGTAGAGGGAGTAGACGCCGCTTGTGGCGCGCCCTGGCTTCATCACAAGGTTCCACTCGAGCGTGCCAACGATCTCCTGGCTGCGAAACGCGTTGTCGCCGCCGTCTTCGAAGTCAAAGAACGCCGCATCGGTGCCGCAGCAGCCAGGCGCGCCTGAAGGCTCGGCCTCGCAGGTCCCGCCGACGCACACGTCGACAGTGCAGCTGTCGAGGTCGTTGCAGTCGGCGTTCTGCTCGCACGCAAGCGATGCGCCGAATGCATCGACAGACCCGCCGACGATGGCGCCGTTGCGGCCCACCGCCCAGAGATTGTCCCGGTCGACGCCATGCACGGCGTTAAGCAGCTCCGCGCCCTCGACCTTGGTCAGCAGCTCCCACGCGCCCGCAGCGTCGCGGCGCGCTACGACGCCATCGTTACCGACAGCCACGATCTCGCCGGGGCTGCCGGCCCACACGCCCTTGAAGACGTACTCGTCGCCGAGGTCGGCCGTGCCGAGCTCGAAGACGCCGGGCTCGGTCGTGATGACGTCACTGACGGGGCCGGTGTCGGTCGCCGTGCTGTCGTTGTCGTCGGCATCGCTCTCGTCGACGTCATCGTCAACAGCGTCGGTCCCGTCCTCGAGGACGTCTTCAGCGACATCGTCGCCTGCATCGGTGGCGGCGTCGCCGATCGGATCGAACCCGGCGGGCGGGCCGAGCTCGCTCCCTTCGCAGCCGAAGAGCGCCAGGGCGATGCTTGCGCAGCCCGCAGCGAGTGGTGTTGTTCCCCAGATGTTCCGCATAGCCCTACGGCGCCTCCAGTCTTCGCAACAGTGCGCCCTTCCTACCGGTCGCGATACCGATGGCATCGTCGTGCCACACGGCCTCGAGCACGGCCCCGGTGCCGGTCTCCTCCGAGACCCACGCCCCGTCGGCGCCGCGGCTCAGGACCGTGCCGTTCCAACCGACCGCGAGGGTGGTCCCGCCGTGGTGGCTGAGGCCGTAGAGGAAGAGTCCAGGCTGTTCGTTGTCGACGCTTGCGCCGTCAGCATCCGCAGTCACCAGCACACCGTTGTCACCGGCTGCGACCACGCCGCTCTCGTTGGCCACCAGAGCGTTGAGGCTGCCACCGACGCCGGTTGCCACGACGTCGAAGTCATCGTTGTCCTCGCGCAAGAGCGTGCCGAAGTCGCCAGCGATCCAGACCGCGCCGTCGCCGCCGACCGCAACCGAGGTGAGGTCAGCAGCAATGTTGCTGGTCAGCGTGTCGACGCTGCCGTCAGCCGACACCTCGATGAGCGTGCCGCCCTTTCCGGCGACGACCGCGCCGCTGCGGGCAACCGCAACGCCGAAGAGGTCGAGCGGCAGGAAGGTATCGACGGAGCTCGCGCTGCCGGATGCGGCATCGACGATGAGCACCGTGCCGGCGCCGCCGACCAACCAGACGTCGCCGTCTGCGCTGACGTCGACGCCGTGAAGATCTTCTGTGGTCGGGACCGAGACCGAGGTCCAGCCTTGATCCGTGCGCGTCATCACCAGGCCGCCGGGGCCAACGCCCCAGAGCGCCTCGGCGTCGCTACCGGCAATGTCTTTGAGGCCGCCGCTTGGCGCGGTGGCCACGTCGTTCCAGGCGCCGTCTGCGTCCTGCAGCAGCCCACCACCCGCTCCGCCGATGGCCAAGAAGCGTCCGCCAAGGTCGGTCGCGGCGACCAGGTCCGCCGTCACGTACGTGGGGCCGATGGCGTTCTCGGCAGTCCACTTCGAGCCGTTGTAGTGGATGATCGCTCCGCGTGCCCCAAGCGCGTAGACGTTGTCGTCAACGTCGCCGATCAAGGCGTAGAGGTCGCGCTCCTGCGTGTCGTTCGTCGCCTGGCCTTGCCAGGTCGGTGCGGTCGTGCGCTTGACGGTCACCGTGTGGTTGGTGCCGACCGCATAGATGTCGCCAGCCACGCCAATCACGTCGCGCAAGACGGCGTCAGCGGCCGCGATCTGCTCGGAGCCGAACGTGCCGGAGCCGCTGCTCACGAGCTGTCCGCCACTACCGACGGCAAAGACGCCTGCGAGGTCGGCCGCGTCGGGGTCAAGCCACACGCCGTAGAGATCGATGCCGTCGAGCGAGTAGAGGCTTGTCCACTCGGCCGCGTCGGCGTCCCAGTGAACAACGGTGCCGTTGTCGCCGACGGCAAAGAGGTTGCCTGCGCGGCCTGAGATGGCCCGCAGCGTCTCGGACGTGCCCGCGTCGACCGTGGTCCAGCGGAGCTCAGTCACGGCGCGCTTAGCGACCAGTCCCTGCTCGCCGACCGCCCACACCATCGAGCCATCGGACCAGACGCTGTGGAGACTCGTGCCCGGAGCGGGCGTGCCAAACGCCGCCCACGCGCTACCGTTGAAGCGCAGCACGCGCTCGCCGCTGGTCGCGTAGGCCTCGAATGCGCTGACGCCGTGGACGTCGGTGATGACGCCAGAGTCGCCCAAGGAACCCACCTCCCAGAGGGCGACGGGCTCGACGATCTCGGGACCCGCGTCCGCCGCGTCGGGCTCGACGAGATCAGGCTCGACGGCATCGGGTTGCACGTCGGGCTCGGCGCTATCCTCAGCGGTGTCTGCGTCCAGCTCCGAGCTGTCTTCGCTGTCGCTGTTGTCGACCGGGTCACTACAAGCACCAAGCGTAAGCGTGGCCGCGACGCCAAAGGTCGCGGTCAACACGAGCCAACGGCTCGTCCGTTTGAGAGTCAAGCTGGGTCCTGCCTATTGCTTGGTGAAGGTGGACTGGTGCACCGACCACGACCGCCAACGGAACTGGTTGAAGTCCTGGTTGGAGTAGCTGTCGATGTCGAAGCCCTCCTTGAAGACCCGGAAGATGGTGAGGATCTTGCCGCCTGGCGTGATGCCCGGGGTGCCTTCGATCGAGGGAAGGTCAGGCAGCTCGATGGTGTCGACATCCCAGTCGTTGACGATGGTCCACTCGGGGATCGGGCCAAAGAGGCCTGGGATCGCCACCTCGACGAACGAGAAGTGGGGATCGGGGCCGGGCTGCTGGCTCCACGAGATGGTGTAGTCATCGGCCATGACGCCGCCTGCGGCCGGCGTGACGTCTTCAGGGACGGCGAGCATCGGTCCGAGGATGAGCTCGTGGCCACCGCTCAAGATCGGCGAGTCTAGGTCGCCACCAACGGCCAAGAAGTTGTTGGAGCTGCCGAGGTTGTCGACGTCCCAGTCGGTCCCGTCAAAGCGCACCACGACGCCGCGCGAACCGGCGATGAGGATCTTGTTGGCGCCACGCCCGCGGATCGCGGTCAGCGTGAACGGGATGTCGAGCTCGATCGGCACGATCTCGACGCCGTTCCAGTGCAGGATGGTGCCGCCCTCGCCGACGAAGTAGACGTTGTCGGACCCTGAGCCCCAGATGTCGCGAATCGTCTGCGTCGTGCCCGTTGGGATGGTGAGCCACTCGACGCCGTCCCAGTGGATGAGCTGGCCGAACGTGCCGCCGGCCCAGACGTCGTCGTCGGCGAAGCCGTAGACAGCGTTGAGGTTCTTGACGGTGTTGCCGCCGATGGTCGTCCACGCGCCAGCGTCATACGCCAGCGCCGTGTAGAAGCCGACCGTCCAGGCCTTGCCGGAGTCGGACACCCAGACGTCGCGAAGGTCCGACACCGACGGGGTCGGAACGCTCGTCCACAAGAGCCCGTCGTAGTGGGTGATGTTGCCATCGTCGCCGACAGCGATCGTGGTCGTGCCGTTGCCGTGCACGCCGTTGAGCGTCACGCTGACGTCCGACGGTTGCGTCGCCCAAGACGTGCCGACCGAGCGGATCACGAGGCCTTCGGTGCCGACGCCCACGGTGTCGCCAGGACCGGCGTACCACATGTCGTTGATGTTGTTGGTCACGCCCGTGGAGCGTGGGTACCAGTCGCCCTCTTCCAGATAGAACATCGTGTCGTTGTTGAGGTCGCGCAGGTCTTGGTGCAGCGTCATCGTGTAGGGCAGGAAGTCTGCGGTGAGGGCAAACGAGCCGGCCATGAACGTAAACGACGCGTCGTAGAGATCGCCGTTGAGGCTTGGCAGGAAGTTCTCGAGCGTGAAGGGCTGACTACCGAACGAGTCGACCTGGCCCAAGAACTCGATCACGCCGTCGCTTCCGAGGTCGATCCAGCGGAAGAGCACGTTGATGTCGGGACCGACGGGCCCGCGTGGGACGTCGTCGAGCTGCACCGTGTAGGTCCGGGTCAGCGCGTGCGCGAGGGGAATCTCGCCGGTGATGATGTCGCCAGGGTTGGCGAACACGTGGCGGTCGACGCCGAGCGCGTAGGGCTGGAACTGCCCGGTGATGCGGTTGATGATGCCGCCCCAGCAGTAGACGGCGAACTCGCCGAGCGGGATCGGCAGCTCGAACGAGAAGTCAGGGTTCACCTCGATGCCTGGATCCGGCAGCAAGTCTTGGCCAAAGATGCTGCCGTTCGAGAAGTCGCAGAAGGCGGTGATCTCGCCGGCGGATGGCACGCACTGGTGCTCGTCGAGGCCGTTGAGCGGATGGCACATGAAGCCATCGGGGCACTCGGTGTTGTTGACGCAACGCTGAGTGCAGAAGTCCCCTTGGTTGGGGATCTCGGAGCAGCGCATCGGCGAAGCACCGCACTGAACGTCGCTGACGCACGGGTCACAGAGGGTGCCCGGAGCATCAGGGTTCGATGCGCAGGTACCCCACGGGATCGGCACCGACTTTCCGAGGTTGCGCACCGTGCCTTGGTAGAAGGGTGGCTCGACCGACGGTGGCTGGCCAGGCGACGGCGGGCTGGTCGGCGTGAGGTAGATCGTGACGTTGGTCGCGTTGTACTCGACGACAGAACCGGCCGAGTAGCCTTCCTTGTTGGCGGTGACCATCTGCTCACCCTCGAGCTCGTCGCCGCTGAACGTGATCTGACCGCTGAGGTTGGTGAACCCCTGATACGGCGTGTTGGGATCGGTCCACAGCATCACGAACGCGTCCGCGAGCGGCTGACCGTTGCTGCCGTCGAGAACCGTCACGTTCACGTCACCGCTGACCTCTTGGCCCCAGGTTCCGCCGTAGCTGCTCTCGGGGTTGTAGTACGTGAAGGCGTCGGATAGCTCGACGTTGCCGCGACTGTCGCTGAGCACCGTGACCTCGAACGTGCCGAGGACGCCGGGCGGGGTCTTCGCTTCGATCAGCGTCGGTGAGACGACGTTGACGTGGGTGGCGTTGCGGCCTCCCACCTGGATGCGCGCGTCCTGCGGGAAGCCGGAGCCGATGACAGCGATGAGCGTGCCGCCCGCCTGCGAGCCGAGCGCCGGGTCGACGACCCAGAGGTCCATCTCGGACTGGTACTGAAAGCCACCGTAGAGGGTGTCGCTGATGCCGCCCTGGAGCACGGTGATGTTGGCGAGGCCAGGGCTGCCAGGCGGCGTCACGGCCGTGATGGTTGTGTCGTCAACGACCTCGACGCTCGAGGCCGGGAGCGCCCCGACGCGCAAGGACGCGCCGGCATCAAAGCCTTCGCCGGTGACGGTGATCGCCGTCCCGCCAGCGGCAGGCCCAAAGTTAGGGCTGACCGAGTAGACGCGGACGAAGTCTTCGAAGGTGTAGGCCGCTGTGGCGGTGTCAGAGCCGTTGCCGTTCGACAGCGTGATGTCGACGCTGCCTTGAGCCGATGCCGGTGCTTCCACGACCGCCACGTGGCCCATCGGGCTGACGGTGAGGACGTCGGCTGCGACGCCACCGAAGGAAACGCTGGTGTCGAACGTGTTCGTCAGGCCCTTGGCAACAATGCGTACCTGGTTGCCACCGGCGGCCGGACCCGCGTTCGGCGAGACAGCGAGGATCTCGACCACGCTTCCTGGAGTCAGGTCGTCGAGGTACGTGTAGCCGCCTGCAACCGTGGTCGTCCCGTAGCTGGTGGAGACGCGAACGGCCACTGTCTCGGCGCTGTCGGCCGCTGGTACCGTGCCGGTCACCCGTCCAGGATCGACCAGCGTGAGGCCTTCGAGCGGCTTGCCGCCAACGACCACGGTCATCTCCTCATCGAAGCCGACGCCGGTGATCTCAAGCATGTTGCCGCCGGCGACCGGGCCCACAGCAGGATCGATCGACGTGACGCGAGGCGCGTCGACGTACAGAAAGCCGTTGTCGAGTGATGCGATGCCCTGGCTGGTGGAGACGTGAACGTTGACGGCTCCGACATCGGAGCCGGCCGGCGTGATGGCCTGAATCGTCGTGTCGTCGATGACCTCGACCGAGATCGCCGACCGACCGCCAAAGATGACGGTGGAGCCTTCGACAAAGCCGGTGCCACGGATCGTGACCGCGTCGCCGCCGAGCACGTGGCCATCGGGTGGATCGATCTCGGTGATGACGACCGGGTTGAAGTAGAGGTAGCCGGCCTCGAGCAGTGCGCTCGCGCCGGTCTCTGGGTCGGCCACAAGCACGTCCACAAGCCCCGGACTGCGCGGCGGCGTCAACACGACGATGCGGCGGTTGTCGAGCACGAAGATGTCCTGGGCAAGGCTCTCACCGAAGAAGACGAGCATCCCGGGCACAAAGCCGGTGCCAATGAGCTCGACCTGCTCGAGGCCACTGGCGAGACCGCGACCGGGCTCGACCCGAACCAGCGAGAGAATGTCGGACTCCGGCGGCAGCTCGAACGTGTCGACCTCCGGCGGGGTCGTGTCGTCCGCGGTGTCTGTCACCGACGTGTCGGCTGTCGTGGTGTCTACCCCCGGGTTGGTCGCGTCGCTCTCGCCTGTGACTCCAGCGTCGTCGCCACACCCAGTGAGTGCCATGGGGAGAGCGGTCACAAGCAGGCTTAGAGCCACTACAGCGAGACGGCGTCGCAGCATGGGGGGCCTCCAAAGGGCGTCGACCGAGGTCGACTCTGGGGTCGGGTAGGACGTAGGCGCGCTACTCAAACGGAGTTTCTTTTCGGATCTCCGTGAGGTTCATGCCTCCAGTATAGGCATAACTCACGTATTGATCGTAGCCGTAGACGAGGACACCCGCAGGCTCGGTCGACGTGATGGTGTGCGTGCCGGGCGTCAGGGGCTGCCGGTAGACGCTGAACTCACCGCTGCCGATGATCTCGAAGTAGGCCGGCAGAATCTCCTCGCCATCGACCATGACGGCGGCGCCGGTGGGTGCGGTGACGTTGACGTAGCTCTGCTCGTACTCGGCAGGCACCAAGACCACGAAGTCGTTGCGGTACTGCTCGACAGGGATCGCCAGCATAAAGGCCGGGTCACCGGTGCCAGCGTCCCCCTCGCTGCCGAAGCCGCCGACGTTGGGCGATGGTGCGTCCTGGGCCGCGATGAACTGCCCAACCAGGATTGGCTTGTCGTCGGTGGCGTGGATCTCGAAGTGGGCCGAGCTCTCAAACTCGTACCACTCCCCACGGTTGAGGATCGGCACCTGGACACCCGCCTGTGGCGGCACAAGCAGGATCTTGGTGTTGTCCTCGGCGGCGATGATCCGCCAGATGTCGCGCTCAAGACCGCGGTCCCAGCTCTTGGACGCCACGTAGGACGAGCCCCACGTGGACACCGGGAAGAGCTGCTGCTCAAGGTGATCGGCGCAGCACGTGTTGAAGCCCGCGGAGACGCAGTCCGACAGGGATCGGCAGGTGGTCTCCATGTCCCACTCGCAGACGCCCTCGCCCGTGATGTCGTTGATGTTGACGCAGCGCGCTGTGTTCGGCGCGTTGGCAGCCTCCGAGCCGCCGAAGACGGCCACCCGCTGGTTTGACTTGACCCGACTGCCCGTCAGGTCGGCGCCGGGGCGGTCGGTCTCGATGTTGAGCACGTCGAACTGCTCCAGCTCAAAGATCCGCGTGTCGCCTGGCTCCATGTGGGGAATCACAGTCTCGTCGGGGGTGCCGGGATAGATGATTCCGGCCTCGGTCGGAGCGGTCACCTCGACGCTGACGGTCGTCGTGCCAGGCATGACGGCCGCGACGGTGAGGTAGCCACGCAGCGTGTCGAACGTCTGCTCGCGCGTCATGACCACGTAGTCGCGGCCAATCAGCGTGGACGGCAGCAGCAAGCTCGCGTCGTTGCTGAAGACGTTTTCGTTCTCCAGCGGGTTGAACTGGTAGGCGATGATCGGAACGCTCGACTTCACCTGGTAGGCACGCGGGGCCTGGACCGTGCCGTTCACGTCCCGACGCGGCAGCTTGTAGACCCGAAGCTCACCGGGGGGCAGCGGCTCTTGAGGCAGCGCATCGCCATTGCTGTCGTAGGGCACCGGCTCGACCAAGCCGCCTTCTTTCTGCCAGACCTCGACGACCGCCGGCAGCGGGGCGTCGGGCGGGTTCGCGACGACGATCGCGTACTGGGCGCCCTGAGCGTCGTAGTAGCCGCGACCGCCACCGGGGACGAAGGCGTTGTCGAGGTCGATGCCCCAATAGTCGCAGCCGATGTAGCTGTTGAACTTGACGTTGCGCTCGCACAGCTCCTCGCAGAACTGGCCCGTGCACACCTGCGATGAACCGTTGCACTGCTGGTACGGCTCCCACTCGGAGCCATCCTCGACGCACGTCACGACGAGCTGCTCGCTCTCGCACTTGCGTGAGCCTGGGAAGCACTCGGTGCAGCTGCCGCCCCGGCACTGGCTCTCAAGTCCGTCGCCACCGACGCACGGCGCTTCCTTGTAGCCGGTGCCGCTGTCGTTGCAGACGACCGCAAGCTTTCCGCCCTCGGCCACACAGCCCTGAACCGATCCCGGGAAGCAGATCTGACCGTCGACCAGCTCTCGACACTTGCCTTGGTAGCAGTAGCCCGGGCAGTTCTCGACGTAGGTGCCGTCGCCGCTGTCCGTGCAGTACACCGCGGGCGGCGCCCCATCCTCGACGCACTCCACCAAGGCACCTGGCTCGCAGCTCTGACCGTCAGGCAAAGGCGTGATGTCCTGATCGGACGTGTCGCCTTCGGAGGTGTCGCTGCCGCTGTCATCGGGGCCGCAAGCACCAAGCGCCAACAAAAGCGCAACCGGGAGCAAAGAGAGGAAAGACCTGGCCGTTGTCATGCGTACCTCGGACTAAGGTTGTCTGGCAGTGAATGGGCCCGCCGCCAGCGCGACCCTCACCATCGGTAATGAGGTGCCAATGAGTCAAAACATACTCGGCCAATCCGGAAAATCGAACCCTCGCCGGGGGGATTGCGCGAGTTTCTCTCAAATTTCGACGCGCCCCAGTACGCGTGGTACCCACGGGCTGTGATTCAATTCTATCACGTGACCAAGCGCTATCGCAGCGGAATCGAAGCATTGCGGGATGTTACGGTCCGCCTGCACGAGGGCGAGTTCGTCTTCGTGTCGGGGCGGTCGGGCGCCGGCAAGTCGACGTTGCTCAATCTTATGACCGCGCAAGACACCGACTTCGATGGACAAATCATCGTGGCCGGCCGCAACTTGGGCGTCATCAAACCGAGCCAGCTGCCCTACTTCCGCCGCAACATCGGCCGGCTGTGGCAAGACTTCCGGCTGCTGCCCGATCGAACGGCCGCAGAGAACGTCGCTATGGCGCTCGAGGTGTCTGGCGCCACCGGTGCCGCGGCAAAAGCACGCGTCGAGCAGGTCCTGGAGCTCGTCGGCATGACGCGCCACGCGGACTCCAAGCCCATGTGGCTCACCGGCGGCGAGCAGCAGCGTGTCGCCCTCGCCCGCGCGCTGGTCAACGAGCCTGCGATCATTGTCGCCGACGAGCCAACCGGCAACCTCGACCCCGAGCTCGGCCACGAGATCATTCAGATGCTCAAAGACATCCAGAGCCGCGGCACGACCGTGGTCGTCGCCACCCACGACCGATCGCTGCTGGAGGCCTTCCCAGAGCGCGTCGTGCTGCTCAACAAGGGCTTCATCATCGAGGATGCTGGCGGCGACCCGATCTTGGGCGACGGCCCCCTGACCGAGGGCGAGCTCGAGTGACGCGCCGACTCCAAGTGGCTCTGCCTGCAAACGGCATCGACCTGCACGCGTCGGAGGTCTGCTCGTGTTAGGCCTCAACCCCGTCATTATCGTGCGGGACGCGATCCGCTACCTGCTCAAGGCGCCGATCACGTCGCTGGTCGGAACGCTCGCTGTCGCCAACTTCTTGGTGATCAGCAGCCTCTTTTGGTTTGTGCTCAACAACACCGACAGCGTGCTCCAGAACATCGGCCGCGAGCTGGCGGTGACCGTGTACGTCGACGACGCGCTCGCCAAAGAGGACATCGAGGCGCTGCTCACGCGCATCGCCGACAACGAGCTGGTCGAAGAGGTCACCTACCGGACCGCCGAGCAGGAAAAAGAGCGCATCGTGGCGTTGTTGAGCGCCGACCTACTCGATGGCGTGGACGACGAAGCCATTCCATCGAACCAGGCCATTGAGGTGAAGTTCGAGCCGGGCGATCTGACCGAGTCACGCTTTGAGGACATGAGCGCGTTCGTCGCTGGCCTCGGCAAGACGGACGGTGTCGAAGAGGTTGGATTCGAAGCCGAGCACGTCGGCATCATCTTCGCCATCGGCGACATCGTTGTGGTGACGGGCTGGGCGCTAACGTTCATCTCGCTGCTGGTGGCTATCTTCTTTATCGCAACGCTCATCCGCGTCTCGCTGCTAGATCGCCGGGAGGAGCTCAGCGTTCTCCACTCGCTCGGTGCGACCAAACGCTATCTCGACGCGCCCTTTGTCCTGTCAGGCGTGCTGGTCGGCGCGGCCGGCGCTGCGATCGCCATCGCCGTGGTGATCGTCATCGACGGACGCCTGAGTGCCCTGCACAAGACAGCACCCAACTTCGAGATCAACCTCGACCTGATGGGCGGCGCGCTCATGGCATATTGCGTGGTCGGAGGCGTCGTCATCGGCATCGCCGGCACGGTCTTCAGCATCTTCCGGTCTGGCCGGTGAGTCGGCTGCTCTCGGTCTTGGCCGTGCTGCTGACGCCTGCGTTCGTGCTGGCTCAGACACCGACCTATCAGCCGTCGACCCCGGGCGGGACGATCATCCACGGCGGGACAGTGCATCACGGTGGCACCATTCAGCCCGGTGGCACCATCATCCACGGCGGGACGGTCGTTCACGGCGGGACGGTCGTTCACGACGGGACGGTCGTTCACGGCGGTGTCGGCCATCAGGGTAAGGCCATCGACCATGCCGAAGCGGCGTCGCGCCACGGCGGCATTCTTCAGAGCGAGACCTTCGTCGATATGGAAGGCCTCGACATCAACCTGAACACGCTCGTTGTGCCGAAGCCCAAGAAACTCGCCGACCGCAACCCTTCCCAGGACATCCGGCGTTTGCTGCGCCCGGAAGAGTCGATCCTGCAAGCCCGCGTGACCGTCGACAAGAACATCCACGAAAACACGGACAAGCTCGCCAAGTTCGAGATCATGGAGCGGGTCCTTACCCGTGACCTGGAACGGGCGACGCGCCGCTTCAAGCGCCTGACGAAGCTCCGCGATGACGAGCGCGTCGTCATCAAACGACGCTTGTCCACGATGCTGCAGCTCAAGCGCAAGAGTAGCTCGCAGCTCTTGTTTAAGGCGCCGTCCTACACCGCCTACCGCGACCTGGTCGCCGCCCGTGACCGCATCTACGAAGCGGACCAGGCGCGCGTGATCGCCTACAAGAAGCAGCTCGCTGACTGGAAGATCGACAAGGCCGATCTCGCCCGGCGACGCGACAACCTCGCCTACACCAAAGAAGAGATCGCCTATCTGCGACAGACCCTCGTCTGGGATAAGCAGGAGCAACAGGAGATCCGCAGCGCCGTCCGCGGCCGTGGCGAGTACTACGCCGAGTATGCCCGCGAGATGGAGGGCCTCGACGGCCTCATTCGCTCGACGATCGCGACCATGCCCGTCGTGGCGACCGAGCAGTTTCACTTCGAGAAGGGCAAAGACAACCACGCGGCGCCGATGCGCGGCAGCAAGGTCGAAGGCCGCTTCGGAAAGCGTCTCCACCCAGCATTTCAGGTCGAGACCAACTGGCGCGGCATCCACGTCGTCCCCCAGCGCTGGGAGAAGCGCAACGAGGTCCGCGTCATCTACCGCGGCTACGTGTCGTATGTCGGCTGGTTCGAAGGCCTCGGGCGCATCGTCATCATCGACCACACCCGCGGCTACCACACGCTCTACGCCCACCTCGACAAGGTCAGCGTCAAGGTCGGCGACAAGGTCACAGCCACCGAGGTCATCGCCACGATGGGCGGCACGGGCAGCTTCCACGGCCAGCGCCTCTACATGGAGCTACGCCACAACGGCGAGGCCATCGATCCAATACCCTGGATCAAGGTGTACTGACCTACGACGCCGTCCGCGGTGGATGCTCGGCCACGATCCGCAAGATACCGGATCCGAATGCACGGATTCGCTTCTCTCCCAACCCTCGGATGTCGACGAGGTCGCCGACGGTCTCGGGCCGCGCACCGACGATGAGCCGCAGCGTCTTGTTGTCGAAGACCTGATAGGGCTTCCAGCGCCGCGAGCGTGCTTCTTTGCGGCGATAGGCCTCGAGTGCTGCGTGCAGCCCTTTGGGACGCTCGCGCTTCTTCGCCGTGCCTGCCGGCTTGGGCTTGCGCACGGCTTTGTCGGCGACCCAGACGGTCGGGTACTTGCGACCTTTGCGGGCGAGGCGCCCTCCGGCCAGGAGCGCTTCGATGGCATTGAGCACGGCGCGCTCCGGGATGCCTCGCAGTGCGCCGTAGTGCGGGTTCTTCAGCAGGCCTTTGCGCTTGACGTCCTTGGCGCTGCTGCCGCGGAGCCCTTTGGCGACCAGCATCTGGCCGAGGGGGCGTCTGAGGTTGTCGACGAAAGCGACGATGGCGTCGGTCTGCTCGGTCGTGAGCACCACCGCAGCGGCCGCGTCGGCCTTGGCTTTGACGACGCGCTTCTTCTCGGCGTGCACCTCACGGGCACGATCCACAGCGGCTTGGACGTCATCGGGTCGGATGCAGGCATCGCAGACCCCACAGGCATCGACATCGCGCCCACAGAAGTAGTCGACGATGTTGCGTTGGCGGCACCGAGTACCGAACACGTAGTCCTGCATGGCTGTCCAACCAGCCACCGCGCTGGCAGCAGCGGCTTTGCCTCGTAGGCGCGCGTGGGTCACGGCGTCGACGCTTGAGTAGAGCAGCACACACGACGCGGGCTTGCGGTCGCGCCCGGCCCGGCCCGCTTCTTGGTAGTAGGCGGCGAGGCTGCCAGAGGCGTTGGCGTGGACGACGAGACGGACGTCCGAGTGGTCAATGCCCATGCCGAACGCCGTGGTCGCGACAAGAACGCGCTTTTTGCCGCTGGCGAACGCTGCGGCGGCGTTGATGCGCGCGCCGTCGGTTCTGCCCGCGTGGTAGTAGACCGCAGCAATCCCCGCGGCACGCAGGCCCTTGTGAATGGCCTGCACGCGCTTGCGGGTAGCTGCGTAGATGATCGCCCGGCCAGCTGACGCCGTGCTGCCTTTGCCGAGCCCCGCCTGTTCGACTAGCTCGACCACACGCGCCAGCCGCGCGTTGTCCTTTTGCACGAGCTCCACCGAGAAGCTGAGGTTCGGACGCGTGAAGTCACCGATGACGGTCTGCGGGTTCGACAGCCCAAGATTGACGCCAATCTCTTCGATCACCCGTGCCGTCGCCGTCGCGGTGACCGCAATCACCGGGACGTTGAGCTCTGACTTGAGCAGCGACAGCGACCGGTAGTCCGGGCGGAAGTCGTGCCCCCAGTCGCTGATGCAGTGCGCCTCGTCGACGGCGGCAGCAGCGACACCGATGCGCTTGAGCCAGTCGCGGAAACCAGGCTTTTGGAGCCGCTCGGGGCTGGCGTAGATGAGGTCGGTCTGGCGCCCGTCGGCGCGAGCGTTTCGCCACTCTTCAGTGGTCTGACCGGAGTGCATGGCGACGGCGCGAATCCCGCGCTCCCGCGCGCCCCGCACCTGGTCGTCCATGAGTGCGATCAGCGGACTCACCACCAGCGTCGGGCCTAGCTCGCGACGGCTCTGCATGAGTGCTGGCACCTGAAAGCACACCGACTTGCCAGCGCCTGTCGGCAGCACCGCGATCGTGTCGCGCCCGCGGCTGAACGCGCCGATAGCTTCCGCCTGTCCTGGTCGGAAATCCGCATGCCCAAAGACCTCGCGCAGGACGACACGAGCGGCGTCGATAGCGCGCACCGTCTCATCGGTGACCGAGGGCATCGCCGGACCACCCGCGTGGTGTGACTCGACCGGTGGCGAACCGTCAAAGAGGCTTAGTTGCTGGGTCACGGATGGGACACCTAGACGAAAGTTCAGTGCAGCCTGCCACGTCGATAGGCGATTTCAAAGCGCGTTCGCGTGCCGGTCTCAACAAAAAAATTCGACTCCAGGTTTACTTCCGAGCCGACGACGGTCTTAGCCAGTGAACTCGAACCCAAACGTAGGACCACTCATGAAGACGCTCTTGCTCTGCGCTGCCCTCTTTTTCTCGTCCGTCAGCGTTGCCAACGCCGGTAGTATCCGGGTCTACAACAACGACTCGAAGAACCACACCATCGAGCTCAAGTGCAGCGGCAGCTCCAAGACCGTCGAGGTCAAGCGCTCGTCCACAGCCACCTACACGTTCCACTCAAGCGCCCGCAGCTGCGACATCGTCGGCGGCACCGTGAAGTTCCCGGTCAAGGTCCTCAAGGACGGCACGAAGTGGAAGTTCAAGAACGGGGAAGCGAAGAAGAACTAGCGCGGCACCCCGTCACTCTCGCCTCATGCCACAGGCGGCCGTCAGCGTGGCCACACGCGCGACGGCCGCTGTCTTCTCGCTCTTCGGACAGCGCAACGAAGCCTCTTGCGTTGGAAGGCGCCTGCTGGTCTCTTGGCGCCACCACAGTCTGGAGTGAGTCATGCGCAACCGCTTTGCTGGCGTCTTGATCTTGGTGTTTGCGGCCTGCGGCCCAACCACCGGTGGCGACGAGCTGCCCGACGAGGGCGAGACCTGCGACAACTATAGCTACTTCCCAAACGTCACTGTGATGAATGCCGCTGGCGTGGTCGCCGAGCGTGACCCTGACACCGGCTACCACCAGGTCGGGCTCGTTCCGAGCGCTGACGGGCAATCCACGACGATGGTCTTTTCACCCGGCATCGGCATCAGCGCCGACAGCTGCCTGTGGTACGAGGCTGAAGTCACCATCTGGGAAGGGGCCAGCCCCCGGATCGTCCGCTCGGTCCCCTCGACCGCAACGTCGGCCACCACGAGATTTGATGCGCTGATCCCTATTCGCTTCGACGTACCAGTCAGCGACCTCGTCAGTGCCGACGCGAGCATGATGCTCCTCTTGAACTCCATCGATGGCACGCTGGGCGAAGCGTTCCTCAGCTTGGACCTTCGCGAAGCCACCACCGCTCTCCCAGAGGACCTTACCGGGACCTGCGAGGAGCGCTTCTCGAGCGCGCGCACCATCCAGCTGCTGCATGACGCGGGGATCGAGGGCGAGCCGCTGACCCAGTTCGATGCGACCACGCCAGCAGAGATGGTCTGGGGGTTTCAGGGGTCTCCGATGATCACGCCAAAGCTACGCCTCGACAATCCCGACGGCGCGGCGAGTCAGTGCGTCAACCTTGTGCTGACCAACACGATCAGCGGCGAGACCGTCCGTGGCGTGCGCGGCAGCTACCGACTGAGCGATGACGGCGCCGGAGGCCTCATCAGCGGCTTCCTGTACAACGAGCTGCGAGCGAACGCCGCCAACCAGATGGTCGCGGTACACGCGGTTGTCTTCGGCCCGGGCTTTCGCGCCGAGCAGGTCATCGACGTTCCGGTCGTTGACGACGAGTAGGCGGGTCGCACCTGCGGTAGACGCGATCTTGTGGCGCTAGCGCGACCCATAGTTGGCGCTGGTGGCCTCTTCGTTGCGGTCGGTCGCCGGTGGGGGCGACGGCGAGAGGGCGCTGATGGCTGCGTAGAGCTCGCTGTCCGGCGTGAGGTCGATGTCGACAGCGGCGAGGGCAGGCTCAAGCTGAGCGACGGTGCGTGGTCCGATGAGGGGCGCGGTGACAGCTGGATGAGCGGCGACCCAGGCGATCGCGAGGCTGACAGGGTGGTGGCCGTGGGCTTTGGCGAGCTCGGTGAAGCGCTCGGCAACGTCGTAGTAGGCGGCGTCGTTGTAGCGGTTTTTGTACATGGCGTTGTCGACGAGTCGGCCGCTGGCGGGGCGCTTTGACGTGCCATAGCGCCCGGTGAGGAGACCGCCGCCGAGCGGATTGTAGGGAAGACAGGCCACCCCTTCGGCGTGTGCCATGGGCAGGAGCTCAACCTCTGCCTGGCGCTTGACGAGGTTGTACATGGGTTGAATGGCCGCGAGGCGCGCCCAGCCGTGGCGGTCCTGGATGCCGATCGCGCGCATGGTCTCCCAGGCGGCGAAGTTGCTGGCGGCCGGGTAGAGGATCTTCCCGGTGGTCACGAGGTGCTCGAGGCCGCGCAGGAACTCTTCAGGAGCCATGTGGTCGTCATGGCGGTGAAGATAAAAGATATCGATACGGTCGGTGCCAAGGCGCTTGAGGCTGGCTTCGACGGCGCGAATGAGGTGGTAGCGGGACGCACCACGGGCGTTGGGCCCGTTGCCGGTCGAGAAGTAGGCTTTGGTGGCAACGATGACCTCGTTGCGAACGGGCGTGATGAGCCTTCCGAGCAGAACCTCTGAGCGGCCGGCGTTGTAGACGTCGGCGGTGTCGAAGAGGTTGATGCCGGCATCGAGACAGCGGTGGAAGATGCCCTTGGCGGCGGCATCCGTCTTGGACCCACCGAAGTGCATCGTGCCAAGCCCGAGCCGAGAAACGCGGACGCCGGTGCGTCCGAGGAAGGTCGTGTCCAAGAGAGACTCCTCGTTGTCGTTGCTTTATAGCTGGCCGCGGTGCGGTCGGCCAACGCGCAGACACCTTGCGTAGAGCGCCACCCAGTCCGCCGTGAGCCGTGGCCACTCGTACGCTTGGGACCTGACGATGGCCCGCTGGGCGAGCGCCATGCGGAGCGCGCGGTCGTCGAGGAGGCGATCGACGGCTCCGGCGAGGGCGCGAGCATCAGCGACCGGCACGAACACCGCTGCCTCACCCAGGAGCTCGCGCAGCGGTGCGATGTCGGAGGCCACGATGGGGCAGCCAAAGCGAAGCGCATCGAGCGCCGCGAGCCCGAAGGTCTCGACTCTGCTCGGGACGACGGCGACGCTGGCGGCGCGATACGCTGAGGCGAGCTGCTGGGCGTCGAGCCAGCCGGCGAGCTCAATGCCGGCCAGTCGCCGCTTACGCCAGCGACGGTCGCCGCGAGGGTTCGCAGGCATCCCGCCCGCCCAGCGCCAACGCGCATGCGGGGCCAAGGCCGCTGCCTCTGCGAACACGTCAGTGCCCTTCATGTCGGCGAAGCGGCCGACAGCGAAGACCAAGGCCGGGTCGGGGGACATCGATGTGCCGGGCTCGACGCGCGCACAGCCCAAGGGGACAACATGACTGGATGCCTCGAGTGCTTCAGCAACCGCGCGCGACGGCGCGTGAACGACGGTGGCGGCCGCGAGTGCGGCGGCTTCGGCTTGTGCGCCGTGGGTGGGTGGCACCCCGCGCAGTCTGTCTTGAGCGGCGTGATGGACGTGGACGCTGTAGACCTTTGGTGCGGAAGACTCGCCGGCCAGCGCCCAGAGCATGGCGTCGTGGACGTGCACCGCGTCAGCCGGACACGTGCGGACGAAGTCCTGCACGGAGCTGAGCGCCATCTCGGAGGTGACGCGCACAACGCGAGCAGCGCAGTCGACGCCGGCGGTTCGGGTGTCGTTGCGGCGTGGGCGCCAGTCATCGAAGCTAACGACGCGGTGCTCGATGGTGTCGACGGCGGCGACCAGGCCTCCGACCGCGGAGCTGAGACCACCGGTTGAGCGCGGCGGGAAGTCGCGGGTGAGGTGAAGGACCCTCATGCGTTGAGCCTCACGTACCACTCTTCGACCAGCACGGCCTCGAGAAGCCCCTTGCGCAGGAACACCGGTGGGTCGAGCTGCCGGAGCTGCGACGCGTGGGAGAGCATCGCGGCTCGCTTGCGGTCGGCCACGGCGCGGACGTCGACAACCTCAACCTCGCGGCGGGCGCGTCCGAAGCCGGCGGCTGGCTCGGCAACTGTGATCCCGTCACCGCGCCTTCGCCGTAGGCTCTGCCAGATCGGGCGCATGCGTCCGCGCTCGAACGCGCAACCGTAGACGGCCGCGCCAAGCGCGCGGGCGGCCAGCAGGACGGCCTCAGTGCACACCACGTGGTCGCGGTGCCCGTACATGCCGTCGAGGTCGAAGGTGACCAGCGTGTCGACGCCGTCTTGGTGTCGAGCTGCATCGATGATGACGCTAGCGACCTTGGTGGGACCGAGCTCGGCGAGGCTTCCGTCGGGGAGGCCAGCAACGTGCGAGGTCACACCGAGGAGCGCACAGGCCGTCGTCAGCTCGGTCGAGCGCATCGTGGCGAGGTCAGCGGGCGATGTCGCAGCACCTGTGCGGTCATCGCCCGCCTCGCCATGCGTGAGGGTTAGCAACGAGGGGTCGCGTCCCGCATCCGCGAGCATCGCGAGCACGCCGGCACAGGCAAACTCGTCATCGGGGTGGGGAAAGACTGCTAGCGTCCGCCCAAAGTAGGGCAGAGCGCGGCTCAATGCAGGGCGGGTCGGACCGCCAAGCCGCGGGAAACCTCGGCTTCGGCGTCGAGCAGCTCATCGAGGCGCGAGACGACGTCTGCGGGATCGAAGTAGGTCTTGGCAAGGCGCACGAAGAGGCCGTGATGGCGCGCCTCGCAGCGCGTGAGCTCGGCGTAGAACTCGCGAAGCTGCGGGTCCTTGAGGCCTTCAGAGAGCATGCGAAAGCGCTCGCAGCCGCGGGCTTCGACCATGCCGAAGAGCAGGAGGCGATCCATCAGGTAGTGCTCGTGGTCGCGGCGGCGGGCGAGCTTCATGATGGGCTTCATGTAGGGGTCGGGTGCGTCCAGCGCGAGGCTCATTCCCATGCCGCGCAGCAGCTCCCACACTTGGTGGAAGTGCTCGAGTTCCTCCCGTGCGAGCTCGATCATCGCGCCGACGAGCTCGTCGCGGAACGGGTAGTGGGTCGCGAGCGTCAGGGCGCTGGTAGCGACCTTGCGCTCGTTGGAGGCATGGTCCTGAAGGAAGGCACCGAGGTTGGCGTTGACGCAGTCGAGCCACTCAGCGGGCGTATCGTGTCGAAGTCTAAGCACGACCGGGTGCTATCAATCGTTGCCGGCAGCGTCAACGCTCTGCCCGACTTGACGAGGCGCGAGCGCTTCTAGCTCGGCCTTTGTCGTCGACATCAACCAGTCGGCAAGCCACGGCTCCGGCTCACCGGCGACACGGGCGACGAATCCTTCCTCGAACGCCTTGCTGACCAAGCCACGGAGCTGTCCGACGAGCTCCTTGAGGTGGTGATTTTCATGAGCGAGCGCGTGGTAGCGGGCTTGGTAGGCTGCCACCCGCCGGTCGGTTGGGTCCGCTGGTGGGGCGTGTGCCTTGCTCTCGCTTTGGTCGTGCTCATGGTCGCTCATGCAGACACTCTGCCTTGGCCGGACGGCGTCCTCAACCACAGGTACGACGCGCCGCGAAGTTCCGGCACACGCTCACATCCTCGTGTAGACTCCGCTCGCGACGCGACTGCACCAACAAGGACACGCCTCTCCGATGACCCTTACCGAGATCTTTAGTGGCGCCTATCTCTGGGCAGATGCCAATGCCATGCCCATCTTCGCGGCCACGGCAGGCTTGCCACTGGTCGGCGTCTTGGGCGCGTGGATCGGCAAGGGCGGCAAGACCGACAAAGACGGTCGCTTCATCGCCAACGTCATCATTGGCCTGTCGATCATCGTCTTCCTGTTGCTCATCATCGGTCTGATCATCGCCCACTTTGGCTTCGACAAGGGCATGCTGAGCGCGAACGCGCTGCTTCTGATCGGCCCGATCATTGGTGTTGTTGTTGCGCTGATGGGGATTCGCATGGTCTTTCCGCTCAGCCAGCTGAAGACGGCTCGGCTTGCCCGCGACGTGGGTCTCTTCGCGCTGCTGATCCTCGGGGTGTTGTGGCTGTTCAGCCAGTTCCGAGGCTGGGGCATCGTCTTCTTCGGCAGCATCGCCCAGATGGTCACCATCGGGACGATCATCTTCTACTTCGGCCGCAAGCTCTACCGCCGTGCCTTCAAGGGCAGCAAAGAGCCGATCAACTTCGACCGCCGATGAGCGACTACGCCGCTGTCTACCGCGACCACGCGGCTGCCTACGACGAGCTGGTTGCCGCTGAGGACGTCGACAACAACCTCGGCGCATGGCTCGCGCAGCGGGTGAACGGCAGCACGCAGGCCATCGATATCGGCGCCGGTACGGGTCGCGTCACGCGGGCCCTCTTGGAGCTTGGTGCGACCGTCCGGGCGTCAGACCGCGAAGCCGCTATGATCGACGTCGCGCGCCAACGCTTGAGCGACTACCCCGCCGAGCGGCTCACGCTCGGCGTAGCCGATGCGGGCTCGCTGCCATACTCCGACGGCAGCGCAGACTTTGTCATCGCCGGCTGGGTCTACGGGCACTTCCGCAGCTGGATGCCCGACGACTGGAGAGACGCGGTCGGCGCGGCTTTGAGCGAGATGCGGCGCGTCGCGGCCGCCGGCGCCACGCTCGTCATCATCGAGACCCAAGGCACCGGCGTCACCGAGCCGCGTGTTAGCGAGAGTCTCGACGAGTACTTTGCTTGGCTTGAGAGCGAGCACGGCTTCGAGCGAACGACGATCCGAACCGACTATCTCTTCGACAGCGTCGAGCAGGCGGCGACGCGCTGCGGCTTCTTCTTTGGCGAGGCCATGGCGGAGCGCATCCGCAGCAACGGCTGGGCGAGAGTGCCGGAGTTCACGGGCGTCTGGTCCCGCACCCGCTAGGCGGACGCCAGCGCAAGCCACCGCATGATCTGAGTGTCTCATTTGTGTCGCAGCCGATGGGACGGCTCTGACACGCGGAAAATGGGCCTATGCGACAGATCTCGGTGGGAGCTGTCTCACCCTCATCCGCTAAGTCACTGAAAACACGAGTTTCGCAACTGGCACGAGAGTTGCTCTCGATTGCGCGCGCTATCACGCCAGCATCGCGAGAAACCGTGACAAAGCCCAAACCGGTCATTCCTGACGCGACGCTCGTCGTCGCCTACGACACGCACTCCGACCGCTTCTTGCTGCATCCAGGAACCACGCGCGAGGCGTGCCGCGAGTTCCGACAGCTTATGGCCTACGCGAGTGGTTACGCTCAGCAACAAACTGGCGTCGTTCTGCATGCAGACGGATGGGTTATGAATCACGGTCACACAGCGATGACCGACCCGAACGCCCTGAGGCCAAAGTATGACGAGCTGCGGAATGCTGTGATTGCCAACGGTCAGATGAAGCGGCTGGACCTGGGTGGGGGAATCTTTTCGTCAGGTGGTCCGCGCCCGACGACCATCCTCGACCCGGACACGGTCATCCGTCAGATGGCCTACTGCATGATGCAGCCTGTTCGTCATGGGCTTGTCGCTGGTTTGGTCGATCAGGGCGTCTTCTATTGCACGCGCGTTGCAGATATTGGGCGGACCCAAACCATCGAGAGACCGCGGTGTCTGGACACCAAGGACGGCGTCAGCGCCTACCCGGCGCAGGTACAGCTCTTGTACTCGATGCCTGCCGGTTGGGAGGGGCGCGAACGCGAGTTCCGCCGGGAGCTGGCGCGGTTGTGCCAGCGGCACGTCACAGAGGCGCGCAGTGAGCGCGAAGCTGACGGCGTCCCCGAACCAACGCTAGCCGCGACGCTACAGACCGATCCTGAGTCGCGACCGAACCGGCCGCGACGCCTCAGCGATGAGTTCGACTTTCAACCGCGCGTTGCTGGCGGCAGCCCGAAACTTCGCGAGGCATTCATCAACGACATCTTCGTCTTCGAGCAGCGTTACGCGCGTGCCCGCACCGCCTTCCGTCATGGACGCCGCCAGACGCGCTTTCCCTATGGCACATATCAGCTCAGGCTCCAGCTTGGGGTCCGGGTGGCGCGTGCTGTCGACTGACAACCCCCAATAGCGCCACATGGCGCTGCGACGCTGGCGATGCCGGCGACGCAGGGGTGTATCCGCGCGCGGCATGAGCCCCGTTTCCTGCGCCACGACGCAGGGTTTTGCGGTGCTGCTGCGCCGAAACGTACCGTTGCGCGTGCCGGGCCCGTGCGTCAGCGCTGGCGTTTGCACGATCGCAGGCCGAGCCCCCGGCAAGGCTAACTCGCTGAAAACGTAGGGCTATCGGTCCAGCGTGGCTCGCTCTCGCGACCGCTGTTGCCGGGCCGAGAGCCGCGATCGCTACGAGGTTAGCCTCGGCTTCGGATGTGCTTTTTGGGCCCGCCGCGGCGGGCGACGGGACGACGCTTCGGCGGTGCATCGCCACTGACCGAGCCGCGTGAGCTGGTCTTGCGCTTGGGTGGACGGTCACCGCTGCTGTTGCGGCTGCCCTTGCGCTCGCGCTTGTCGGGCGCACCGCCGTGTTTTTGGTGACGGGCAGGCACGACACGTTGCGGCGGGCCTTCACCCTCAGGGATGGCAACACGGACGCCGCACTTGCGGCCTCGGATGTTGGTGTGGCCCATGCGGTCGAGCACGCGCGGGACGTCTTCGGTGGCGACGTCGAAGAAGCTAAACTTCTCGCCAATGTCGATGGCCCCGATGGCGCCACCGTCGATGCCGGCTTCGTTGGTGACGGCACCGACGAGGTCCGATGGGCGCAGGCCGGCGCGCTTTCCAAGCGAGATGAAGAGTCGGGTGCGGGCAATGTCGTCGCGCCGGCGCTGCTGGCGCTGCTTGCGGTCAGCACGTACCTGGCCAGCACTGGGGCGGTTCGGGCGCTCGTGGCGAGGCCGGCGCTCGTTGTCGCTGTGGGCCGGCGCGGCCGCCATCGGTGCGGCCGGGCGGACCGCAGGCGGATGGGACGGCGACTGAGCGGGCCGCGTTGGGCGCTCGCCAATCGCCTGATCGGCGTGCTGGGGCGGCGGGCCCTGGTGGGCCGGATGCGCAGGACGGGCGTCACGCTGGGGCGGACGGGCGTCATGCTGGGGCGGACGGGCGTCACGCTGGGGCGGGCGAGCGTCACGCTGGGGCGGGCGAGCGTCACGCTGGGGCGGGCGAGCGTCACGCTGGGGCCAGTGAGAGTCACGCTGCGCCGGAGGCGCATCACGATGCTGCGACGGCTGCTGGTGGTAGGGGTGAACCGGCCGATTGTCACGGCGCTGCTTGTTCTTGCGCGGATCGATGTCGAAGAGGCGCGGCTCGGGCCCGCTCACCGTCAGCGGGCGGTGACGCGTTGCCATCATCGCGATCGCAGCGGCGACATCTTGGGCCGAGTGCGCCTCCGCCAGCTCCTCAGCGACGCGTCGGTAAGGTCCAAGCGCGTGCTCGCGGTGCTGCAGGAGGTCTTCGACGGCCTGCTTGAAGAGACGAGCACGGACTTCTTCGAGGTCGCGGTTGGTCGGCAGCGGGAACGGCTGCATCTTCTGGCGCGTGTGACGCTCGATGAAGACGAGGCGACGTCGCTCCTGAGGCGTGAGCATCAGGATCGAGGTGCCATCACGGCCAGCACGACCGGTCCGACCGATGCGGTGGACGTAGGTATCGGGCTCGCCGGGTGGGTCGTAGTTGATGACGTGCGTGATGTCTTCAATGTCGAGTCCACGCGCGGCAACGTCGGTCGCGACGACCAGCTGCGTTCGGCCGCTCTTCATCCGCCGCACGACCTCTTGGCGATGATTCTGGCTCATGTCGCCGTGCAGTGCCGCGGCGCTAAATCCGTCCGCGACCAACGACGCTGCGAGCTGATCACAGCCGATCTTGGTCCGAGCAAAGACAAGGACAGCCTTGGAGGCCGCCGTATCGAGGATCCGCACGAGGGCGCCGTACTTCTCTTGCCGCCGCGTGATCAGCACGAACTGCTTGATGTTGGCGACCGTCTTCGTGCTGCGCTTGACCTCCACCCGAACAGGGTTGTCGAGATAGGTCTGAGCAACGCGCTCGATCTCACGCGCCATGGTCGCCGAGAACAGCGCAGTCTGACGCCGCTTCGGTGTCTGCTGAACGATCCACTCGATGTCCTCGATGAACCCCATACGAAGCATCTCATCGGCTTCGTCGAGCACCAGCATACGCAGGTCGCTCAGGTCCATCGCGCCGCGGCGCATGCAGTCCATGATGCGCCCAGGCGTGCCAACCACCACATGGACACCACGGTCAAGACGGGCCAGCTGCTGATGGATGGGCGCGCCGCCATAGACCGTGACGTGACGCAGGCCACCCAGGCCTGAGCCGTAGGTCTCGATGGCGTCACTGACCTGCAGCGCCAGCTCGCGAGTGGGAGCAAGCACCAGCGCTTGGATCTTCTTCACCTGGAGGTCGACAGCGGCCAGCAGCGGCAGAGCGAACGCAGCGGTCTTGCCCGTGCCGGTCTGAGCAAGCCCCACAAGATCGCGCTTTCCGAGAAGTGGCGGGATGGCCTGCGACTGGATCGCAGTCGGCGTCGTGTACCCAACGCGCGCAACCGCTTCGAGCAGCCGACCAGGGAGGCCAAGGCTGTTGAAGTTCTCTCCCTCGGTCGCGCTCTCAAGCGACTCGGCGAGCTCTGCAACAAGCTCGGTGTTAGGGTTTGAATCGGTCATGCTGGGCCTCGGTCGCGCTAGTCTCAAATCGGAGCAGGTTCGTGCCCGCTGCAGCAGCGGGCCGGGGCCAGTACCACATTCGCCCCCTGCACGTTAGGTTCAGTTCGGTTGCCAGCGACCGATAAGGCCCCAACCGGTCCCGACAGCCCCTCCGCCACACCAACATTCACGTCGCGCTCGACCAGCCGCCACACCACACCTAGACCCAAGACAAGCGCCAACCAAACCCAAGGCGCCAAGCCAGCTCCCGCTTGTCGGAAGCCGAAGCCTCCCTCGCTCAAGGCCACGCACACCGCGACCGGCTCCCGCAACTCCCCACCAATGAGTCACGGGCGACGTCAGCCCCCCACCCTGCAAGGGAACGTCGGATGCGACGATGGCGGTGCGCAGCTGCGGTCGAGGCGTGTGCTGACGCCCGTTTCGGAACCGAGCGAAGCGAGGGCTGCAAGACTAACCAGCTACTCTCCCCCACCAATCAGTCACGCGCGACCTCAGGCCCCACCCTGCAAGGGAACGTCGGATGCGACGATGGCGGGGCACGGCTGGGGTCGAGGCATGGTGCTGACGCCCGTTTCGGAACCGAGCGAAGCGAGGGTTAACCGCGGCGTAGCGGAGCTACGTTGACGTTGACGAAATTCGCCTCAGTGCCTCGCATCGGCCTCAATCGTGCTCCGACAGCGTCGTTTCCGACGTTCAAGACGTTCAAGACGTGATGTGAACCCACACACCGAGGCTGATGTTACCGCCGTACCAGCCGCGCGGCAGTGGTCCAGACCAGTCGAAGAGCCAGCGCGCGTCAGTCGGCGACATGTTGGTGCAGCCATGGCTCGACGGCTCGCCGAAGTTGTCGTGCCAGTAGGCAGTGTGGATGCCGAAGTCATCGTCGTAGAACGCGATCCACGGCACCTCAGCGATTCGGAACGAGCCGTACTCGGGGTCCGGACCGTTGAGGGTTTGGCTGATGAACTTGCGGACCATGCGGTGCGTACCGCGCTTGGTCGCATGGCGCCGCCCCTTGCCCGTCGACACCAACGTCGCAAAGATCGGATGGTCGCCCTCGTAGGCAACCATCGTCTGCTCACTCAGGTCGATGTGCAGCCACGACTCGTCATCGGCGATGCGTCGAGGCCGCTCGATCGCCGCCGCAACCCGCACCGACGCCCGGTCGAGCCAGCGGCCTTCGGCATCCTGAACCCGCGCTTCCTCCACCGTCATTGCCGAGAAACGCGCGTAGCGCTCTGCAGCCCCGCAGACCGTGGCGCTGTCGGGATCGCAGTGAATCGGCGCATCGTCGGCCGTCACGAACGCGATCGGCAGCGGGCGCTCATCGCTGACCGGCTCGCCGATGAGCTTGGTCTCTGAGATAGGCGTGAGGTCTTCGGCGCGGAAGTACTGGTCGGCCTTGGACCGGACGTACTTCCTGTCATCGACGGTCACGACCTTGTCGATCGCGATGTAGCTCAGGCCACGGACCCGGCGCTCGACCAGCTTCGGAAAGGCCGCTTTGGCCTTCATCGCGCGGTCGATCTGCTCAGCCTGCGCGGCACTCGGCACCCGCCGCATGTAGGGCGCGCCATTCGTGACACGCGCATACTTGAACGGCAGCGCGCTCGTCGTGTCGGCCGCGATCGGATGCTTGATGACGATCTCCTTGGACGCCAGCCGAAACCCCCGACCGGTGCAGATGAACCCGCCACCGACGACCTCGTACCAGCGTCCGCCGTCGCAACCGCGACGCACGCTCGAGTCGGCCACGATGCTCAAGCGGTCGCCGCGACGCACGTAGCCCTGGCTCCACCCGTTGAGACCGGCCTGAGAGTAGATCGGCGACTGGTTGTAGACCGCGATAGCGATGCGCTTGCTGACCTCAAGCGAGTCATAGAGAGGCTCGTCGGTCAGCCGCAGCCCGTTGGGTGCCTGCGGCGCCCGCAGCTCAATCCGCGCGGGAGGTTCACTGGACAGGGCGGATGGCGCGACCAGCACATGCGCATGCACAAGCCCAAGAGCGACCGCGAATCCAGCAATTCGTCCCAACATCGGCGGCACCCTCGCACAGACGCCCAGCGACGCCAATACTGTTGCAGCAGCGTTCGATACACGCCGCATGCTCTCTGACATGTTTCTGAGTATTGCTAAGCCCTTAGCGACCAGACACAGACGAGCCGACGCGGGATTTTTCGGCTGCGTGAGCACCCCGATGGAGCCGACGCCTCCCTGTGGCACTGATGGTCCAACGATGGGAACTCGGCCAGTTGGGCCCGTCTCTACGGCGCGGCAGCTCGCGGCGACCGCAGGCCGGCCGACCTTGCCTTTCATCAATCACTGAGCGATGTTGGCGCAATCAGATTCAGCTTGAGCGCGACCCCGGAGAGACCGATGACACGGTGCTGGAAACTCACACTCGCCATCTGCTTGGGCGTCTTCCTTGCCGCATGCGATGACGGTGACGGCAGCGACGGTACCGCCGCTGGCAATCCCCTCGCCGACGGCGAGCTCAGCATCGTCGAGCCCGGCGGCGACACGATTTGCTCCCGCGGAACGCCCTTCCGCTTCTTTGCCGTCGGCGGCGCGCCCGACAAGGTGATCATCGACTTCCAGGGCGGTGGCGCCTGCTGGAACGACTGGACCTGCTCGGTCGCCGACGCGATCTTTTCACCCGAGGCACCGTCGGCTGAGACCATCGAAGGATGGGCCGGCGAGTCAGGAGTCCCCGGCCTCTACCAGCTCGACGACGCCGACAACCCGCTCGCTGGCTGGACCCTGCTGCACATCCCTTACTGCACGGGCGACGTCCACTGGGGCAACGCCACGACCAACTATGGCGCGGACCTCGAGATCCACCACCGCGGCTACGCCAACGTCACCGCCGCCCTCGACTGGCTACAGGAGCGCTACCCCGCGCCGAAGGAAGTCTTCGTCACGGGATGCAGCGCTGGAGCCTACGGCGCCATCGGGCATGCCAGCAACATCGTGGAGCGCTTTCCTGACGCCAAGGTCAGTACCCTCGCCGACAGTGGCGCCGGCATCATCACCGACAGCTTCTTTGCCGACAGCTTCCCGAACTGGAATGCGTTTGACGCCCTACCGACGAGCCTTGCCGACGTCGCCATGGACGAGCTCGACACCCTCAGCATCACAGACCTCTACGTCGCGGTCGCCGATGCCTTCCCGGAGATGCGCATCGCACAGCAGAACGCCGCCTACGACCGCGACCAGATCTTCTTCTACACCACCATGGGCGGCCCCAATGACTGGAACGCCCGCATGCGCGACAACCTCGCCACGATCGAAGCCGCGGCCGACAACTTCAGCTACTACACCGCGCCCGGCCAGGTGCACTGCATCCACCCCTACGACATCTTCTACACGCGCGCGTCTGGCCCGACCGGAGGCGACCCGGTCCTCTATCGCGACTGGCTGGCGGAGTTCGTCAGCGGCTCCGAGCTGCCGGCACCCGTCACCTGCGATGCTCAGAGCTGCCTTGTCGATCCGATCTGTGACGCGTGCGACGCCGCCGGCAACACCGACGGTGAGTGCCGCTGGTGCTCCGGCTGGGACGACCGCCGGACCCGAGAGGGTGCGGGGGGCTGAGACGGTGCCTCGCTGTCACCAGTCCCGTGGCGCGATCAGCTCCTCGATGTCTGCGTCCGGAAATCCCAGGGCGTTGGCGAGCTCGACAAAGCTCTGTCCGATGCTCTCCCGAGCGCCGGTCTCAATCTCGCTGCCAGCCTCGTAGAACGCGTTCTGGAGCTCGTTGATCTCTTCGGTCGCCGCGTGGGTGAGCACGTAGAGCTGCTCGAGCGACTCGATGTTGCCGTCCTGCGCTGACTTCGCAACACCCAGCAGCGTGGCTTTAACCCTGTCAACGAGGTGGTCGGGGAAGTAGGTGCTGGCATACATGTCTGCCAGAAGCTTGAGGTGGTCGAGCTCCGCCATGAGGCCTCCTGCTACGGTGAGACTTGCCGACAGTCTTACGCTGTCTCGATGACATCGGCACGATAGGCGGTTAGGGCTCCTGAGACGAGCTGAGTTCGTCGAGCATCGACCGAATGTCGTCGCGGTCGACGTCGCGGAAGTGCCCGACAAAGAAGCGCGTGACGTCCTTAGCGGGGCCGCTGAGGAGCGCTTCGATGTCTCGCCTGTTGTCTTCGAGGTCGCACATGAAGAAGTGCGTGGTCGCCCCGTTGCCGACGATCTCACCTCGGAAGAGGTCGCCGACCAGTGCGGAGCGTCCGCTGATGACGGAGATCGAACCAGGTGTGTGCCCAGCGGTGGGAATCACTTCTGCCGGAAAGCCTACAACAGACATCAGATCGAGCGGTGTGTCGCCGACCCAGATGTCTGCTTTTAAGGGTTCGAACGACGCGGCTCGGGTCTCTTCCAGCAGGTCGTGGGCTCGGTCGTCTGTCGGACAGAGCGTCGACTCGTCGTTGTGGCCTGCAGCCAGGGAGTGACTGTCTCCACGACCGGCGATGATCTTGATGCCATAGCGCTGGCGGAAGTAGAGCGCCCCGCCTGCATGGTCAGCGTGCCCATGCGTGATCACAATGGCCCGCAGCTGCGCAGGGTCGAATCCGGCGTCCCGGATCCGCTCGTCTAGCGCAGGCGCGGAGGCTTCTGTGCCGGCATCCACCAAGAGCGTCTGGCCACCGCGCACCACGAGGTGGGCATTGCTGTACTCCTCGCGGAGGGTGTGAACGACCGTATCGCCGACGTCGACGGTCCGTGAGAGCGAGGCGCAGCCGCTCACGACTGCCACCAAACCAAGCCAGCCAAACATCACGTGCCACCTCATAAGAGCCTCCGAAACACCAAAGTCATCAGTGATGACATGATGGACACCGCCCCCCGGCAAGTCAACAGTGATGACATTGACGGACGCGGCTGCGCAGGGCAGTCGGTCTTTGAAGGAGGGCGCGATGAGCTACCACCACGGCAACCTGCGACACGCTCTGCTCGAGCAAGCCCGTACGACCCTTGAGTCCACCGGAGTCGACGGTCTCAGCCTGCGCGCGTGTGCCCGTGCTATCGGTGTCGACAACGCCGCCGCCTACCGGCACTTCAAGAACAAGAAGGCGGTTCTGACCGCCGTCGCAGGTGCTGGATTTGTCGAGCTCGGGCGCGAGATGACCCGCGCGATGGAGGCCGCCAGCGGGCAGCGACAAGACGCGCCGGCGATCTTTGTCGCTGTGGGCCAGGCGTACGTCACGTTTGGCGTCGCCCACAAGCACCTCTACCGGCTGATGTTCGGCGGTCACGTGTCGCCAGAGCGTGACGCCAAGACCAACTCGGACGGAGAGACGCCCTTTGCGCTGCTCTCGCACTCACTCGACCGTCTCGTCGCGTCAGGAGACTTGACGCCCACCGCTCGACAAGGGGCTGAGACCGTGGCTTGGGCCGCCGTCCACGGGTTGGTTTCCTTGGCCCTCGACGGCCACATCGAGACCGACTCGTCGATACTTGAGAGCGCAACCCACCGTCTCTGCGACGTGGTCCTCGCGGGTCTTCGGGGAACGGAGAGCCCGTGATGGCCAAGATCGCGCTGCCGCTGACCGCGCTGGCGGTCGCTAGCTTCGTCGGCTTTCGGGTGCCGTGGGTGTATGCGCCGCTCTTTGTGGTTGGGATCGCGATCACGCTGATCACCTGGAGCTGGTTTCTCGGTGCAGAGGCTCGGGCGGCAAAGCGTCGGCGCAGAGCGCTACGTCAGGCGCTCGAAGCCCGTCCAGACCTTCGCGCTATCTTCGATGATGGCTTTCTCACCGTCTTGGGCACCAACACCCCTCGCTACCTCTCGCTGACGTTCGACCCTGGTGACGCAGCACCAAGCTCGCAGCTGTGGTCGACGCTCGCTGCCCTGACGCCCGACACCCGAGCCGCGTTCGTCAAGCGCGCGCGTCCAATCGTCGACCATCCCAACGTCACGGCGCTTGGGCTCCACGCGGCCGCGGTGACCATCGCGGTCACCGTCGACGATGAAGCCCCTGACGTTGACCTGGTGGCGCTCGCGACCTCGGCACAAACGCTGCTCTCGGAGCTTGGCTCTCGAACTTCGGAAACACCACCGGCGTTGGATGCAGCGGTAGCCCTGGTAGCGGCGGAGTCCGATCCAGGCTGGGCTACCGCGCTCTTGCGCGCCTTGGCCAATGGTGACCGCGACGCATCGGCAGCGGCCCTCCGCGCCGCCCACACCATCGACGTCGACCACCGCTACATCGAGGTCGCCCGCCTCGCCGCAGAGCTGCGCGGGGACAACGATGCCATACAGCTGCTCGACGAGCGCTTGCGCAGCAACGCTGGCGCTCTCTCCGTCGCCAACACCAGCGGTGGAGGGCTCAGCGAGGCGGCCAGTAGCTAACTCAGCACGGTGGTTTCCTGTCGTTCATACGCCCCAGCGGCACACCTCGCTGCGTCGCAGAATCCGCATTTCCCGGCAACGCTGCTAGAGCTTGGCCAGGTACCACTTGCCATCGAGCTTCAAGAATGGCCACGACTCGCCGTCGTCTTCCTTCTTGCCGTCCTTTTCGATGACCAACGTCAGCTTCGACCGGTGGAAGGTGGCCGGCTTGAGGACCTCGCAGCGGCTCCAAGTGTCGCCAACCTTAAGCTCCTTGGTCTCGGAGCCGTCCTCGTCGAAGCTGCCAACCGACATCTTCATGCCCTTCGTGCGTTCGCTGGACACCTCGCTGGCCGCTCGCTTTGCCCGGTGGTTTCGACCCTCTACGAGCGAGTCTTTCGGGTCACACTTGAAGTGTGAGTTCAGCAGCTCAACAGGCGGCAGGAGCGCAACGGCCGCCGCCGAGTCTTTGGCTGTGAACGCCGCCGCGACCGACTCGGCCACACCCTTTGGAGAGCTTTGGTCGGGGCCGCCGCCGCACGCAAGCAAGCTGGCAGATACAATGAAAGAAACAGCAAGAGAACGCGTCATCGGCATGGCTCGTTGTCTAGAGGAAGACCTCGACAGTGCCACGGCACGCTCGGGTGTCAACGGACCGCGAGTGGCCCGATCGTGGTTGATGACTGGACAAAGCTCATTCGCGCGGCACTGATCGTCATCAACCCCCTAGGGCACGCATCGGCCAATCTGCGCAGGTAACAGAGATGACAGAACCAGAGCTCACAGCGCTTGTCCGAGACGTCGTCGCCTACGTGGCGACTCGCCCTGACGTCATCCACGACGTGGATGACGCCGAGGGGCTCACCATGCGCCTCGACCGCCTGATGGCAGCGGTCGCCGCTGTCGATATTGCATTCGACGACGCGGACTATCCGGAACCACCGGACGATGCGAACGGATACCCCGCCGCCGTGGCCCGAATGAACGAACGCTTCCCGTATATGGGTTACTACAACGCCGTGACGCGTGTGACGGAGGACGTCGGCTCAGACAGCGCCAGCGTCGGTGATGCGATTGACGACATCGCTGACATCGTGGGCGACCTCAGCGACTACCTCTGGCGGGTCGAGCACACCAGCGCCGCCGATGCCGTGTGGCACCTCGACCAGACCTACCGCTACCACTGGGGCCTCCATGCGCGCTGGCTGCAGCTTTACCTGATGAACCTGCGCATGGGGCGGTAGGGCCGTCCGGTGACGATTCGACGGTCGCAACGTGCACGTCTTCGTGCAGCGCGAGCGTTCCTAGCCGGTCTGGCGACAGCGAGGCCGCCAACTTGCGATGTGACCCCATAGCGCGCTCGAGTGGCGGCGACGCAGGTGAGTAGACTACTCGCACACCGGCGTGGGCACGCAGCGCCAACCGCCAGCCTCGACGTCATATTGGCAGACGGCGCCATGATAGCACTCGGCGTTAGAGAGGCACTCGGGACGGTCTGGGTACTGGCAGGCATAGCGCTCGGTCTGCCAGCCGCAGACGTCGGGAGAGGCAGCACAGATCCCGCCCTCGTCGCAGTCCGCGTTACTGCGACAGAGTGCGGGCACGCACCGATGGTGGCAGGGTTTGGGTCCCCAGCCGTCGCAGCGTGCGCTGCTGTCGGTCTGACCGCATCGGCAAGCGAATCCCTCGCCGCAGTCGTCGCTCGTGACGCACGCCCCTTGGTGGCAGCCGCAGAAGCTGCTGCCGCCGAAGTCGTGGGTGTCGAGGCAGAGTCTGTCGGGGCCGCAGTCGCCGTTCGACGCGCACTCTGCCTTGTCGACGGAGACTCCCTGGCTAGGACGGCATGTTGGGCTGGGGTCCCAGGCTGGTGTGGTGCACGCGTCGGCAACGACCGCAGGCTGACGCCGAGTTCCTTGAGCCAAGCGGCCATCTTCCGCGAGAGGTTCGCACGTCTGGTAAGGCGAGCTGCAGTCCCACACAAGCTGGTCGCCGCCGCAGAAGCAGCGGTTGTCAGGCTTCGTTCCATCGCACTCAGGTGCGGCGTAGAGGCAGGTGAGACCGGGCTTCGTGCACCGAAAGTCGAGATCATCGACCAAGAATGGATGCACCAACGGACAACCCGAGGGGTTTTCGATGCTCGCGTCGGCCACGTCTGGCTCAACAGAGTGCTCCGACGCCGCTGGACAGCCAGCAGCGACGAGCATCGTGGCGATGGGGACGAGCGCACGGCTCATCTGTGAGATCTACCGGCGGCGTCGGACGACGACGCGCTGGCGGCTTCGGCCCGTGACTGCGGCGAGAGCGAGTGCGATCAAGAGCCACGCCGCGGGACCGGACGGGCTACCCGAGCAGCCATCATCGTTGGCGTCGCCGGTGTTGTTGCCGGGGTCGATGGTGCTCGGCGGCGAGACGATCGCTGCACCCTCGAGCTCGTTGAAGACCTGCTCGGGCGTGCGGGAGTCGAGGTCTTGGTCGACCGTGGTGACATTGCCAGCGGCAACAATCTTGGGCTGGCCCTGACGGCCGACGAGCTCGATGCGCTTGGCAGAAGGCTCCTCCACTGCGGGCTCGTCCACGCTGCCACCCCACGACTGGAAGTCGCCGGTGATGGTGTAGACCTCGCCGGTTGAGAGCGTGATCTCGGCGGAGGTGATCGAGCCAGAGCTCGGCGAGTCGCAGAAGGGCAGAGCCTCGGCCTGGTGGACGTTGTCGATGTCGCCGAGGTCAGGGTTCTGGGCGAAGATCGGGTCGCGGGTCATGTCCTCGGGGGACACCGTGGTGTAGAGCCGCGTTGCGTAGGGATGGCTGTCGAACATCTCTTGGGCGATGCGCAAGGGAGCGACGATCTTCTCTTCGATCTCGGCCAGCATGCCGGCAGTGTCGAGGACGTAGTCGTCGGGCATGTCGTCGGCATACGCCTGAATGTTGTTGTAAAATGAGCGGTCGTCGATGCCTTGGTCGATCAGCGTCTGCGGCATGGGGATGTACTTGCGCAGGATGGCCTGCATGGTCGCGTCGCGGGGAAAGCCGGCCCACAGCAGCTCTTGCACGAGCTGGCCAGGCTCGGTCATCTCGGCGAAGGGCGTGAGGTCGTAGCGGTCTTCGGTCCAGAACCGGTCGCGGAAGCGCTCCGATGAGCCTGCAAACTCGGTGACGAAGCCGTGGCCAGCAGCCTCGTCAACAGCCTGCGTCACGACGTCGTTGTAGTTCACGCCGCGGTTGACCCAGTCGATCTTCTTTTCGTTGAGGACGACGTGGAGCCAGTTGGTCGGAATGACGCGGTGCTCGCCGAGGACCCAGATGCGAACCGGCATGTCCGGTACGGCCGCGATCTGCGTGAGCACAAGCGGCACGCAGGGATCGGCTTCCTCGAACTCCAAAACGATGGGCTGAATCTCGCCGACCTCGGCGCTCTTCTTGAGGCGAAGACCGACGAAGAGCATCCCCTGGTCGACGTAGTGCGCGATGAGCGGCGCGGCCTCGTCGGGCTGGTCGAAGTTGTTCGCGTTGAGCCAGTTCACCAGCGCCGAGGCATCCGACGACTCCAGGATGACCGTCTCGAACGGCCCAACCTCGCCTTGCTCAAGCACAGTGACGCCGCCGCCACCGCCATTCTCAAGACCGTCGGCGTCCGTGTCGGTGGGCGGCCCTGCGGCATCAGCAAAGACCTGGCCTTGCTCCAGGCAGTTGGAGTTTTCCCAGTCCCACGTCAGGTTGAACTGTGGGTTGGTCGCGTTGACGACCGTCGAGAAGATCGTCTGGTTGCCGAGGCTGAGCTCGGGCTTGGTGGCCACGGGCAACACCCACGCGAAGTCGTCCGCCTCGCCGGTGTAGGCGATCTGGATGTGGGCGACGATGCTGTCATCGTTGATGCCGAAGATGATCTGCTCGCCCATCTGGTCGACCGGGACCTGGCTGCAGAAGAAGCCGCCGCATGCGCTTGCCTCGGGCGCATGAGAGAGCGCTGTCCAAAAGCCCGACGCTGCCAAGAGAGCCAAAACCGCGTATCGCATGGTGAATCCCCCAATCGTGTGGACCTCATGCATACGCGATGAGGCCCGTCGGGATCAACCGGCAGCGGCAACGGCGGATGATGGAGCGGCCGTCGGCGCGCCCACGTGGCGGTGGAGGATAGCGGGCGGGTGGATCCCCGCGTCGCCGAACGCGCTCATCACGCGCAAGCTGATGTCGGACTCGAGGCCTTTCTCGTACTTGATGTCGAGGACGTAGACCTTCAGCCGCAGCCGCACCGCGACGTAGCTCTCGTGGATCACCTGGTTGACGAGCACGACGACGGGCTTGCCCAAGAACACATAGCGGCTGGTCACGGCGGCCTCTTTCACGAGGCCACGCGCCTTGATGACGTCTTGGTCGACCCCGATGAAGAAGTCGACGACCACCTGCATGTCGAGCGCGCCGTAGTTGCCGCACGAGGTCAGCTCGTTGAGGAACTTGTTGTTGGGGATGGTGACGGTGTTGTCGTCGAGGGTCTGCAAGCGGACCGAGCGCAAGCCGATGTTGGTGATGTCGCCATACTGGCCGCCGAAGCTGACGCGGTCGCCGACCTGAAAGGGACGGTCTACGAGGATCATGATGCCGGCGATGAACGACGCGACGAGGTCTTTGATGGCGAAACCGACCGCGACGGCGACCGTGCCGCCGACCAAGGCCAGAACCTGCTCGTTGAGGTTGAACGAGAGCATGATCACGACCACGGTCGTGCCCGTGTAGATCAAGAACTGAAGGCCCGTGAAGATCTTGCTGATGAGCAAGCGCTGGGTGGCAAACTGCTCGCTGATCCGCTCGACCATCGCCCGCAGGAAGCGCAGCAGCAGCCAGACGATGGCGACGACGACCACCGACGTCAGGATTCCGCTGACGCTGATCATCTTGGCGACCGCGCCGACGGCCTCGATGTCTACTTCTTCCATCGTTACCTACCCCTCACGTTACCAGCAGGTTGCGGCGACGTAGCATGGTGCTGACCGCTCGGTACCACTCCCAAGTGACCGCCAGTCGGTCGCCCTTGTACTCAAGGTACTCGCGGGAGAGGCCAAGCCGCACCGCGTTGGCGACGTCCTCCGGCGACAGGCGCGTGGAGGCGACGATCTCTGCCTCTGTGGCCACCTCGTGACGAATCACGGCGCGCAACACGTAGGGCATGGTCTCCTCAAGATGCTCGAGGTCGTTGGGACTCGGCGCGTCGTGCAGGCTGACAACAGCCTTTCCATCACGGTTCTGCTTGATGGAGTTGGACCAGATGTGGAGCGCGACCGCCGGGTTGCCGGCCGCGTAGCTCCAGGCAAAGCGGTAGAAGCTGTGCTCGTTGCGCTCAGCCAGCGGCAGGGAGCTGTCGACGTCGAGCTGCCGCGGGAGACGAAGGTTCTCGAAGCTCGGGGCAAGCTGGCAGGCGGACGCGCGGCTCTCCATCAGCGTGCGTATCGACTCCTCACTCCACGCAGGCAGCGTGATGACCTGGTCGAAGACCGCGAGGTCGCCACGAACACGACGAACGTGCTGCCAACTCGGTGACTGCAGCGTCAGCACCCACGAGGTGTGGCCACCGACCGCGCGGGCAAACGCAAGGAGGCGGTCGAGCTGCTCGATGCCGCCAATGACAGGCCGAATGATGCGGTGGATGTCCTCGACGACGACGAGCCGCGGCTTGCGGGTGGTCATGCTCGTGATGACTGCCGCTTCGTCGGCGTCCTCAGGTAGCTCGAGCGCCTTTGCGAACACACCGATCACGTCGTCGAAGGTGCCAGGCGGGCACAAAACCTCGACGACGTCGCGGTCGCGCATCTTGTCGATGACGCTGGTGACGAACACGCTCTTGCCGAGGCCGCGCTCGCCAACGACGGCGGCCAGGGAGTGATCGTCCTCGCGGATGTACTCGAAGAGCTCTTTGCGCTCGGCGGGAGCGATCGGCAGAACCTCGGGCGGCGACGTCAAAGGCCCCAGTCGCCGCTTCATCACCGAGCCGAGAGCGACCAGCTGCTGGTCGTCGTCGCCCTGGTTGGCCTGCTTCTCCACTTCACGACGCGCAAAGAACGCCAGCGCCTGGCGCGGGCCTTCGAAGTTCGTGAGCTGGCGGAAGAGCCGCTGATAGACAGACTCGAAGAAGAGAAACCCTGCCGCGGCGACCCGGGAGATGAGCCCGACGAAGCCCTCGCGGTTGTTGCTGGCCCAGGCGAGCACGCCGTGGAGGTCGCCTCGATTGTCGATGCGCTGGTAGATGACGGGCATCCACCACTTGACCAGCACCAAGACGATCGGAATCGCCAAGAGCCAGCAGGTCTTGAGAACCCAGTGGTAGAGCGCTCCCTCCCCGACGCTGGTCGCGGTCAGCGTGAGCAACAGGCCGACGGCGACAATGGTCAGGCCCACCAGCCGGAGCGAGCGAAAGCGCAGCTCCGAGAGGGGATCGGCGCTGTCGCGACGGGGGCGCGCCGCAATGGCATCGAGCAGGCGGATGACGATCTGGCCCCAGAAGATCCACTTGAGCACGACCCAGACGAAGTCCAGTTCATGCAGGTGCAGCGCCTTGGCGACCATGTCGATCAGCAGGCCCCAGTAGATGAGGTGCTCGACGGGTGCGCGCACCCGCGAGATGTACCAGAGGGTGCTCGAGGCAATGCGGCTGCCGATGGTCGGCGGAGAGACCTTCATAAAGCCGCTGCGAAGGTTCTTGAGCGTGTCGTCGGCCCGCCGCCGCCACCACAGGAAGACAAGGGTCAGCGCTACGATCTTGAAGACCAGCATGATCAGCGGCACCGGTGACGTCACCGCGTCGCTTAGCACCTTGCCGAGCTTGCGCGGAGCTGTGCGGAGTCGATGGCGGACGCCTAGCGCCACCTGACCGACCTCTTCGCGCACCTGCCGCATCCCCTCGGCGCCGAACCCGGTGATGGTCGTGGCCCGCTCGTCCGACATCAGCGAGAGCAAGCTGAGCCGCACGATGCTGGCGCTATCGAGCTCCTTTTTGCGGTCTTCGGCTGCGTCGTACCGGGCTTTCCTCGCTTCGTTAAAGAGCTCTTCCCGTTCGTTGAGAAGCTCGGCGCGCAGCGTCCTCAGCGACTCAAGCTCATCGGCCGAGCCAGCAAGCTCTGGCGCCGCCTCCGGACCCGGAATCGTGCGGGCGAATCCGTCATCCATGGCTTCGTCGAATGCGTTTAGCGCCTCGACCAGCTGAGCACGTGCCTCGCGGAGCTCAGGCGCTAGCGCGTCGAAGAGGGCGTCGGACCGCTCCGCAACAGGTTCGCCGAGCCGCTCGCCTGTTCGGAGACCCTCGACTTCCTTCGCCCACGCGTCGATCTTCTTCTTGCGAGCAGGTGCCGCCTCATCGACCCGAATCAGGGCGGCCCGAAACCGCGCCTGGGCCTCTTGAACCTCGAGCAGCCGGGCACGCTCGCGCTCGATGGCGGCACGCTTCTCAGTGGTCGCCCGCTGAGCCGCTGCAAGAGCCCTGTCGGCCGCATCGGCAGCCGCTGCGGCTTTCTCGTCCGCTTGCGCCGAGGTCTCCTTGGAGACGATCGCTGCCGGCTCGTCGGGCGTGTCTTCGTCGTCGCCTGCACTGGTGCGCTTCGAGTCAGCCGCGACGGGCCTCGCTGTGTCGCTTATCCCGAGCCGTCTGGCGCGTTCTTCATCCGACAGCTTCAGCCAGGCACCAACGAGCTGCTTGAGGGTCTCTCGAGCCTCGTCGACGGTCTCGATCGCGCCTGTACGACCGGCCGCTTGGTCAAGCATGCGCGCGAGCTCTTGCCCCTCTGAACCCTCGAAGAGGACGGGCGGCAGCCCCTCGATGCCGAAGAGCTGGGCCGGGTCGACCGGTCCGGTCCGCGGATCTGCTAAGTGGGCAGCGATGGCGGCCGCTCGCTCCGTGGCCGCCACGATGTCCGGGGCGGGGCTGTCACCCGCGTCGGCAGAGGCAACCTCACCAACACTGACGTCCGTGGGGCCGACGTCGGCGACGACGTCCGCGCTCGCCGCGGGGCCTGCGTCTGTGCCCGCTTGGGCGCCCGCGTCGACGGAGACCACAGCGTCAGCGCCAGGCCCTACGTCCGGACGCGCCAGCGTGCTTGAGCTCGTCAAGAGCATCAACGTCAGTGCGTGCACCGCTGCGAACGACTTCATGGTCTGAGAGCCTAGGCCATTGGTGGCTGAGTGCACCTGCACACGGCTCGACAAAGAAACCGAAGCCGACTCGCTGAGCGCTTGTGCACGCCCATTCGAGTTTACGAACCCCTGTGATCCCGCAGGCGTTCGCCGATCGGCGACGCTGGCCAAGGAGAGTCGTTGACAGTCGATTGGCCGCCCTGCCCTCTGTCGATCTATGAGCACAAAACGCGCGCCTAATTCGATCACACAAGTCACCATGAAGACGACGGTTACTGCGCTTGCTTGTGCGGCGGGTGTCGTCGCCTGCAGCGGAGTGGACGACCAGACCGCCTCGCTGCACGTCCACCAGAGCGCGGTTGTCTACGCCGCTGACGACCGCCAGGAGTGGTACGAGGTCGAGGACGACACGTTGTCGCAGCTGGCTCGGCAGTCGTCGGCGGTGAGGATCCGGTGGTCCGATATCAACCTCAGCACGACGGGCGTGACCTTCGATCCCGGCCCGTCGCTTGGCGTCCAGTCGGGCCTCTGCCAAGGGGAGCGCTTCTGGACACAGCCTTCTTACGGAACGTGCTCTGGCACCCTGATCGACGACCAGCTCTTGCTGACGGCCGGCCACTGTGTGAGCTCGCTCAACGACTGCCAGAACCAGGCGTGGGTCTTCGACTACCTCTACACGGAAGATGGCAGCGAGCTGCCGGTCGACCCCGACGACGTCTATGGCTGCAGCCAGATCGTCGCCCACGGCTGGATCCACCATCCTGACGACATCGACTTTGCCGTGGTCCAGCTTGACCGACCTGTGCCGCGGGTCCCGGCCGCTATGGCCAACCCAGGACCGGTCAGCGTTGGAGACCCACTCGTCATGGCCGGGTTCCCCAACGGAATTCCGCTCAAGGTCGACGAGGGCGGACTAGTCTTCGACGCATCAGCGAACGGTGGCAGGGTCTTCATTGCATCGGTCGACGCCTTCTCGGGCAACAGCGGCTCAGCGGTCCTCGACGCGAACCTCGAGATTGTCGGTATCCTGACCGGCGGCGCCGACGACTACAGCTGGACCGGCAGCTGCTTTGTCGTCAACACGCTCGACGCCGATGAGGCGGAAGAGTCGGTTGTCTATGCCTACCGGGCGATTGAGACGCTCTGCAGTGTCGGCTACCCAAGCACCCTCTGTGGGGACGACGTTGTCGCCGAGTGCGGAGACGGCTTCTGCACCGACGACGAGACGCTGACGAGCTGTGCCGAGGACTGCGACAACGGCGTGCCCGAGGTCCCTGACGAGTGGACCTGCAACCCGAACTGGTATGGCGTGCAAGACGACTGCGACTGCGGCTGCGGCGCCTACGACCCCGACTGCGACAATGCGTTCTTGGAGGTGCAGAACTGCGCGGGCAACAGCAGCTGCTTGCCAGATGGCACCTGCGAGTTTGAGCTGCCAGAGGGCTGGACCTGCAACCCGGACTGGTACGGCGCAGGCGACGACTGCGACTGCGACTGCGGCACCCTCGACCCCGACTGTGACGACCCAAGCTTGGACGTCTTTGGGTGTGCCCCGGGCGGTGTCTGCCAGGCTGACGGTACCTGCGACCTTCCCTTCCCCGACGAGTGGGAGTGCCGACGTCGCTACTACCACGCTGGCGACGACTGCGACTGCAACTGCGGCGCCTACGATCCTGACTGCGATGACCCGTCGCTGCAGATTCTCAACTGTGGTGCCGGCCAAGTCTGCGGTGAGGGTGGTCAGTGCGTTGAGCCCGAGCCCGAGCCCGAGCCCGAGCCTGAGCCTGAGCCTGAGCCTGAGCCCGAGCCAGAGCCCGATCCTGAGCCCGAGCCCGAGCCTGAGCCTGAGCCCGAGCCCGAGCCCGAGCCCACTGCGCCAACCCCGGACGGCGGGGCTGACGACGGCATCAGCGGCGTCAAGGCGGCAACCCCAGCAAGCGGCGGCTGCCAGACAGGTCAGGGGGCGCCGTTCGCTCCGCTTGCCTTGGTGGCGGCCATGGCGTTGCTCGCGTTTCGGCGGCGCTCGACGAAGGCCTAGTTTGAACAGTTTTCAGCGAACCCTCGCGCCGTGAGAAGGAACACGTGTTCCAGTGGCTCGTCTGCAACTCGGGTTACCTATTGCGTAACTTTACGTTTCGCCTGTTGACCTCCACTAGGTGCGTGGGCACACTCCAGTCATCCCCGAGCGATCGGAGATATCAGTCAGAGAGCCGGGAGCTTCGGTTTTCGGCGGCGCGCTCGTTAGGCGGTGTGGCTGACGCCTGGCGGGCGCGCCATTTACTTGGTGCGCAGACCCACCCCGTGGGACTGCGCGCCATTTTTTGTGGCGCCTCACACGCGGATTGGGTTGCTGTTGTCGCCCCTCACGGCGCCACGCCTACCCCGACGCTGGCACCGGCGAGTCGACGAGGTACACCACGAAGTTGTAGGTGAAGTAGAGCCCGAGGCCGATGAGCGCCCAGCCCATCCACTGAATGACGCGATCGAGCGTCTCTTGTTGGAAGCGGTCCTTGTACCGGCGGATGACGCCGACGAGGAACGCGAACCAGGCGATCGTTCCTGTGCAGACACCGAACGCGAAGGGCAGCGCCATCGACGGCGTCAGGTCCACGATCCCCGTGGCATCAAGCATTGGCGCAAAGCCACTCCACGTCACGATCAGCGTCGGGTTCATCGCCGTGATCGACAGGCCCAACAGGAAGCTGCCCCACGCGGTGTCCCGAGGCGGTCGTCCACGCTGCTCGGACGGATCGGGCGACTTGTGTCGGGTAAAGAAGTAGCCCAGCACCAGCAGGATCACAGCCGCGAGCGCTTTCGACACGGGCCGGATGACCGGATACTCGACGACAAAGCTGGCGAAACCGTAGAGCGCCAAAAACGCGTAGCAGGACTCGGCCAGCCCAGAGCCGATCGCGAGCATGAACGCGCTGCGGTAGCGACCACCGATGGAACGCGTGACGACCAACGCCGCGATAGGCCCGGCGACGGGCATCGAACTCAAGAAGGCGGCAATAAAGCCAATGAGCGCTGCCATGCCCAAGGGCGAGATCCTCGTCGCGCGCGATCAACATCGCCAGCCCTGCGCTGGCCGGCGCAGGATGGGACCGCCAGAAGCGTTTTGCAACGGTCGTCCGGTTCGGAAGCCTTCGCTTACCCGAACAGCGGCCCATAGCGAGGCCCGCTCGGACCTACTTGCCGCAGGTGTAGGTCACACGCTCCTCGTAGACCGGAACCGTACCCGTGACCTGGTCGGTCTGGACGTTGCCGCGGGTGACCGCTCCACCCTCCCGAGTGGTCCTCGAGTCGGAGTGACTGCTGCCGTGATCCGTGTGCGTCCGCGAGCCGCCGCCCGAGCGCTGGACTTCGCCGTAGTCGGTGTTGCTGCTCGTGTAGGACTTGCTGCCCACGGCGACTTTGCCGCGACTGATGATGGTGTAGCCGTGTGCGCCGCAGTGGTCGGCCATGATGTCGTGGGCGTCTTCCATGGCGCCGTCTTGGGAGCCTTGCAGGGTAATGGTCCCGCCGCGCTGGTCCTGGTGGAAGATCTCGGCAGAGCCGCAACCAGCCCCAACGCTCATGGTCAAGGCAACCACACCGGTAAGCAGAATTCGTCGCATCATCCCTCCGTCTACATCGACCGTCTCTCGTCGATGGCAGGTTTACATGCCCGCGACCTGGCTTGCCAAGCCGCTGACGCCGGGTTGGGCGTCCAGCTGTACCTCGATATTCATGCAGACGGCGCTACAGCGTAACTCCGCGGCTGCAGCGGATGAGACTGAGCGGGATCGTCGGCCTGAGAGAGTGCCGACGACGGATCCGCCGGAGCGCTGCGGCAGGCTCAACCTTGGGGCTGACGGAGACCGCTGCTGATGTGGTAGCCGCCGGCCGCGTCGATGATGAAGGCTTCGACCCCCTCAAGACGCTCCACCAAGGCTAGACCGCGGGTCGGTCCAAGCACAAACACACCGGTGGCGAACGCGTCAGCGTCAGCTGCTGTCTCGGCCAAGAGCGTCACGCTCTGACAGTCGCTGGCCGGGTAGCCCGTCGTCGGGTCCAAGATGTGGCTGTAGCGGACGCCGTCGTGCTCGAAGAAGCGCTCGTAGTCCCCACTCGTCGCGACGGCTCGGTTCTGTACCGGGATCTTGGCAAGTGCACGCTGGTCGTTGCGCGGATGCTTGACCATGACCTCCCAGCGCGTCGCGCGCGTCGGCCGGCCGGCGCTGTAGAGGTCGCCCCCCGCGTTGACGACGAAGTGGCGGATTCCGCGGTCACGCAGCACACGGGCTGCACGGTCGACCGCGTAGCCCTTCGCGATCGCACCTAGGCCAATCGACATGCCGGGATGCTTGAGGAATGCAGTCATACCGGCGCGGTCGAGCACCAGCGCGTCGCTGTCGACCAGCTTCATGACGCGGTCGATCTCAGCTTTGGCCGGCACCTTCACCGGCTGCTTGCGAAAATCCCAGAGCCCCTCGGCCGCGCGAAACGTCACGTCGAAGCGCCGCTCCGTGAGTCCGTGGACCTCTTTGGCGCGCACCAGAAGCCCCATCACCTCGTCATCGACCTTGATGGCGTCGACCCCAGCGGAGCGATTGATGGCGGTGATGACCGTGTCGTCGAGCCAGCTGCTGACCTTCAGCTCGATCCGTCGCATCTCCTCGAAGGCCTCGCCAATGGCCGCGATCGCCGGCTCTCGGTCCGCACGCGTCACGAGAATGCTGATCTCGGTCCCCATCAGCGCGACCGTCTGCTCGACCGGTGCCTTCTCGGAGGAGGCCGCTGGGCTCGTCCTCGCCGGTCCCGCTGCGCCGCTGCGCATCATCTCGATGTCGGCCTGGACGTCCTCGATCTGATGTCGAATCGGTGGCTTCGCCGGGCCGCCCGGCTTGACCGCGATGAGCGAGGGCGTGCCGTCCACGCCGAGCGCGTCGGAAAACGTCAGCTCAGGATCCCAGCTCACCCGGTTCGCCTTCGGGTAGCGCGCCGCGAACTCCTGGGCCTTGGCTTCAGTCGTGTCGACAACGACGACCCAGAGGTCCATCCAGGCGGCCTCGCGACTCGCCAGCGCCGCCACGATCGGGGCCTCACGCTTGCAGCTCTCACACCAGCTTGCGCCAAAGACCACCAGGGTGGGTCGCGTCACGCTGTCGAGGCGCGTGGCGTCTGTGGTGCGCTCGAGCGCCACCGTCGACGATGCGGCACCAGCGCCAACGGGAGACGCGGGCGTGGTCGAAGCCGAGCCGCAAGCTCCCAAAAGCCCCGCAACGCCGAGCACCAGTGCTGCTCTCATCCAATTCCGCGAAACCATGAAACTCCTTGGTGTGGCTCAGGTGTCGAAACCGATGCCGAAGCTGAGCCAGTACATCTGTAGCTTGTTGCTGCGAAGGTACGCATTGAGACCGAAGCTCAGCGACAAGCTGTCATCGTTGAACCCCTCCAGAAGTCGCATCGTCAGCGACCCCATGTGGCCGTCAAAGTCGCCGAGATCGGGGTCGGATGTCTGGAGCGGCAGCGCCGCCGCGAACACCGGCTGGTAGCCGTCAGCAGCGCTCTGGACGTGGTAACGATAGTGCATCACGAGCATGGTCATGGGATCGAAGTGCAGGAAGTACTTCAGCTCGCCGGTGAGCGCTTGGACGTTCCAGCTGTCGGTGTAGCCGCGCAGTCCCAGCTCGACCGCGTCAAAGGCACCGACAGAGTGCTTGTAGCGCCCGGTCACTGAGCCGCGTAGACGGTCGCTCGGGAGAATCTCAAAGTCTTCGACGCCGTTGACGAAGACCGAGTTGAACTGACCCGCGAGAAACCCTGCCTGCACCGAGAGCGTCCCGCTGAGCTGAAGCCGGGAGTCCGGCGTGAGGACTTGTCCCCAGCCGAGGTTCGTCGTGAACGTCGTCCGTGCCTCGTTCGGCTCGTCATCGCCGTTGAAGCGAATCATGCGGACCGAGTCAACGAAGCCCTGCATCCCCACGGAGAGAGCCGTGTTCTTCTCGTCGAGGTAGTACGTGAGACCGCCGATCAGACCGAAAGACAAGTAGGCGTACTCGAAAGCCGCCTTGATGCCGACATCGGACTCCCAGTTGTCGCCCTTGTGCGTCCAGGAGAAGCCTTGCCCGTAGTGAACCACACCGCTGGCACCGCTCTGGAGGGACCGGTAGCGCGGGTTGTGGTTGCGGGTCATCGACGCCGACGAGACCACGTCGAGCACGATCTTGGTTTTGAGCGAGTCGCGGGTCGTCAGGGGCGAGTCGATGAGGATGATCGCTTCCACGACGGAAGCGTCCTCATCGATGTTCTCGTTGCCGCCCTGGTCATCCTGGAGGTAACCGGCCGCCTGCATGCTGATGCGCGTTGGCTCGGTCGTGCCACAGGCGGCGACGAGCACGGCGCAGGCTGCAAGGCGCGCGGCCCAGCCTTGCATCAGTAACATCCGCAACCGCCCGCACCGGCCCCGTCGAACCCGCCCATCGCGGCTTCACGGGGCGTGATGACGTAGCCGCGTAGCTCGACGGCAAGCGGGTCGTGGTCAAACGTCATCGCCGGGGCGGAGAGCTTGCCCTTCTGGTTGAACCGCACCTCTGCGCAGCCCGACGCGAGACCTGCAGAGCAGACGATGAGGGCCAAGGACATCACAAGACGGAGGGTATGCATGACACGAGCCTACGAGGGAGAGCGAGATTGGACAACACCGCGCCTGTTCGATGTGTCGAACACGCTGTTCGACAGAGCGCGTCGGGTCAGCAAAGTTGCGGCCTAGGCCAGCCTCGGCTACCACGGTGGGTGCGGAGGTATGTGCATGACGCGGTGGGGAACAGTCGCAATGCTGTTGGGGCTAGGGTTCGTTGGCTGCATTGGGCCAGCCGAGACCTCCAACGGCGGGGCCAGCGATATCGAGTTTGGTCCGACCGGCGACGTCACCGTTGTTGGCGACGGGGCGACCGGAACGGACGCTGCCCAGGGCGACGCGAGCGACGCCGGTAGCGACTCGGACGGCAGCGACGCCACGGACGACACCTGGACCGACACGGGGGATTTGGAGCCACCGTGCATCACCCCAGGGACGGGCGCCGATGGTGTTGCGGTGACGTCGAGAGCAGCCTACCTCGGCGCCCGCGAGGACGGCGTCTGGCGCTGGCTCGGCATGGCTTACGCGGCGCCGCCCGTCGACGACCTGCGCTGGCAGCCTCCGGCCGCGCCCGTCTGCCGCGAGCTGCCGGTTGAAGCGAGCACGTGGCCACCCCCGTGCGCCCAACCGAGCGTGAACTCGGCCGGTGAAGCGGTCACCCTCGGCAGCGAAGACTGCCTTTACCTCAACGTGTGGAACCCCGACCTAGCCACGCCACCCAAGCCGGTTGTCGTCTTTCTTCACGGCGGCGGACACGTCTCGGGAAGCACGAGCGCGACGACGAGCGCGACGGCCGCTGGCACGCCGACCCGGCTCTATGACGGCGCCCGGCTCGCGAAGGCTGCTGCTGGCGAGGTGGTCGTGGTGACGGTGCAGTACCGACTCGGAGCTCTCGGCTACCTAAACCTGCCGGAGCTCGACGCTGCAGACCCACGGGGAGTCTCCGGAAACTATGGGCTGCTCGACCAGGTCGCTGCGCTGAAGTGGGTGCAAGCCAACATCTCGGCGTTCGGCGGAGATCCCGCGCGGGTCACGCTCATCGGCCAGTCATCCGGCGCCAGCGATGTCTGCTTGCTGCTGACGATGCCAAGTGCCGCAGGGCTCTTTCATCGTGCCGTGATGATGAGCGGGATGTGCTCTGCAGCAACCGTCGAGCAGGGCCGCCAAGCCAGTCACGAGTTCAAGATCACGCGTCCGTGCGACGGGCCTCCAAGCGTTGCGCTCGAGTGCCTTCGTGGGTTGAGCATCGACGAGCTCGTCCGTGACACCGCCGTGCCGGACGGACAGGGACGTGTTCAAGGCAACGGCCTCCGCCCGGTCATCGACGTCGAGACCGTCCCGCAGGACCCGTTGATGGCGATCGTCAGCGGTCAGAACACCGACCTGCCTGTGGTCATTGGGACCAATGCCCACGAGACAGCGGGAGCTGTTCCCTTTGAGCTCACACCCGCGGACCTGTCCGGGCTCTTCGAGGGCGCCGACGACGCAACCCGCTTGACGCTCGAGAGCCTCTATCCAGCTGGAGACGGCGGCGCGACGCTGATCGACAGCTTTGTCCGAGCCACGACCGACCGCCGGTTCGTTTGCCCCGCACGCCACCTTGCGCAGCGGCTCGACAACGGCAACGAGAGCTCGGTGTTTCGCTATCACTTCCGGGGGTCCCTCCCCGGTCCGGGCCCGGGCCCAGCGTTTCACGGCTTGGACATGCTCTATCTCTTCGGCGTCATCGGCAGCGGCTACGACATCCCCGACGACGACCCAGCGCATCAGCTCGAGGCCACCATGGCTCAGCACGTGGCCCAGTTCACGGTCAACGGGGCACCGGCCGCACCCAACATCTGGCCAGCATGGGACAGCGCCGAACAGCACGTTGATATCGGCCCGACCCTCACCATCGGCACCGGCCTCGGTGCAGATGCCTGTCTCGCGTGGCAGGCGCTCCTAGAGTAGGTGCTTGCGCCAGAAGGTGGAGAGCGCCGCGTAGTAGAAGTCGCGGTTTTTCTTCTTGCGGAACCCGTGGCCCTCGTCGTTAGCGAGCAGGTACCACGCGGGCACCTTGCGCGCGACGAGCGCTTCCATCATCTGCTTCGCTTCCGACGCCGGCACGCGCGGGTCGTTGGCGCCCTGGATGATGAAGAGCGGCTTGGTCATCTTGCCGACGAGGTTGGTGGGCGAGATCGCCTCTAGGTGCTTGCGCATCGCGGGGTCACGCTCATCGCCGTACTCGGCCCGGCGGAGGTCTCGACGGTACTCTTTGGTGTTGTTGAGGAACGTGACGAAGTTGCTGATCCCAACGATCTCGGCACCGCACTTGAGGCGGTCGGCGTAGCGCGCCATGCTGGCGAGCACCATGTAGCCGCCGTACGAGCCGCCGTAGACCGCAACGCGCTTCGCGTCGAGCTCGGAGCGGGTACCGACCCAGTCCAGCAGGGCTCCGATGTCTTTGACCGAGTCCTCACGCTTCATGCCGTTGTCGAGCAGCAGATACTCCTTGCCGTACCCGGCTGAGCCGCGGACGTTCGGGGCGATGACGGCGATCTTGAGGTCGCGGAGCCAGTGCTGGAGCGTCGTGGAGAACCGCGGTCGGTACTGCGACTCCGGGCCGCCATGGATGAGCACCACGACCGGAAAGGGACCTGGCCCCTCGGGCTTGAAGTAGAAGGCCGGAACGGTCCGCTGCTTGCCCGCCTTGTCTTTGTCGAACGTCGGAAAGCGCACCAGCGTGGGCTCCACAAAGGTGCGCGTGTCGAGACCGCCAACCTCGGAGAGCGTCCACTGAGTGGCGGCTTTCGAGCCCGTGCCGTCAAGCTCAACAGCGAAGACGTCGCCAGGGCTCTTCGGGCCGCTGACGCCCACCGAGAGGCGCCGCCCGGTGTCGTCAAACGACAGGCCTGAGAAGACGCCGACCGGCAGCTTCGGGACCGGCATCGCCTTCCAGTCGCTCGCCCGGTGGATGTGGAGGACCGAGCGACCGCCCTCATTGGTGGCAAACGCCACGCACCCGTGCGTGTGGTCGACCGCTAGCCCCTCGACGTCCCACGGGGAGCTGCCCGTGAGCAGCTTCGCCTCGCCTCCCTTGAGCGGCACGACCCCGAGCTGCTTGAAGCTGCCCCAGCGATTGGACACGATGTAGACCGAGCTGCCGTCGGGCGCGAAGTGGGCGCTGCCCGTGTAGGTGAGCTTGTCCTTAGCAGGAGCAACGTTGCGGGCCTTGCCGGTGCTGACGTTGATGACGTGGCTGCTCGCCTCGTTGGTGGAGATGTAGTTGAGCGCGAGCAAGCGCTTGCCGTCGGGCGACCAGTCGGTCGGCATCCAGAAGCCCTTGCCGTCGTAGACACGACGCGGCTTCGCATCGGTTGCGAGGTTGAGCACGTAGAGGTCGTAGTCGACGGTGTTTCGCATCGTCGATGCAAAGGCGAGCCGCGCCCGGTCATGGCTGAGCACGAGGCCCAGCGTCCGCGATGGCGCCGTGGTGATCTGTCGGTGGCTGCCAGCCTCCTGGTCGAAGAAGAAGAGCTGGTAGCCTTCGCCGCCGCCGACGTCCTTGAGGTAGAAGATGCCAGCGGCGCCGCGCCAGCTCGCGCTCACCGCGGTGCGAATCGGCTCTTTGTCGAAGGTCAGCTGCTGCCGCGCACCGCCAGGCCTATCGACACGATGGAGCTGGGCGGTCTCGCCAAAGCGAGTGCTGATGAGCATCCCTGCGTTTGGGCCAGGAAGCCACGACGCGAAGCTAGCGCGCCGCGCTTCGGCGTAGGGCCTGAGCGTGTCGAACGTGGGGGTGTCGATCGAGGGTATCGCCCACGCAAAGAGCTCAGAGCGGACTTCGGTGCCGGGACCGAGCGTTCCATCCGCGGCACTGACCGGGGAGACTGCAGCTAGCACCAGCATCGCTGTGAGAGCGGCCGCCGCCCGTGTGGGAGTTGACGTCAACGTCATACAAACACCTCCATGTCTGCTGCCGGCATAGCGCAGACGTTTGGGTGTCGTCGACCGAAGACCGGCCGCAGGTGCATGTGGCGCGTAGGGGTGGGCGCGCCCGCGAACTCGCGTGCGCCACCCACACGGGTGGGTCATCGTGTTGACTGCGGCCCACCTCACCGTGGCGCATGCGTCACAGGAGCCCCCTGCTCCGAGAGACCTGAGCAATCTACACGATGGTCAATCCCACCTGCTCTTAAGGTATCGGTCAGCCTCAGAAAAACCTTAACCACAAAGTTAAAAACCGGTCCGGTTGTGTGCCCTACGATGAGGAGCCAAGCGCATCCGCGATGCGCTGAGCCAGGTCCCCGGAGATGCTCGGGCATGCTGTCAGCTCGTCAACGGACGCCCCACGGACCCGCTTGAGCGAGCCGAAGTGAGTGAGCAGCGCCCGGCGCCGTGCCGGCCCGACGCCCGGGATCTCCTCGAGGACCGTAGCCAGCGTGCGCTTGCTCCGCAGGCGCTTGTGGTGCGTGATGGCGAAGCGGTGTGCCTCGTCTCGGAGCCGCTGAAGCAGGAAGAGCTCGTTGGAGTTCTGGCGCAGGATGACCGGATTTTTGCGCCCCGGCCGGAACACGCGCTCCGGGCTGCGGTCGATGTCGGCGCTCGACGGACGCTCGTGCCCGTCGCGGGAGACCTGTCCGTCCTCGTCAAGGACGCGCGACTTCGCGAGGCTGGCGATGTCGACATCGGCGACACCCAGGCCGCTGAGCACCTCGATGCCCACGGCGAGCTGCCCCTTCCCGCCATCGATGAGGAGGAGGTCGGGAAAGCTGCCCTCGTCGATCGCCCGGGCAAACCGCCGCATCAGCACTTCCTGCATCATGGCGAAGTCATTGGGCGTGTCTAAGCCTCGGATCTTGAAGATGCGGTACTCGCTTGGGGTCATCTCGCCGTCGATGGCCACGACCATTGAGCCGACGGGGTCGGTCCCCTGGATGTTGGAGATGTCGTAGCACTCGATCCGTCGAGGGAGCTGCTGGAGCTTGAGCCGCGTCTGCAGGCGCTCAAGGGTCGCGAGCGAGTCTTCTTTGGCCTTCTTCTTGGCGGTAAATGTGGTCTCGGCATTGGCGTTAGCGAGGTCCACGAGGCGTCGCTTGTCACCGCGCTGAGGAAAGCGCAGCTCGCAGCGCTTGCCGCGGGACTCGGTGAGTAGCTCCGTCCATGTGTCGGCATCGGGGATGGCCAGGGGCGTAAGCACAATATCAGGGACGGGACGCGTGCCGTCGTAGTAGGCGCTGAGAAACCCGTCGATGACCTCATCGTCGGGTAAGCCAGTCTTCGACATGCGGTAGCCGCGCGCGCCGACGAGCACGCCCGTTCGGAGGTGCATGACTTGCACCACGAGCTCGGCGCCCTCGCGATAGAGCCCAAGCACATCGATGTCACCGGATGCGCCCACGAGCACGTTCTGAGGTGCAAGCGAGCGCTCCAGCGCGCGCACCTGGTCTCGGTAGCGCGCCGCTAGCTCGAACTCAAGCTGCTCGGAAGCCGCTTGCATCTTGTCCTCGAGGCGCTTCTTGAGCTTGTCGCCGCGACCGCCGAGGAAGAGCTTCACGTCGGCGACGCTCTCGGCGTAGCGCTCGCTGTCAGCGAGACCGACGCAGGGCGCAGGGCACCGACCGATCTGATGTTCGAGGCACGGGCGAGTGCGGTTTCGCAGCTCACTGTCGCGACATGTGCGCAGCTGAAAGTGCCGGTTGACCACACGGAGCGTGTTTCGGATGGCGCTCGCGGAGTGGTAGGGGCCGAAGTAGTCGGCCTTGTCTCGCTTGCGGCGCCGGACAACGTCGAGGCGCGGCCAGTCGTGGTCTCGACGGATCCGGATGGACAAGAAGTTCTTGTCGTCTTTGAGCTTCACGTTGAAGCGCGGCTGGTGACGCTTGATCAGCTCGTTCTCGAGGATCAAGGCTTCCTTGGCGTTGTTGGCGATGATGACGTCGATGTCGCCAAGGACGCGGTCGAGGAGGCCGACGAAGAAGCGCGTGTCGCCCGGGTTAGGGCCGAAGTACTGGCCCAGACGTGCACGCAGATCCTTGGCCTTGCCGACGTAGATGATCTCGCCCAGCCGATCCTTCATCAGGTAGCAGCCAGGCTTTCGCGGCGTGGTCGACAGTCGCTCGGAGAGCCATGGGGGTAGATCGCGCATCTGGGGTGTTGGGTAGACGGGACCGAGAGGCGACGCAAGGGACAATCCGAAGCGCGGCCCACAGAGAGTTCGTGCGCCTGCGGCAACACGAGGTCATGCGGTAGCGCGCAGATTCTAAGAGCCCGTGGCTGACCCAAGCGGCTGCACGGCGAACGCGGCCGCTACCCGCAATACCCGCGCGACCATTCGAGGAAAAGGGCCGAAAGCGCCGCGCCTCAATGGACACCGCACCCTCTTCGTGTACTTTGTGGGTGTCTGAGCGGGAATGCGCTCAGAAGTGGATCGACGGAAGCGGCGCTGATGCCGCACTAGGAGCATTCGGTGAAGAAGCTATTTGTGGGCGGCTTGGCGTGGGCGACTGACGACCAGGGTTTGAGAGCAGCGTTCGAGTCATTTGGCGCGATCGATGAAGCAAAAGTCATCACGGACCGCGAGACCGGCAGGTCGCGAGGGTTCGGGTTTGTGACCTTTGGCACTGCGGAAGACGCTGCTAAGGCCCAGGAAGCGATGGACGGCCAAGAAGTCGACGGGCGACGCATTCGCGTGGATATCGCGAAAGAGCGTAGCGGCGGTCGTGGCGGCGGCGGCGGTGGTCGCGGCGGCGGTGGCGGCGGCTACGGCGGCGGCGGTGGCGGCGGCTACGGCGGCGGCGGCGGTGGCGGCTACGGCGGTGGCGGCGGCGGCGGCTACGGTGGTGGCGGCGGCGGCGGTCGCGGACGAGGCTACTAGCCATCTCGCGCTTGCGCATCTGCGCAATCACGCACGAAGAGCGACGCACTGGCGTCGCTCTTTTTTTTGGCCTGTGCCTTTAGATCCGTCGGGCGCGGGCGCGTAGGGCGACGTCTCCGGCGGCGCAAAGCGACAGCCGCGAAAACTCTGTCACATTGCTGTGACATTGGTCGCGCCACGACCGCGATAAGCGGCCGATATCAAGACACAAACAGACTAACTCCGCGCCCCCGCCAAGTTGTTGCCAGCGCGGCCGGCCGTTGTGACAAAGGGAGGTTATTGATCAGAGCGTGACCATCGATAGGAGCACACAAGCCAATGCGTACCATTCTCACGACTCTAGCGGTCCTCTCGCTCGCCGCGACCGGATGCAGTGACAAGCGGGGAGCCGCGGGAGCCAACAGCGCCGAGGCTGCCGTCATCAAGATCGACGGCTCAAGCACGGTCTACCCAATCACCGAAGCGGTTGCTGAAGAATTCCAGAGAGCCGGCGGTTCCCGGGTCATCATCGGCGTGTCAGGCACCGGCGGGGGCTTCAAGAAGTTCTGTGCAGGCGACACGGCGATCACCGGCGCCTCCCGGCCGATCAAGGCCATCGAGCTGACGAAGTGTGCTGAGGCCAAGCGCGAGTTCATCGAGCTGCCTGTGGCCTTCGATGGCATCGCGGTCGTCGTGCACACGTCCAATGACTGGGTCGACCACATCACCGTCGATGAGCTCAAGCGCATCTGGCAGCCCGAGGGCCAGGGGAAAGTCCTGACCTGGGCGCAAGTTCGCAAGGGCTGGCCCGAGACACCACTCCGCCTCTACGGTCCGGGCGTGGACTCCGGCACGTACGACTACTTCACCAAGGTCATCGTCGGCAAAGAGCACTCCAGCCGCGGCGACTACACCTCAAGCGAAGACGACAACGTCTTGGTTCAGGGTGTCTCCCGCGACAAGGGCGGACTCGCCTTCTTCGGCTTCGCCTACTACTCGGAGAACGCCGACAAGCTGAAGGTCGTGCCGATCAAAAACGGTGACGGCCCACCGGTCGTCCCGACCATCGCGACCGTCGCTGACGGGACCTACGCTCCGCTCTCGCGGCCCATCTTCATCTACGCCAGCAAGGCAGATGCCGACCGTCCTGAGGTCGCGAAGTTTCTGAACTTCTGGCTCGATGACAACGGCAAGCTGGCGCAGGAAGTCGGCTATATCGCCCTGCCCGGCCCCGCCTACACGGTGGCGAAGAAGCGCTTCACCGACCGCACGCTCGGCAGCATCTTCGACGGCCGCGGCAACCGCATCTCAGCGAAGCAATAGGCGGGGGTCTCGATCGTCGCAACGACCCAGCGCCCGCCAGAGAGTCCCGGTCCGCCCGACCGGGTGACGCTCGACGAGCTGAGCCGCCCAACCCGCGGACTCGGCGAGCGCGTTATCGAGCGCCTCCTGCAGTCGGCAGGGCTGATCTCGGTCCTAACGACCATCGGCATTCTCTGGGTGCTGCTTGCGGAGACGACATCGTTCTTCAGCGAGGTGTCGATCGGCGAGTTCTTCGGCTCGACCGTGTGGACACCGCTCTTCGCCGAGAAGTCCTTTGGCATCTGGCCACTCGTGACCGGCACGTTGTTGGTCACCGGCGTCGCGCTGATGGTTGCTGTGCCGTTTGGGGTGCTAGCAGCCATCTACCTGTCGGAGTTCGCCCCGCCCCGGGTGCGCAAGGTTCTCAAGCCGCTGCTCGAGATCCTCGCCGGCGTTCCAACCATCGTCTACGGCTACTTTGCGCTCATCGTCGTGACGCCCGTGCTCCAGGGCTTCATGCCCGACCTCAGCGGCTTCAACGCGCTGGCGCCTGGCCTGGTCATGGGCGTGATGATCATCCCGATGATCGCCTCGCTGAGCGAAGATGCCCTGCGTGCCGTTCCCAGCTCCCTGCGCGAGGCCTCCTGGGGCCTGGGCGCGTCGAAGCTCGCCACGATTCGGCGCGTGGTGGTGCCGGCAGCGGCCTCGGGGATTGTCGCCAGCGTCATCCTCGCGATGTCGAGAGCCATCGGCGAGACCATGATCGTGGCCATCGCTGCTGGCCAGCAGCCCAACTTCACGGCCGACCCAACGGTGCCGGTCGAGACGATGACGGCCTACATCGTGCAGGTCAGCATGGGTGATACGCCGGTGGGCACCATCGAGTACAAGACGATCTTTGCCGTCGGAACGGCGCTCTTTGTGCTGACGCTGCTCATGAACATCCTCAGCCGTCGCATCCGGCGGCGCCTGGCGCGAGGAGTTGGCGGATGAGCGTCGTGCCTCCCCCCACACCGCCCACTGTTGACATCAGCAAGACCCGCTGGGGCGGGCTCGGCGAGCGTCTCTTCGTGTGGACGTCGCTCGGTGCTGTCCTGATTCCGCTTGCGATTCTCGCAGTTCTCATCACCGACGTCGCTGTCGACGCAATCGGCCGGCTCGACATGGGGTTTCTCACGAACTACCCGTCGCGACGTGCAGGCCAAGCCGGCATCCTCCCAGCGCTGGTAGGCAGCCTCTACCTCATCGGGCTGACCGCACTCATCACGCTACCGCTCGGCATCGGCGCGGCGATCTACCTGGAGGAATACGACCAGAAGAGCCGGTTCGCGACGTTCATCGAGATCAACATCGCCAACCTCGCGGGCGTGCCGTCGATCATCTACGGACTCCTTGGGCTTGGAATCTTCGTCAACGCGCTCGGACTCGGCCGTAGCCTCATTGCCGGCGCGCTCACGCTGGCGCTCCTTGTGATGCCGATCGTGATCATGGCGACCCGTGAGGCGCTGCGCGCAGTTCCTGGCGACCTGCGCGAGGCCGCCATCGGACTCGGCGCGACCAAGTGGCAAGTCATCCGCCAGGTCGTCCTGCCACAGGCGGCACCGGGCATCCTAACCGGCACCATCTTGGCGGTGTCCCGCGCCATCGGCGAGACCGCCCCGCTCATCGTGGTCGGCGCCTGGACCTACATCACCTTCCTACCCGACGGGCTAGACGCGGAGTTCACCGCACTGCCCATCCAAATCTACAACTGGGTCTCACGACCTCAGGCAGCGTTTGCGCAGAACGCAGCCGCCGGCATCGTCGTGCTGCTCACGGTGATGCTTGCCATCAACCTCGTCGCGGTTGTCTTGCGCAACCGCGCGCAGAAAAGGATCGGCTCATGAGTGCTGCAATCCACCATCTCGACACGGCCAACACCGACGGCGCCCACACAGGCGACGGCCCAACGCTGGTCACGTCCCAGCCTGACGTCGCCATCGACGTCAGCAACCTCACGGCGGGCTTTGGCGACAACGAGGTGCTCCATGGCCTCACCGTCGCCCTCCCCGCTCGCTCGGTCACCGCCATCATCGGTCCGTCCGGCTGCGGCAAGTCGACGTTTTTGCGCTGCCTCAACCGGCTTCATGAGACCGTCGACACGGCCTGGTCACGCGGCCAAGTCCGCCTGGGCGACCACGACGTCTACGCACCCGACGTCGACCCGGTCAGGCTTCGGCGCCACATCGGCGTCGTCTTTCAGCGACCGAACCCCTTCCCGACGATGACCATCGCCGACAACGTCCTCGCGGGCTTGCGCTTGACCGGCGCCCTGCCCCGGCGCGGCGTGTCGGGTCTCATTCATCGGGCCCTCGGCCGCAGCAGCGCCAAGCGCATCAACCCGACCCAGGTCGTTGAGCAAGCACTGCGCTCGGCCGCCCTGTGGGACGAGGTGAAAGACCGCCTCAACAAGCCCGCCGGCAGCCTCTCGGGCGGTCAGCAGCAGCGTCTCTGCATCGCCCGCTCGTTGGCGGTCGAGCCTCAGGTTCTGCTGATGGACGAGCCCGCATCGGCGCTCGATCCCATCGCCACGGCGCGCATCGAGGAGCTCATCGCCGAGCTGAGCACGCGCTATGCTGTGGTCATCGTCACCCACAGCATGTCCCAAGCACGCCGGGTCAGCGACCAGACGGCGTTCTTACTCAGCGGTGACCTCATCGAGTTCGGGGCGACCGACCAGGTGTTCGGCGCACCCGTCGAGCAAGCTACCGCCGACTACGTCGCCGGCAAGTTCGGCTGAAGGTTGCGGATTCGGGGCGACACCCGCACCGATTGTGCTGTCCAGGTGTCCGATCGGTTCGTAGGGTGCGGCCATGATTCACAAGCACAGCAACGAGACGCAGACGAAGTGGAACCGTGGCGAGTTCAAGGTGCAGCTGCTGCTCCCGACGACCACGCGACCCATGGGATTCTGCGATGGCACCGACGAGGACATCGCTGAGCTCAACGCCATTGCGGAAGCGGAGGGCGTCGACGGCTTCGACATTCAGCGCAAGATCCTTAAGACCGGCCGCGAGATCTGGACCCTCGTTGGAAGCGAGCCGCCCGAGGTCGTCGACGACTTCGTGTGAGCGGTGGGTTTGCCAGACTGCGTGTGTCAAACCACAAACGGCGTGGCTAGAGCGACACAGACGACGTGTCTCGTAGCACGGGATGACCGTAACTCAATGATTTGACAGGACTCTCGATCTTGGCATGACACTTGCTTCGTCAACCTCCGACACACGGAGGTCATCCATGAAGCGACTGAGCACACGACTGATTCGATTGACGACGGCCCTCGGCATCCTTGCGACGCTAGGTGTCGCCGCTTGTGACATCGACGCGGACCACGGCGCTGACGATGCCGCGGACACCCTCGATGATGATGGTGTCGACGTAGCCGACGCCACCGCCGACGCCACCATGAACGCAGGTGGCCAGCGGCACCGCGCACTCCCGACCCAAGCCTCGCCGCGAACAGACAGCACGGCGGCACTCGCGGACTCGCCGGCTGCATCGAAGCGGCTGGCCTTCATCACGGGCCTCAGCAAGCTCTTGCCGAGCCCGAGCAGCACCCAGCCAGCTGAGGTCACGCCACCAGCGACCGACGCTGTGCCCACGGGTGGGTTCGACATCGCGAGCATCTCGCGGCCGGCTGTTGGCATGTCGGGCACCAGCTTTGGGACCTTTGCATTCACGGGCCCCCCAACAAGCAAGACCGCCGGAGCGGACACCGCGCCGCCGCCGGTCGAAACCGCGACCGACGACCCGCACCTGGGTGACGGGCAAGAGGGCTGCCCGGCCGTGCCTGAGCAGCCCATGGCGATGGCGTCGGACCTGCTCGACCTTGAGCGTCAGTTCCCGATGTTTCGCGGCCGCATCGTGATGGCCGTCGACCCCGCGGATGAGCTCTTTCATGCGGGCCACGAGCCCGCCCACAACGCTCAGAACTTCGCGGTACGGCGTCATGTCCGGGAACGCTTGCTGCCGCGATCCGTCAGTGACTGGCGGGCGTCCGAGGTCATTGGCTACGGCCCGGAGGGCGAGGTCTGCCGCGGCTGGATCTCAAGCTTCGAGGGTGGCTCGTTCTACACGGAGCATCCGTGGGACTGGTCGGAGGAGCCGCAGGCGGCCAAGCCGATCAAGGTGCCGAGCCCGTCGAAGGCGTGGGACCGTGGTAAGCGCTACCTCCTGGGCGACTTGGTCGTGACGTCGGGCGACTGCACCAAGGCGCTCTATGCCGTCCACGTCGAGGCGCCAGCCCGCGTGCCCTATGAGCCGGTGGCGCTGTCGAAGACGCTTCGGGCCCATGCCCTGGTCGCGTTTACCGGGACAGCCGACTGGGCCGAGGTGCAGAAAAACCATGAGCAGATGATGGCCGATGCGTTCCCTAAGGCCCCCGTGAAGCGCTGGGACAGCAAGCACAGCGCGGCCTACTACGAAGATGGGCCGGTTCATCGGGTCCAGGCCTACCTCGACGCGGCCACGAAGCGCCGCTTTGTGGTGGTCTCGTCGCACACCGGTGGCGAGTGCGGCGAGCCTGGCGGGTCACTCAGCTCCGTGTTCGTCGTCACGCACTCGAAGGCAGGGACTTCGCTCAAGCCGGTCTACGGACTGTCCTACGAAGGCACCGTCTCGGGCCTTGTCGACCTCAACCGCGACGGCACGCCTGACGCGGTCTTGCCGTGGGGAGACCGAGGCGTCCTGATGGGCGGCCGAGACGGCGGGGACAGCCGCAACAGCGAGACGACAGGGACCACGCTGCTCGAGCGCGCAACAGCTCCCGACATCCACGACACGGGCTGCCGCTGCTGAGCGGTTGTTGAGACCGCGCACGGGGGCACCAACGGGCATCTTGACCGACAGGCGCGTTGGTGTGGTGGATCCTCTGTGCTAGCGTCGCGGCCATGGAAGATGAGCGGCCCATAAGCCCGACACCCCGGGAAGACGACGTCAACTACGACCGCGCGCTGCGGCCGGACTCGTTTGATGACTACGTTGGCCAGGCCTCCCTGCTCGACAACCTCCGGGTGTTCGTCGAAGCGGCAACCCGGCGCGGGGAGGCGGTGGACCACATGCTCTTCTGCGGCCCACCGGGCCTCGGAAAGACGACGCTTGCGCACATCATCGCCAACGAGACGGGCTCCAACATCGTCGTCACGAGCGGACCGGCGATCGAGCGTAAGGGCGACCTTGCGGGGATCCTGACGAACCTGCAGCCACGTGATGTCCTCTTCATCGACGAGATCCACCGGCTGAACGCGGCCGTCGAGGAGAACCTCTACCCAGCGATGGAGGACTTCGAGTTCGACCTGATCATCGGCGAGGGTACCCACGCGCGGAACATGAAGATCGCGCTGCCGCCCTTCACACTCATCGGCGCAACGACCCGGACGGGACTGCTGACATCACCGCTGCGCGATCGCTTCGGCATCCTGGCGCGGCTCGAGTACTACACCGCCGAAGAGCTCGAGACGATCGTGGCCCGCTCGGCCGGAATCCTGAAGATTCCGATCGAAGCGGCCGGCGCAACCGAGATCGCTCGGCGCTCGCGAGGCACGCCGCGTATCGCGAACCGACTGCTCAGGCGCGTCCGGGACTTCGCCGAGGTGGAAGGCGACGGCTGCATCGACATCGCCATTGCTGAGCACGCCCTCGCGCGCATGCGGGTGGACGCGCTTGGCCTCGACCCGATGGACCGGCGCTACCTCGAGACCATGATCGACAAGTTTGGCGGTGGCCCGGTCGGGATCGACACCATGTCGGCCGCGTTGTCCGAGCAGCGAGACACCCTCGAGGATGTCTACGAGCCCTATCTCATCCAAGAGGGCTTTATCCAGCGCACACCGCGTGGACGCATCGCGACCATGACAGCGTACCAACATCTCGGTCGGAAGCCTCCTGCGGGCCGTTCCGGCGGTGCACAGGGCACGTTGATCTAGCACGGAGGGTGAGCACGCCCGTGAGTGACCCTAGCGACAGCAGTGACCCGTCGTCAGCCGACCCGTTGAGCACCATGAGGGTCGACTGCGGCGACTGCGAGCAGACGCTGCGTGGACCGTATATTCGCCAGCAGGCCCGGTACACGAAGTGGGGCACCTTCTGGTTGATCTTCGGCATCACCGCGAAGCCGACCCACATCGACTTCGTGTGCGCGAAGTGTCGCAAGACGGTCCACTCCACCAACAACGACCGCGACGTGAAGGAAGAGACGTTCTAGGTCGGGCGAGTGATGCTGCGCGCGAGCGCGTGCGCCGCCTAAGCTGTCCCCATCACCCAGCACGCTCTACCCGCCACTCATCACGCGCCACGCGTACCCATCACCCGGCACGCTCCACCCGCCACTCGGTCACGCGCCACGCGTACCCGGCACGCATCACGCGCCACGCGTACCCATCACCCGGCACGCTCCACCCGCCATCCGCCACGCATCACGCGCCACGCGTACCCGGCACGCTCCACGCGCCACCCATCACGCATCACGCGTACCCCTCACCCGGCACGCTCCACCCAGTACCCGCCACGCATCACGCGCCACGCGTACCCGGCACGCTCCACCCGCCACCGGCCACGCATCACGTGGTCGTAAGCGTCGTGCTGTCGACCGAGCTAATAGCCGCCGCTGCCGCTAGCTGGTGCGGCCTCGAACCACTCGAGAGCCTCTTCTAGGCGCGCGTCGGTGTCGAACTCGCAGTGGCCGCCGGGACCCTCATCAACCAGCTTGGTCTCGGCGCCTCCGGCTTCCCACCAGTCGATGCCACCGTCGATCGCACTGACCCAGAAGTCGTCGCTGTTGCGCGCGACGTAGACCTTGCGACCAAGGGCCTGAAGTCGGCGCTCGGTGTCGCTAACGTCGAGCGGCGGGTCATCGGCCGACAGGTCGTCTTCGTTGCAGAAGTCGAACTGGGAGTTCTCACGCGGGACATCACCGCCGCAGACGCCGGCGAGGCCACCGAAGAAGGGCAGCTCTTCATAGAGCGGCGCACCAAAGAGCCAGAATGCGCCGCCGCTGAAGCCGACCATGTGGACCCGGCCGAGGTCGACATCGAAGAGGGGAAAGAGCTCGCTCGAGACGAGGTCAACCACATAGCGCGCGACCGTGTGTTTGGTTGGCGTCCACCAGCAGCCGGACGCCGTCGGCGCGCCGAGCGACATGATGATCATGCCGTGCTCCTCAGCAAACGCCTGCCACTCGGGCTTCCACGTGTAGTCGAGGCCCTCGACCGAGCCGCCATCGCCGTGAAAGAAGAGAGCGACGGGCGCAGGCGCATCGAGGCCAGCGGGCGCGTAGTACGAGTAGCCTGCTGAGAGCGCGCCGAACGCAAAGTCGCCAACGACCTTCTCGCCGGTCAGTCCGCCTGCGCCGCCGCTGGTGCCCCAGTCGCGGAGTGAGGCGGGGAGCGGACCCACAGGATGGGTGTCGACCGAGGTGGTGTCGACAACCGTGGTATCTGGCTCGACCGCGGTGTCGTCGGCGACGAACGTGTCAGCGGCGACGTCGGAGTCGATGGTGCCATCCGGGTCATCCGAACACGCGGAAAAGGCCAGCATGCCCAAGACCAGGGGAACGCCAACGCGAAGTGAAGTAGTGGGCCATGTCTTCATACCCAAACGCTACGTGAGGACGCGACTCGCGTCGATATGCTGAATCGAATCTCGATGGCCCGTGCGGGCGCCCTCGCTCGACGGGCGCATCCCGTTGAGTTCCTCAAACTCGGCACCAATGGTTCGGAAGCTTGCGAAACTCGGTCTGTCTAGGCTACGAAACGGTTGTCGATCTCCTGCGTTACGAGGAACTGCGATGAAACAAGCCACACCGAAGCGCGCCCCCGCTTCAGCCACAGCCGCCAGCCCCGCGACGGCCGAACGCCCAGCGTCACCGATGGTCGCTCAGCTCAAGCAGATGAGTTCTTATGCGGCTCAGGCCAGCGCGCTGGAGCCGACTGCGCCAGCCGAACGGCCGTTGGCGCCGACGGGTGCCGGCACGGCGCTTCCCGGTCCGGTACAGGCGAAGATGTCGGAAGCGTTTGGTGCGGACTTCTCGGGGGTCCAGGTCCACACGGACAGCGCGGATGCGTCCGCGATGGGCGCTGACGCCTTTGCGGAAGGCGAGAACATTCACTTTGCCGCCGGTAAGTACCAGCCCGAGAGCCAGTCAGGACAAGAGCTTGTGGGCCATGAGCTTGCCCACGTCGTCCAACAGCGTCAGGGCCGGGTCAAGCCGCAGGCAAAGGGCGGGTTAAACACCGATCCCGGTCTTGAACGCGAAGCGGATGCTGCCGGAGCCCGGGCCGCTCGGGGCGAGTCGGTAGGCGCACTCAGCGGCGTTGGCGGGACCTCAGATGGTCCGGCGGTGCAGTGCAAGTTTCCCACCAAGTCCGGGACGTTTGATGCGCCGACTTACGCACCGATCGTCCAAGACGGAAAGAGCGTCGGCATGGACGTTCACCTTGAGTTCGAGCCTGGCACCGGCGTGGATGCGTCCAAGATAGCGCTCATGCAGACGGTCCGCAGCACCGACGAAGGCAAGCCCAATGCCGTCAATCCGGCAAGTGGTCCTCGGCGCGTGAAGTCAGGCGATGCCGCTGGTTTTGAGCTCGACCGAGCGCATGGAAACAACAACCCCGTCTACGGCGCAGAGCCAAACAAGACCGGTAAGATCGCCGACACACCGATGAGCAGCGCCGGCAAGGGCAAAACACCCAGTGTCGGCTACGGCGCTAAGGACAACACCACCTACAAGCTCGGTTTCCGCCATCAGCCGGCAGGCCAAGGCTGGGCAACCGAGAACGCTGAGCTCGTCGACCGGCCGAAACTGCCGAGCCGTGGCGCCAACGCCGGGCAGGAGTTTGAGACGACCGCAGTCGCCATCGATGGAAACCAGTCAGGAACCTACTACGGCTCGATCTCGTGGGGCTGGAAGACCGACGGCGCGGGCAAGTTCAGCCCGATCCCAGTGACGGTCGCGTCTGTCGGCAACCCCACCAAGAAGTTTAGCGAAGCCGCGGCACTCTGGAACACACATAAGTTCTCGTCAATCCTGAGTAAGCCGGACGCCAAGGGCAACACGGCGTTGACGGCAAACGCCGAGATGACGTCCGACGGGGGGTTCATGACCCTCGGAGCTGGCACGACGCTCAGCCTCTCGCCGACAGCTCCGGAGGTCGGTGCTGAGAGTCTCGTGACGCTCGGCGCCACGATTCGGGTGGTGGATGGCGGCTCGTATTGGATCTTCTTCGTTCCGAACACGACCGTCATCAACGGCGACCGACTCGCGGCAGACACAGTGGCCAGCACCGCCGGCAACACCAACACCTTCACGGTCAAGGCGAACTCGAAGATCAAGTCCCAGCAAGCGGTCGGGCAAAGGACCATGATCGTGCTCGACAACGGGCTCATCACCAAGAGCGCCAATCCGATCATCGCGTGGATAAATACGGTGGACGCAAAGGGCGGTGACACCGTCGATGCACCGCTGCCGGCGAAATGACGCGTGCCGCGATAGTGTGGTCGAGCGTGTTGATTGCATGCGGGCCGAGTCAACCTCAGGAGATGACAGTGGGCGAAGGTGAAAACAGCGTTCGGGCCGTGCTCGAAGCGTCCTCGTACCGTTCACTCTTTGAGAGCGAAGGCGGAGACGCACCAACCCGCGGGATGGACTCGGGCGTGCTTGCCGAGATCGTCGCTGACGGCGACGACCTCAAGACCAGCTTCTTGGCGGCCGAGATCCTTGCGCGAACCGATAGTGAGAGATGGCGCAAGCTGCCTCGGCCGCGGCTCGCACAGCTCTATGTTGGTGCACTTCGTCTAGATCTGGTCGGGAGCGCCAACGCCTGGGGGCTCCCCGGTCGCGTCGGCCTTCTCGGCCAACGCCTGCAGGCCCTCGGCGCCGATGTGCTGCCTACCTTGGGCACCCTGCTGACGAACAAGCAGGCCGTCCACTACGCCGGAAGCGAGGACGCCGCCCGAGCGAACGAAATGGGCCTGCGCATCGCCGATCTCGCCGGCTTCTACTACGGGCTTATTGCCGTCGAAATGTTCGATGTGACGAGCTCAGTCGAGGACCGCGACGCGATGCTCGACTACCTCGCCAAGCACGCGGCTGGCCGAAACTAGAGGCGTCGTGCCGTTGCGGGCATTGGGTAGAGGGCGCTGCACTCAACACCTGAGCGCACGCAGCCGCGGTCGCGCTGACGTCCGGCGCGCAAGAACTCACGGCGCGCATCGGCAACGTCCGTCCGCCTCACGCTTTGGACGCAGCCTCGATCGTCGCGTGTCACAGCCCTGTCAATGTCACAGCAGATTGACGCGCGTCAACGAGCTTTGACGATGGGCAAGCCTCTGTCATAGCTGCACTTTCCGTCTCTCTTGGCGCCGCGCAAAGCGTTGGTGTTGACCCTGCTCAGCGGGGTGGCCACGGTCGCCTCAGACACCACGAGGCGCCGCTCGACACGTTCCGCAGCACGCGCCTCTCACGCTTTGCGCCGCTTGGCCGCAATGGGAGAGATCGATGAACACACCCCCACCTGGAGGGCGACGGTTTCGCATACGTCCGCTCGACGCCCTGCCGACCATCGGCGTTCACCTGCTTGCGCTGGCGGCGCTGCTCGTTGAGGTCGAGACCGACGCGCTCTACGTCTGCCTCGCCCTCTTTTGGAGCCGCATGTTCTTTGTCACGGCCGGCTACCACCGCTACTTCAGCCACCGCTCGTTTCAGACGAGCCGTCTCGGCCAGTTCGTGCTGGCGTTCCTCGCTCAGACCAGCTGTCAGAAGGGCGTGCTGTGGTGGGCCTCCAACCACCGACACCACCACCGGCACACCGACACCGAACGAGACCTGCACTCGCCACGACAAGGCGGGTTCTGGCACGCCCACATGCGCTGGCTCTTTGACCCCGAGCATGACGAGACCAAGCTCAGCAGGGTCCGCGACCTCGCGCGCTTCCCAGAGCTCCGCTGGCTCGACCGCAACTGGCTTGTGCCGCCAGCGGTGATGGGCGTGACCGTGCTTTCCCTCTGGGGTCTCGACGGCCTCCTGCTCGGCTTCTTCGGCAGCACCGTGCTGGTGTGGCATGCGACCTTCACCATCAACTCGCTCTCCCATGTGTGGGGCACTCAGCCCTACGCGACGAACGACGACAGCCGAAACAACGTGCTGCTCGCGCTCCTGACCCTAGGTGAAGGCTGGCACAACAACCATCACCACCACATGCTTAGCTGCCGGCAGGGCTTCCGCTGGTGGCAGATCGACATCACCTACTACGGCCTGGTCCTGCTCTCATGGCTGGGTCTCGTCTGGGAC
>CALHXW010000243.1 GCA_938040325.1 uncultured bacterium | reverse complement strand
GCGCCGTAGCGGCGGCGGGCCGCGTCAAAGGCGTCGAGCTGTTCGCCGTACATGGCTGCGAGGGTCTCCGTGCTTGCGAAGACGTTTTTGACGAGGTGCACGCGTCCGCCTGCTTGTAGGCAGCGAGCCGATAGGTCGATGAGGGCCTGGGTGACCCGCTCTTTGCGGGGTCCGCGCAGGCTCATGAACGTCAGCGTGACCGCGATGCCGGACATCCCGCGGCTGGCGGAGAGCAGTGCGCTGTCGGCGGGCAAGTAGAGCATGTCGAAGAGTGAGATCGTCACGCCCTGGTTCGCCATCGTCGTGCCGATGTCGCAGATGAACTCGAGCGACGCGGCCGGGACCGGCTCCCCGAGTCCGGCTGGCACGACGAAGGTCTGCTGCACGACGGGCAGAGGCATCCCAAAGCGCTCGCGCGCGAGCCGATTGGCGTCCATGAAAAAGGTGAAGTCTGTGAGCGGATCGAGCCAACGACGGCGCTTCCAACGCATGTAGCCCCATGTGATGCGCTCCATCGCCCGCAGCACGGTGGGGCGGTTCCAGCTCATCATGCGCTCGACCCAGTGACGGGTGAGGTGCGTCGGTCGGTGCGCGAAGAAGCGCTTGGCTGGCGCCTTGCCGTCGACCGTCGCCGCGTCGGCCAGGGTGCAGTAGCGACTCTTGAAGACCACGGTCCGTCCGGCCGAGATGTCGGCGTTCGGGAGCGCGACCGCGTACACTGTCCGGTGCTGCTCTGGCACGCGGCAGACCTTGTCGGTGCAGCCGATCAGACGCGACACCGTGGCCTCGAGGGCGTTCGACCCGCTGTCGACAAACCCGGCGCTGTCGAACTCTTCCGTCTCGACCCAGACGTCGGGCACAGACGCGTCGTCGCCCAACACCTCGGTGCCTGGGACACGGAAGACCTCGAACGCGACCTCCAGGATCACAGCGATCAGCCCAAAGCCTCCGACAACGCTGTGGAACAAGTCAGCGTTCTCGGCCTCCGAGAGGCTCGCGACCATCGCCCCGGCTTGCGGGTAGCGCGCTGGGTTCACCAGCGTGATGACCTGGTGGTGCTCGTCGTCGACGCCCCGGACGCGTCGCGTGACCGCGCAGCGGAGACCCGCGACGTAGCGGGACTCCTTGCCAACGCTCGGCGAGAAGCGCGACAGGCTGTCGGACGAGACCGTGCCGCCCGCCGTTGCCGTGCTGACCGAGACGACCACATACGGCACATAGCCCTTGCGACGGCAGACACCGACGATCTCGCCCCACGAGGCAGCCGCATCGCAGATGACAAGCGGGCCGGCCTCGTCATCGGTCTCAAGGCGCACGTTGTGGCCAAAGCGCGTCATGTCCAGGGCAGCGTCCTTGGCCTCAGCCTGACCGCCCAGCGCGTTGCGGCCCGCGGCGATCGTGAGCGGACGCCCGCTGCCGTCTTCGTCGGTAGGCGCAAGGTTGAGCAGCGCCAGCAGGGTCTCCTCGCTCTCCGGCGCCGACACCTCGACGTCGCTTATCACCTCGTCGTTGTAGTCGGGAATGTGCTGTCGACGCCGCGCGACGCGTGCGCCGATCGCGCGCCAGTTCACCGGGCCCAAGAGCCGCCGGAAGCTACGCGTGCCCATACGCACCCGCCTGGCTGCACGACGTCAATGCACGCAGCGCTCTGCTGCGCCGACGCGCCGCATCGGGGATCGGGAGATCTCGTCGCGTGACGACCTCACTTCAGGGTCAATGGGGGCTCAACCTACTGAAATATCGACACTACTACGTTTGAGCCGCGGCGGCCATGCCCGGTGCGAGTTGCCGTCTACCAGCCCTGCAGCTGTGGGAACCACTCGAAGAACCGGTTCAGGTGGACTCGGTGGTCCTCGGGCACGTAGTCCCAGTTGGTGTCACGGTTGGCGACCTCCCACCACTCTTCTTCGCGGATTCCCTCGAGCTCCTCGCGGAGAGAGCGCAAGCGCTCCGGCGGCTCCTCGCTCATGTCGTCAGCGATGGACCTTGCGTGCTCCTCGGCTCCGTTGGCGAGGTAGAAGGCCGCGAGCTTGATGTGGGCTTTTCGCACGCCGCGCAGTGACGCTTCCTGGCGCTCGTGGCCGTCGAAGGGCTCGCGGTCGACCTGGAGGAAGATGTGCAGAAGCTTCGCATGGCCATCAAACCGGCCGAGGAACGCTGCCTCTAGAAGCTGTCCGAGGTCGTGTGCTGCGGTCTCGACGATGAAGTTCTGGTGCTGATCGAAGGCCAGCGCGGTGTAGTAGGCAATGCGCTCGGCCGCCTCGATGACGTCGTCGCCACGTGACGCCTCAAGCAGATGCAGGGTCAGCAGCCGGTACTCGTTGAGGACGTTGTAGGCCGTGCGCGCATCGCTGCCGTTGACGGCATGGCGCAGGTAGGTGTTGAAGAAGCGCAGCGTCAGCTTGAGCGCGTGGTCGTCGTGGTGCTGGACCGCACTCTCCGCGACGCGGCGGGTGTGGATGGCCACGAGGTGACCGACGTCGGGCAGGCGGCCGAGCGCCTGGCGGAACACCTTGTCGAAGGTCCGCAAGACCTTCATCTCAAACCAGGTGCGACGAGCGGTCAGCGAGGCGATCATGCGCGGATGCAGCGCGATGAGGTCCTGGTCGTCGCGGGCGAAGCGGTCGACCTCAAACCAGCCAGCCGGCAGCCGCGACTTTTGCTCCAGGTGGTCGTCGACGATGCTTGTGAGCGCCTCGAGAGCCAACATGGTGATCCGCTCGTCGTCGTTTTTGACCGAGGTCTGCGCCATCTGACTGAGGTGCTCGATCGAGTCCACGCACAGGCGCCGCGCCGGCCTGACCCGCAGCTTTCCGGCGAGGAGCCTGGTGACGGGCGCTGCTGCATCAGCACGGATCGCGCTGACGATGTGGCCCGGCGACAGGAAGAAGAAGACGTAGGCAAAGTAGGGCAGCAGGCCGAGCAGCGCGATCGACACGCCGAGGATCGTCGCAAAGGTCATCAGCTCGGGGTGATGCGTGCCGCCCATGCTGAGCGCGACCCAGAGCACGAGGACGCTGTTGATCACGAGCCAGCCAATCGCAATCAGGTTGACCGGGTCTCTGAGAAAGATCTCTGTGATCCGCGGGCTGTAGCGGTAGGCCGCAAGCTGCACGAGGATGGCCACGACGGTCATGGCGATCCCGACGACCGCGATGATGACCTCGCCGAGGCCGAGGAAGACGTCACGAGACTGCGGGCCGGTCCAGAGCTCCCACAAGCCGGTACCATCTGCGTCGCCGAAGTCGATCAACCACATCATGATGAAGTGGACAATGCTAGCGCCTGAGAGCACCAGGAAACTGAGCGCTAGCGTGCGGGTTTGACGGCGACGGAGAGACGACAACACACCGCCGATCTAACGCCTTCGCGCTCGAGTTGTCGACCGCGGCTCTCGATCCGACTTGCTCCCGCCCGACAACCGAGACCCTTAGCAGCGTGTTCGTTTCGGGTTTATTCGCGCGCCATGTCCAAGTTGACCGACCTGGCCGCGTAGGACTTAGGCAACGTGCGTGAATCCACCGTGTTCATCGCCACAGCAGGAGCTTGCATGCACAGCCGTACTCACTTTAAGCCCTGCCGAGCGGTCGCCTTGGACGGTGCCCGCCAGCCAGCGCTCGGCGAGCGCTTGCGATCCGTGACGGTGCTTGGGCCGCTCCACGCTCGCTCTGCAACGTCCAGTTCGTCGCGCTGCAACAAGGGCGCACGATGGAGCGACCAACGTTTGTCTAACCCTGCTGCAACCCGACGCAACGGGGGCGTCGCCACCGCGAGCATGCGGTCCGAAGCGGGGACGGCACGCACGCGCCACGCCAGCGATCGCCACGACAGATGCCGGTGGCACTCGAAAAGCTTCGGATTGACCAGTATCTTCGTAGCCAAGACCTACCCGAGTCCCGGAAACCCCACTGAGTCTGACTGAACCCATACAACGCTCGCTTGTCGCTGTTGCGCTCGCTCTGACGATGCTCGGTGCGGCTCAGCCTGAGCCTGTCCCGCTGAGCTGCATGAATGGGCTTATCGACGGCAACGAGACCGGTGTCGACTGTGGTGGCGGACTCTGTTTAGGCTGCGGCACCGGCGAGCCCTGCGGCGTCCCTACGGACTGCAGCAGTGCTGTCTGTACCGCTGGTGCGTGCGCCGCACCGACCTGTACCGACGGCGTCCTCAACGGCGACGAAGCAGGGATCGACTGCGGCGGCGCAACATGCCCGGCATGCCCCGCGGGCGGCGGTCCTGGCACGCCCTGCGCGGTCGACACCGACTGCACCACTGGCCTTTGCCTTGGCAACGTCTGCGCGCTCATGCTCTGCGTGGTCGACGGGGTGCAGAACGGCACCGAGACCGGCGTTGACTGCGGTGGCCCAGGCTGTCCTGTCTGCACCACCGGCACGCTGGGCGACCCGTGTGCTGTGGGCAGCGACTGCGCGTCGGGGGCGTGCTCACTTCCCGCGGGTGTTTGCGTCATTCCAACCTGCGTCGACCAGATCTTCAGCCCCGGTGAGGTGGGCGTCGACTGCGGCGGCCCGTGCCCCACGTGTGGCACTGGCAACCCGGGCGATCCGTGCGCCAACGGCACCGACTGCGGGTCGGGCTATTGCTCGACCGGCGTGTGCATCCAGCCCCAGTGTGCCGATGGGATGCAAGGCCCTGGCGAGCTCGGCGTGGACTGCGGCGGTCCGAGCTGCCCGCCCTGCGTCGGTGGCCCTCCGTGCACGCTCCCAAGCGACTGCCCTTCCGGCGTCTGCACTGCAGGCATATGCGCGGGACCCACCTGTGTCGATGAGGTGATGAACGGCAGTGAGGAAGGGCTCGACTGTGGCGGCATCTGCCCGCGTCGCTGCGCCTGCGAAGCCTCGCGCTACCTGGCGTTCAACCCAGTTCAGCCCGTTCCGTCCGGCATCACCGTCGGTGGCGAGTGGATCTTGGAGCAAACGTTCGCAGGCATGATGACCGCTGCGACCGACCTTGATCCCGTGCTGGCGTCCTACTACTCGATCACGTGGGCACCGACGGTCGCGGGCGCGGCGCCAACGACGCCAGCACGCGACACTGTCAACGCCATGCTGGGGGCCTTTGAACGCTGGGACAGCCGCTGCCCGGTCATCGTGCCGCTCCAAGACTATAGCTTTGACGGCGCCTACACGGACTTCGCAGCCCAAGCAGGGCTGACCAAGGACGTTGCGCTATCAGCCGGCCCGGGACTGACCCATGTTGCCGTCATCGACAACCTCCCCGATTCCGTCGCTGCCGGCACCCAAGGACTCCTCGCAACGAACCCCGCGCTGATCCTCGACAACGGACGTCCCCGAGGAGTCCATGGCCATGTGATCCGTCAGCTCATCAGCGAGGCCACGTGCCGCGAGGTAAGCCCGGGAATCACCGATAAGGTTGCAGCGCTGACGAGCCATCACGCACTCGACCAACGCTACCTGCCCACTGGCGAGACGGTCACCGACAGCGTTGGCGGCGACTTCGGTCACTTCTCGACGCTGGCGCTAGCGCTGGTCGACGCCTGGCGCGTCTTCGACGCCAGCGAACACGCGCACTTGGTCGTGAACCTCTCCCTTGGCTGGGTGTCGGAGCACACCCCCGAGGACGACGGCATGGGCGAGCTTCTCGGCCCAACGTTGATCCGGCAGGTCCTCGAGGGACTAGCTGGCAAGGACGCACTGGTCTTCGCCGCAGCAGGCAACGACTCTGGCGGCTCCGGCGGCGTGCCCTCGACCGGTCTGATGTATCCGGCTGCCTGGATGAACGATCACAACGGACCGTCGCCCTTCGTGTATGCGGTCGGCGGCCTCAACCGTGACGACGCTCCGATCGCCATTGGACGCGAGCTTGGCCTACCTTGGCTCGTTGCGCCGGCCATCTGGGCGGTAAGCCGACCCGACCAGGCCTGCCTGAGCCCTGGCCAGCCCAACGACATCCAAGCACAACTCAGCGGGACATCGGTGCCTGCTGCGTTGGCATCTGCCGCCGCAGCAATTGTCTGGCATCACCTACCTACAGCGAGTCCAGAACAAGTCATCACGGTCATGCGGCTCGCAACAGCGACCGTGCCCGAGCTCACAGCCGATCACTGCACGGGCGACGGCGACTGCAGCGTTCGGAAGCTGACGATCTGTGGCGTGCTCGACCACTTGGGCATTGTAGCCGACTGCGAAGACGAGAGCCCTCCGCACGTCTCACTGCCTGACGTTGCCAACGTCAGCAGCCTCATCGTGACGGCAACGGCCCCGTCCGCACCGGTGTGCGGTATCGAGTCGACGGCCGCCACGAACAACCCGCCACTGTCGGAGTTCGACTGCCCGCGCCGCGAGCTGCCGAGCCGCGTTGGGGGTCCGCTCCTGGTCGAGCCGCAGCCAGGCACGCCGCCGTGCTGCTGCTGCGCGCTTGAGCAGTTTGAAAACGCCTACTTCGGCATCAACCCACTGCCCTGGCAGATTCCGATCGTCGGCGAGGACGGCGTGCTCTTCGTTCTCGATCTTGATGATGCGTTTACATCGGTGATCTCCCAGGCGGACCTCGTGCTGACCGTGGCGGAGAGCGCGACGCCGCTGCGCATTCCGCTGGCGTCGGCCGTACCGGCTGGCAGCTCTCAGACCTATTGGGTGCGCGATGTCGTCGGAACCGTCGTCTCAGCCAGCGTCGAGTTCGCTATCGACGGCCAGGCCTCTGTGACCAGCGCTGTGCGCGTGAGTCGACCGGAAACAACGCTGCCGCCTGTCGATGTCGGTCCTGAAGCCGAGGACGACACCAGCGCCGAAGCCGAAGCCGACGTGACAGAGGCCGCAAGCGACACCTCAGGTGGGGTGGGGTTCGACACCGGCGGCATGATGGACGCCGACAGCGACGGCAACGAGACCGTCGGCGACGACACGTTGGAATCCGACACCATCATGGCCGACACCAGCGTCGAGAGCGACACAGCGCCAGGCGACGACACAACTCCAGAGACCGACACCAGCGTCGAGCCGGATACAACCCAGGAGGACGACACAACTCCAGAGACCGACACAACTCCAGAAGCCGACACGAGCGTCGAGGACGACACCAGCATCGAGGACGACACCAGCGTCGAGGACGACACCAGCGTCGAGGACGACACCAGTGTCGAGGACGACACCAGCGTCGAAGCCGACACCGCCGTGCCGTTCGACACCAACATGCCGTCTGACACGACGTTCGAAGCTGACGAAGACGTCGCCACGCCAGCGAACGCCGACGAAGCGCCGGACGCTGCGACGGCCGTCGACACGACGACCTTCAGCGACACCACGCCCAGCGAAGCCGACGCAGTGGAGACAACGCTCGTTTCGAGTGGATCCGACAGTCAAACCGGCTGCTCCGGCTGCGTCGGCACACCGGCGCCTCCCAACGTCTTGCTCTTCTTCCTCTTTGCGCTATTAGCGCTGCTGCGCAAGGTGGGCGCTCGCTCTGATGAGGACCGGCTGATCGGCGCGCTGGGCGGCGACGCAACTGCGCGAACAGCCTTAGTGCGCGAGCTGACGCCGGTCATCCAGGCGCGTGTGGTCAAGCGCTTGGCGCGCACGCTACAAGGCGCCAACGAGCGCGACATTCGGCACGAGGTCGCCGACATGACCCAGGATGTGTTCGTGCGGCTCTTCGAGGACGACGCGAAGAAGCTCCGAGCATGGTCGCCGACGCGAGGGCTCTCGCTGCAGAACTTCGTCGGGCTCGTGGCGGAGCGTGAAGTCCTGAGCGTGCTGCGCACCAAGAGGCGCAACCCATGGACCGACCAGCCGACGGAGCAGGCGACCCTGGGCTCAAGCGCGACGGTCGATCCGACCGAGACCCTTGAGCAGCGCGACTTCTTTCGGACGCTCTTGGACCGCCTCCGCGAGCGAACCTCAGCCCAGGGCATCGCGATGTTTCGAGCCATCTTTGTCGAGCAGCGCCCGGTCGAACAGATTGCGGCAGACCACGGGATGACGTCAGCGGCCGTCTACAAGTGGCGCACACGGCTCAAAGCCGTGACGCGAGAGCTCGCAGGCGAGCTGAGAGAAGGAGGTTCGTCATGAGCATGCACGACGACCCGAGCGGACCGAACGACGCGCGCAGCGCAGCCACCCCAAACAACGAGGAAGAGCTGATGGCTGGACTTATGGCAGCCCTGATCGAGGAGGACGCGTCGATCGAAGCCGATCCGCGCTTTGAGCAGCTGGCCGCGGGCGACTTGAGCGCTGAGGCACGTGCCGCCCTCGAGGAAGAAGCGATGAGCACGCCGGAGGGGCGCGTGGCGTGGATCGCGGCGCAACCGCTCGACGAGGTCACCAAGGCCCGTATCGCCGCAGCTGTCGACGCCACCCAAGGGCGACCGCGCTCGTGGCGCTGGGCAGGCGCGGCCGCCGCGGTGCTGGCCGCCGCAGCGCTGCTCTTTGTGGTCACGCGCAGCGGGCCGCCGCCGATCCCGCACTACGACCTGGAGCTGAAGGCAGGCAGTGAGGTGCTCCGCGGCGACACCGCACAGGGCGCGGGTGCCGTCACCGTGCGACTCGGAGCGGGAGAGCGTGTCAAAGCGGTGCTCAGGCCGCGGGTCGCTGCGGCGACCCCGATTGAAGCGCGTGCCTTCTGGGCCCACAGCGGAGCCTCGGCGGTCGAGTGGAACGTCCCGCTCAAGGTCGCTGCGTCCGGTGCAGTGATGCTCGACGGTGAGGTTGACGCCCTCTTTGCCGGTGTGATGGGCGACGTGACGGTGACGCTCTGCGCAAGCGCCGCAGGCCACCTCCCGAGCGCAAGCCAGCTCGACAGCGCTGAAGGCGTACGCTGCATCGAGCGGACAGTCACCGTGACCCAGTGAGGGCCACCGTCAAGGCGTTGAGGCAGACCGTCGCGGCCGGTGCGCTCATGCTGGCGGCGTGTGGCTCTCCCAAGGCGCCAGTGTCGCTCGATGTTGAGTTCGCTGGTTGCGCCACGGTCTGGGTCGACGGCGCCGATCGAGCCTGCGCGCCCAGCGGTGAGACGATGACCGTCTGGGCCCGCACGACCGCGACTGAGCCGCCGGCTATCGAGCTCGACGGCCGACGTCTCAGCGTCACTGCGACCAAGGTCCAGGGTGGGTTTCAGTTCACCGAGGTGCCTATCGCCCGCACCGGCGTGCTGAACGTGGTGGCGGGGAGCGGCAGCCAAGCGACGAGCTTTGCGCTGGCGCTTCGATCGGACGCAGACCTCGCGGAGACCGTCGCGTTCGATCCCAAGACCGCCGAGCTTGAGACGCTGCGGGCCGGGGTCGCGGCCGCGGCGCCTGCGGTGAAAGCACGTCTGCTCTCGCGGCTCGGGCGGCGACTGCTGCGCACGCCCGAGTGGAAGGACGGCCTGGCGACCCTGCGAGAGGCGCGGCTGCTTCACCGCCAGCTCGGACGGTCGAAGGACGTGATCTGGGACACCCTTGCCACTGCTCACATGACCACCGCGCGCACCCACGACGTGGCGGCGGCGGCGGCGCTGCTCCAGGACCTCCAGCTCGAGCTCAAGGCAGCGCCTGAGGGTGCAGCGAACGCTTACTACACCGACGCCGTTGTGGCCTACACGGCTGGGGACCCGCGACGGGCGCTCGCGTTACTGGCGGAGGCGCGCCGGGCAGCGACACGCCTCGCGCAGGCCGGCGCGCTCAGCCGAGTGGCCCAGCTTGAGAGCCTCGTCTACACGGCGATCGGCCGCTTCGACGACGCGAGCCGTCTAGCGAAGGCTGCGCTCGACGCGACCCCCAAGCCGAAGCCCGATGACGCGGACGCCCGCGGCGCCTACGCTGAGCTCCAAAACAACCTGGCCTGGGCGCTGCTACGTCGTCGACTTGGCCAGCAGACCATCAGCCGTATCACCCCCGAGCTCGACGGGCTGCTCGCCGAGGCGCTGTCAGGTTTTCAGGCGGCCAAGCGCCCTTCTGATGCGGCCGACGTGATCGTCAACCAGGGACTGCTCGCGTGCGCCCGCCATGACGGCCCGGGCGCCCAGGCAGCACTCGACGCGCTGGAGGAGGCGCCGGCGTCAGAGCGCCGACTGCTCTGGCGCCTCGAGCTGGAGGGATGCGCGGCGATGTTTGCGCTGGGCGACAGGAAGCAGCGGACCGAGCGAGCACTGAGTGCCTTCAGTGAGCTCATCGCCCGTGCCGAGCTGGCTGGCGACCTGGCCGCGAAGTGGCGGGGCCACACGCGGACCGGCCAGGCGCTGCGTAAGGCGCGTCGCTACAAAGAAGCTGTCGCGCCGCTGGAGCTTGCTGAGGCCACCGTCGAGCGGCATCTCTTTGCGGTCCCAAGCGGCGCGGGGCGTGACGCGTTTGTGGGCGACCGTCGCTTGAGCGCGCGGATGCTGGTCGACATGTTGATCGCCAACAGCCGGCCCGCCGACGCCATGGCAGCCGCTCGGCGCGCTCGGACGCGGGTGTTGAGGATGGCGTCATTGGATGCCGGCGTCGAGCGTCTCGACCAGGCCGAACGCCAGACGCGCGCGGCCGCGATGACCCGCTATTTGAGGGCACGCAACGCGCTCGATGAGGCGGCGGCCAACGACTGGAAGCTCTCATCGGACGAGCTTGCTGCAGCACGAAAGGCGCGAGTCGCGCGCCTGTCCGAGCTGGATGCCACGCTGGACCGTCTGGCCCAGACGACCAACGCGACCAACCTGGAGCTGGGGGCCACACCCTCGCCCCGAGAGCTTGCAGACGGCGAGCGCGTGCTTGCCCTCTTCCCGGGCATGTCCGGCTGGTTCGGGTTTGTTCGGCGAGGGCCCAACCAACCGGTCGTCGCTGTGGATCTGGGGCAGCTGCCGACCCAAGGCCTGGCGGAGTGGGCGCTCAAGCCCCTCGCCAACGACGCCGACATGCGCTCGTTGACGCTCCTGACGTATGGGCCGCTAGACGCAGCCGATCTCCACGCTGGCGCGGTCGATGGCGTCCCGCTCGCGGCGCGATTTCCGACCGCGTACGCGATCGATGTGCCCGCTTTGCCTCGCGCCACGACCGGCTCAAAGACGCTGCTCGTCACGGACCCAAGCCAGGATCTCGCCGGCGCCCGTGAGCGCGGGGTGGCCCTTGCCAAGACGATGGCTGGCGCTGCGACGCACCTGAGTGGCGCCGAAGCCAGCGGCACAGCCGTCCGACGCGAGCTCGCAGCCGCCAGCACATTCTTCTTCGCTGGCCACGCCACCCACGGCGGGATCGACAGCGCCGACAGCTCGCTGACGCTGGCTGAGGGCGGCCAGCTTAGGATCAACGACGTGCTTGCGCTCGGGAGCGCACCCGCCTCGGTCGTGCTCGCAGGCTGTGAGACGGCGCGAACAAGCTCCGAGGCGGCCACTGGGCTCGGCCTAGGCCAAGCCTTCGTGATGCGCGGTGCCACGGCAGTTGTCGCCACGACTCGACCCGTCCGCGACGACATCGCCGGGCAGTTCACACAGGCGCTAGGCTCTACTGCCAGTCGCGACCGCTACCACGGCGCGGTCAAAGCACTCGCTGACAAGCAAGTGCCGACCGACCAGTGGTCTGCTCTGCGGTTGTGGGTGCCCTAACTTGGGCCCGAGCACCAACGGATCGGTGCTCAACCCTCGCCTCTAGAGCACCGAATGCTACCCGGCTGCGGCTGTTGCTTGGGCCGGTGCGCTCGACGACTGGTCGAGGACGATGTTGAGGAAGTCCTTGCCGCAGAGCGTGACGCTCTCGTGGGTCCCCAGGAGCCGTCGCATCGCATCGGCGTAGCCGAGCATCCGCAGGTCTAACGCGCCGCGGTCCGGCCCGCCTGGGCGCATCGCTGCGCCGACGTCTCCATTGACCTCCGCGTTCAGCTTGAGGAGTAGCTCCGCCAGCAGCGGTGGATTCGAGCTCAAGAACTCACCGTTCGCAGCGCCCTCGGCGATGAGCCGCGCGAGCCCCGGCCCGGAGCGCACGAGCGTTCGCTCTTCAATCGCGCGTCGCATGTAGTAGTTGGAGGGCTCGTAGAGCGCCTTCAGCATGACCTTGACCGTGTCGGCGTGGTCGGCCCGGACCGTGCGGGTAGCGCGAAAGAACGCGTTGACCTTGTCCATGGCCGAGACGCCGACGGTCGAGTTCAGCCGTTCCAAATAGTCAACGGCGCCGTCAGTAGCGCGCTCGACGAGCGCATCGAGGAGCTCCTCCTTCGATCGGAAGTGGTGGTAGAAGGCGCCTTTCGACAGCTTGACAGCTGCTAAGATCTTGTTGACCGAGGTCGCCTCATAGCCACGGGTGAAGAACAGACGCTGAGCAACATCAAGCAGCTCCGCGCGACGGATATGAGCGGGTTTAATTGTGCGTGCCATACAAGAGCCGTAAGCGTGAGGAGACGTGAATCAACCGGCAGACCACCGACCGACCACCATTCGGTCGGCGCTGTCCGACGCAATCTTGATGAACTTTTTTTGCACTGCGGCGATCGCCTGCCGCCGCCTAGATAGCGCTCGAAACGGGTCTTTGGACCAAAAGTTCAGTGTCGTCGCTAGCATAGAACTCGCAGGCGCAACGTCAAGCCGGAGTCGCCTGCTGCGAGGGTGATGCCGACCGGGGGTCGCTCTGCTGCGCATCGCGTGTCCGAAGCGTGAAACCAGCACCCGGACCTCCGCTTGGGCCGCGCGCGCAGCGGATCGGGTCGCCGAACGAGAACCGAGCCTGGCTCCGTGGCACGAAAGCCGGGCTAAGGCGTCAGGCGCGCGCTGAGGTCGCTGACGTTCTCGAGCCAGTCGTCGAAGTGCTCAGACTCTCTCCAAAGCTCACGGAGCTCGGAGCCCTCGGCGATCAATCGCGCGAGGACCTCTAGCGCGACGCCAACCAGTGAGTGAGCGTCGAGGTCTCGGTGCTTCGAGATCCAGGTCTTCACCTCGTCGGGGAGCTCGCCAGGGCGGTCCAGCAGCGCCGCGAGGACTTCGGCGGATGCCAGCGCTTCAGACCCAAAGTCGGCGTCTAGATACTCGCCGTCGGCTAGCTCGCTCACTGCGACCAGCGCATCCTCGATGACCTCAAGCCCTTCGCTGTCGAGCAGCGCGGACGCCCAGTCTAGGGCGGTGTCGTTGTCGAAGCTTCCGTGGCCCCAAGCACCCATTGCCGTCTCCTAACGCGTGAAAGATATCGATTCCGGTATTCACTGAGCCTGCGCCGTCGCGGTGTCAACCGACGCGCCGGTGGCTGTAGTCGTACACCGGTACGAAGCCGATTGATACCGCAAGGGCCGACCAACCACGTCCGCCGCTGCTACCTTGCGTCGCAGCCACCCGCGTCCTAAAGAGCCGGGCATGAACACGTTACACACAATGCGATGGTTGACCGGCTGCCTGTTCATCGTGCTCGCAGGCTGCAGTGACGACGCGCTCGATCCCGTTGACGGCGCGTTCGTTGAGGGTCCACCGATCGCGCCGCTCGACGGCAAGAGCGACGGCCTCGCACAGGACATCCCGGCCTATGCCGCGCTGCCTCCCTTCGCTCAGCTCGACGTCAGCTTCGAGGCGCTCTTCGCCCCAGACGACCCCGTCAACACCGTCGAGGTGCAGCTCATCAACGACGTCATCGCCGCTCGCGAGGCCGATGATGAACGGTACGATGAGGGGGCGAACCCATACCGAATCCGCTATGCGGTCTACAACCTGCGAAACCCAGCGGTCGTGGCGCGGTTGATTGCCGCCGAGGCCGCTGGCGTCGACGTGCAGGTCCTCATTGATGCCCATCAGCTGGACCCGGCCAAGACCTGGAACACCGCGGATGAGACCCTCATCGCCGCAGGCTTCGAGTTTGTTGCAGACCACGCCGACTTGGACGACGCCACCCGCGTCAGCGCCGACCTGGTCGGGATCAAGCGCAGCGGCCTGATGCACCTCAAGGCGCGCCTCTTCGAGACGCCGGATGACGCCGTCCTGCTCACCGGGAGCCTCAACCCTGGCGACAATGCGATGCTCAACGAGGAGACACTGCACCTCGTGCGCGATGCTCACCTCATCAACCGCTACGCAACCGCGTACACGTCCATCCGTGACGGTGAGCGCTACCTCGACAACGCGTTCGATCCGAACCGCGCCGTCAACGTGATGTTCACGCCCGCGCGCGGCGACCGGGCCATCGAGCGCCTCTTCGACTGGATCGCCGACGAGCAAGAGCAGATCCTCATCATGTGCTTCTCGCTGCGCGACATCGAGGCCTCCAACAGCAGCCAGAGCCTCGTTGAGCTCCTCGGCGCAAAAGCCAGCAGCGGCGTCCCCGTCTACGTCATCACCGACCGCAAGCAATCCGACGGGGTCGATGCCGACGGCAACCGCCTCTACTATAACGACGCGACCGAAGACCGCCTACGCAACGCCGGTGTCGTTGTCTACGAGGCCACCAACCGCGCGTCGCCCTACACGGCCATGCACCACAAGGTCGGCATCTTCGGCAAGAGCCGCATCCGCGTCGTCACGGACGCGGCCAACTGGACAAAGGCCGGCCTCGGCAAGAACAACCAGTCGGCGCGCAACATGGAGAGCCAGCTCTTCATCGACAGCGCCTTGCTCGACGACAACCGAACCGGCCGACGCTACCTGGCTCAGTGGCTGCGCGTGCTGTCGCGCTATGCTCATCAGTCGCCGGAGTCGCCAAGCTTCGAAGAGGTGCGCGACACGCTCGTCGGGAGCGCTGACTGGCCGCAACAACCGGTCCGCTTTGAGGTCGATGTTGAGACCGAGTTCGGCGAGCTGGTCCACGTCCGAGGTGACCTCGACGCGCTCTCTCGCTGGGATTACCCGGGGTTTCCGCTCGCAACAGACGCTGATTGGTACCCCACGTGGATCAGCGATGAGCCTCTGATGGCGCCGGTCGGCGCCACGTTCGAGTGGAAGCTCGCCGCAGGCTTCGACGAGTGGTCGGTCCGCTGGGAGAGCGGCGACAACCGCACGACCTTCGCACAGCCAACGGCGCTCTTGGGCGGCGCTGGCACCTTGGTCGAGGGCTCGTGGCGGAGGTAGGCATCCGCGGGCTTGGGCGCCGCTGGGCTGCGCTGCCGCTCGCCGCCGCCGTGCTCTTGGGCTGCTCCGACGATGGTGTGCAGCCTGTAGGAGACGCGATCGACGCGGTCTCGGACAGCACCTCCGACCCGCCGAGTCCCGACATCACGTCAGACAGCGTCGAGCCGCTGGACTCCACGACGTCGAGCGACACCGACGCGTCGAGCCCAGCATGCGCACCGCCGGTTGCTGGCTGGGCACCGGGTCCCGGCGTCTGGGGCAACGTGCAGCACCCTCCCGTGCAGCTCGCGTCGGAAGCCCTCGGTGCCGAGCCCGTGTACGGACAGCTCTGGCTCGAAGGACGGACCGAGTCAGCTGGCGCCGCCGCTGGTGTCCGAGCAGACCTGCTGGTCGGCCCGCTGGGAACCCTGCCCGGTGAAGCTTGCTGGCAGGCGGTTGAAGCCGGCTTCAACGTCGACGCCGGAAACAACGACGAGTACGTCGCGACCCCGCCGGCAGCGCCGGGCGTCCACGGGCTTGTCTACCGCTTTGATCTCGATGACGGCCGTCAGGTGTATGGCGACATCGACGGCTCCGATGACGGCATTCAGCGTGGCTCCGCTGCAGCCCTCCACGTCCCGGCACCGAGCGCTGCGGTCACGCTGATGACGCTCAACATTCGCTGCCAAGCCGACGACTGGCCTGCTCGTGAGCCGCTGGTCCATGCCGCGCTCGCTGAGGCCGACGCCGACGTCATTGCCCTTCAGGAAGACTGCCAGCAGAGCGCGTCTTTGCGTGCAGCCGTCGCTAGCGCTCTCGAGCGCGGCTACGCCCTGATCGAGGCGTCCACGCACGTCGCTGAGCACGACGGCGAGACGTTCTCCGAGGGGATCGCCCTGCTGACCCGCCACGCCGTCGGTGACGTCGATGTCCTCGACCTCGAGACGACCCACTTCCCACGCAAGGCCATCGCGGCTGAGCTCATCTTCCAAGACCGCCCAAGCCTGCGCGTGTACGCCACCCACTACGACTTCGGCGTCGGCTCGGTCGAGGCGCGTCTGCAGTCGAGCCTCACGCTGCTTGCACACATGGCCAGCCACCCCGACGACGACGTGGCTGTCCTAGGAGACCTCAACGCAGCCCCTGACAGCACCGCCGTCCAAGCGCTCACCGCGCAGCTCACCGACGCCTGGAGCGTCAACCCTGGCGCGTCCGGCGCGACCATCCCGAGCGACGCCCCCAACCGCCGGATCGACTACATCCTGACCAGTCCGTCCCTCGGCGATGTGGTGTCCACGCGCCTGATCGACAACGCGGCCGACGGTGTGTTTCTCAGCGATCACCTCGGGATCGTGACCCGGGTCGTCCGACGCTAGAGACGCGTTGCTCGAAACGACAAACGCCGCGCTGAGCGTGTGCTCACCGCGGCGCGTGTCTCACCCTGAGTCGAGCTACTTCGTAGCGATGCCTTTGGCGAGGTCGGCACTCATCAGGTAGCCGTCCACGAAGTGACGCTTCTCGGTCTTCATTGAGCCCTTCTTGAAGGGGTCGGGCACTTCGTAGGAGAAGATCGTCGCACCGTCTTTCTCTTCCGATGAGCACGAAACCTTGGTCTCGGTCTCCTTGCTGCCCATCTTCTTGGTGATGACACAGCCGTCGGCGGTCCGCTTGAGCGTGTTGAACATGCCGAGCTTGGCCTCGAACGCGTCGAGCTTGTCGATCTTGCTGACCGCGCCAACGCCCATGTGCAGGCCCTTGCTGGTCTTGGCCCAGCCGTAGCTGTACGCGGCCCCCTTGGTGTCGCTGACCTTGATGGCGGTCGGCGTGACCTCGAGCTTGCCTTCGTAGACCTTGTCGCCCTTGAAGCGCTTGTCGGTCACTTTCGCCGTCGTGTCGGTGATCTCGAACGTGTAGAGCACCTTCTTGCCGGACTTGACGGTCCAGTTGCCGACGAGCTCCTTTTTGGCTGCCGCAACATCGAAGCTCGGCGCAGCGGGCGCGGCCTTCGACGTCTGTGCCGCAGGCTTGTCGCCGCTGCTGTTGGCGCCTTCCTCTTTCTTGTCACAGCCTGCAAAGGCGAGTCCGGCGATAGCAAGAGATGCCGCGAAGCGTCGAAGGGTCATCTGTGGGTCTCCTGTTGGGGATGCGTTGTGTCCCCGATATCACACTCGGCGCGGTTGGCGAGGGCATTACGAACGCCGCAGCTGACGAGGGCGCCTGTCGCCGACTACGAGCACCAAATGGTCACGACCAACCCAGCGCTATCGCCCAGCGAGCACAGTGTCCGATGGAGACGGTAGCGCAATCGCATCGGACCCAATACACTCCCGCTCGATGGCTGACGACGCACTCTCAAACCAGCAACGCATCTTGGACGCCGCCAAGTCTCTCTTCCTCAAGAAGGGCTACAACGGCTCGAACTTACGCGACATTGCCCGCGAGGCACGCGTGTCGATGGGTGGGATTTATCACCACTTCGCGTCCAAGGAAGAAATCTACACCACGCTGCTCGAGTCGAGCGACGCGGCCGAAGACCTCTTCGAGATTCTGGGGCTCTTCCGCAAGCCCGAGTTCCCGGAGAACCTGGCCGAGATCGGCGACGGCATTGCCCGGGTTGTTCGCAAGCACCGCGACAGCTTCAAGCTCTTCTACATCGACGTCCTCGAGTTTGAGGGCAAGAACGTCACCGGCGTCATCCAGTCGTTCCGCGACGGCCTCAAGAGCGCATCCGAAGCGTTTCTGTCGCACCGCAAGGACGACCTGATCGACGTCCAGCCAGCGCTCTTGATGCGCATGATGGTCGACGTCTTCGTCTATTCGCGCCTGGAAGAGGCGATGCTCGACCAGCCCATGGCGCCGATGTTCGGCATGTCGGACGAGGACCTCACCAGCCAAATGGCCCAGGTCCTGCTCCGCGGCATGCTGCGCCGATGAGCGCGGCGGCGCCCAACATCGACCTCGACACGATCCACGCCGCGCAGCGCGCCTGGGCAGCACGAACAGTCCGAGAGCGAGCGGCCGTCATCAAGCGCGTGAAGAAGCGCTTCGCTGCAGCCGGTCAGCAGGTCGCCGACACGGTCTGCGAGGAGACCAAGAAGTCGCCGCTGGACGCTTGGTTTGCCGACGTCGTGCCGAACCTCGACCTCTTCGACTACTGGACTGGCCCAGGCCTGGGCGCGATCCGAGACCAGCGCGCGCCGCTGTCCAAGCTGAAGTTCCCCAGCAAGCGCGCCACCCTTCGCTTCGAGCCCAAGGGCGTCGTCGGGCTCATCACGCCGTGGAACTACCCCGCGGCGCTGCCGTTGCGGAACCTGATACCGGCCCTCATGGCAGGCAATGCCGTGCTCTTCAAGCCGAGCGAGGTCACGCCGCGAACCGGCGACCTGCTCATGGAGCTCTTTGCCGCAGAGCTTCCACCCGGCCTCATGCACGTCGTCCACGGAGCGAGCGCCGCCGGCGAAGCGGTGATCGACGCCAGCGACCACGTCATCTTCATCGGCAGCGTCGCGACGGGGCGCAAAGTCAACGCTCGCTGTGCCGATCAGCTCAAGACCGTCAGCCTGGAGCTCGGTGGCAAAGACGCGGCGATCGTCCTGCCCGACTGTGACCTGGACCGCACCGCAGCGGGCGTGTTCTGGGGAGCCATGGCCAACAGCGGCCAGAACTGCGCCGCCATCGAGCGCGCCTACGTCCACAAGGACATCTACCCACGGTTTGTCGCCAAGCTCGCAACCCTCGCCAAGCGGGCCACGGTCGCCCCGGTCGCGACCGACGCACAGGACGCCACGGTCCGCGCCCACCTCGACGACGCCATCGCGCGAGGGGCCACCGCTCACGGGGACTACCCGGGCGCCGTCGTGCTGACGGATGTGCCCGAAGATGCAGCCATCATGGTCGACGAGACCTTCGGCCCCCTCTTGCCGGTCCTCTCCGTCGCTAGCGCTGACGCTGCGGTCGCACGCGTCAACGCCTCACGCTTCGGGCTCACAACGAGCATCTGGACCGCCGACGCGTCCCTCGCCGATGACCTCGCTCAGCGCCTCAACACGGGCACGGTCACCGTCAACAACGCGTGCCTGACGGGCGCGATGCCCTTCGCCCCGTGGTCCGGCCGCGGCGAGTCAGGCACCGGCGTGACCAACTCGCACCTCGCCATCATGGACATGGTTCGCCCGAAGTTCGTGCTTCACGACGGCTTCCGCGACCCCGAGGCCTGGTGGTTTCCCGCCTCCGACGACGCCGTCGCGCTCGCCCAAAAGACCCTCGCCTGGCTCAGCGCATCAGGCTTCGACAAAGCCCGCAAGACCCTCGCAGTCCTAAGCGGCATGAAGAAGCGCACAGCAGAGCAAAAGCGCTGGGCCGATGACTGACGTGCGGTCCACCCGCACGCCTACCCCTACCCGTACGCATACGCCTACCCGTACGCATACGCCTACCCCTACCCGCACGCCTCACAAACACGCACAACCACACGCCCGCACACACATCTGTCCATGCGCCCACCCCCACCGCTCACACCCATCAACGGCAGCCGAGTGCCTCTGCGACGAGCCCTAGGGGCACGGCGATAGAAACGCCAATTCCTCGCGCCTCTCAATCTCGCACTCGACGTACCGACCGGAGTTGATCAACGGACCGATGTGGCTGCTCGAGCCGAAGTAGAAGAGCGCCTCATCCGTGACGCTCTGAACGCAACGAATGTCACCGTTGATTGAGCTGTCCGGGTCGGCGCAACCCACGGTGACCCGGCTGCCGCACTGGAGCTCGGCGTTGACGCGTATGCCCGGCAATGCCCTGCACCCAGGACCGCACGACGATGCGGGAATCGGGCACTCACAGCCAGCTAAGACAAAGAGCAAGACCGCAACGAAACCGAACTTCACGGTGCCTCCGAA
>CALHXW010000242.1 GCA_938040325.1 uncultured bacterium | reverse complement strand
CACAGGCTCGACAGGGCCAAGGTCCACGGAGAATGCCCGTTGCGCGGCCCGTGCTGTTGCGTGCTGGTTACCGGTGGTGAGTGCCACGCGACGACCTGGCGGGGACCGAGGATCGTCGGCCTGAACGGGCCAGCTCGCACCGATCCGGCGCATGAGCTGGTCGACCGGATCGATGAGGAGCGTGCCGGGTAGGGCGCGCTGGATGAGTGGGCTGAGCGCTGGATAGTGGGTGCAAGCGAGCAGCACGGCGCCGGCACCGGCGCATCGAATAGCAGCCGTCGCCCGGTCGACGTCGCGCTCGACGGCTGCGCCACTGAGCCGGCCCGCTTCCACATGGGCCGACAGCGGCTGTGCCGCGCAGGCGGTGACCGTGCGACCCGCACGCTCGAGCGCGTCGGCATGAAGACGGGAGCGAATCGTCGCGTCCCCCCCGAGCACGCCGATCGACGCGTGCTCGGTGGCGAGGGCTGCGGCAACGCCATCGTCGATGATTCCGGTGCGGACGCAGGGAGCGTCGCGGAGCCTGGGTAGGGCGCTGCTAGCGGCGTTGCACGCAAGGATGACATGGGTGACCGACCAGCGGCTGGCGAGGGCACCGATGACCGCGTCCAAGCGCGCTGCGAGCTGGCGATCGCTCAGCTGCCCGTATGGGGTGCTTCCGCTGTCGGAGAGGTAGATGAGGTCGCGCTGTGGTGCCATCGCGCTCAGCCGCGACCAGGCGGGAGCGCCGCCGATGCCCCAGTCCACGACCGCGAGCGTGGGTCGAGTCTCGCTCACGGGTAGCTCTGAGGGGCGATCCACTCGGCGTCGATGGGGCCCGAGTCGAACGCGAGGACACGCGCATTGAGGCCAAGGTTGAGGCGCTCGACCTTGCGACCGGGGAAGCGACTCTCCAGGTACCAAACCAGCTCATGCTGAGCTCGGATCGGGTTGTAGGACAGCATCTTGGCCCAGCCTGGGTGGGCGACGAGCTGCGCCCTCGCTTGGCGGTAGCGTGGGTTTTGGCGGTCGCTCAGCCAGGTCTTGAGCTTGTCTCCAATGAGCTGGGGCACGTCGGCTGCCGTGACAGGGGCCGTCACCATGTCGACGACCAGCAGCCGGCCGCCAGGGCGCAGCACGCGAACGACCTCGGCCATCAGAGGGTCCCAGTCGAGGTAGCGAAACGAGAGCAAGCTCGTGACGAGGTCGACGCTGTTGTCGGCGAGCGGAAGCACGGGGCCATCGACGCGCTCGAAGCGTAGGCAGGCCAGGTCGGCGCTCTCGCGCTTGGCAATGGCAACCATCGCCTGTGATGCATCGACGCCGACGCCGCTCTTGATGCGCGGGGCGAGCTGCCGCAGGAGCGCGCCGCTGCCGCAGCCAATGTCGAGGACGTCGAGTCGCCCGTTCGGAAGGTGCGACTCGAGCCAGCGCCACTCGCTGCGCCGCACGCGAATGTCGGTGAAGACCTTGGCGTAGAGCTCGGCAACAGCGTCATAGCTGCCGTCGTCAGCAGAGTCAGCGACCGGATCGAAACGCCTCAGCGGCTCGGCAAGGGCGTGTCCGGTGTACTTGGCGAGCGATCCCAGCAAGCCGTGGGACTTTTTCCCCTTACAGCCGATCAGGTAGAGGTCGCCTTGGCGCTTTGGGGGCACGAAGCGATCGCGTCGGGCGGAAAACGTTGTGTACCAGTGGTAGCCGAACGCCGGGATCCGGAAGGTGTTGGCAAAGAATGCGGCAAACCAACGCCCCGTCCGGCAGGCATGGAAGGTCGCCGTCGCGCAGGCGGAGAAGGGGATCTCCAGCTCCCGCCACTCGTGCGGGCTAAACTGCTCCGGGACGGCCGTGGTCCGAAACATAGGCCCGTACATCCCGGAGTGACCGAGGAAGTGAAGCTCGTCGATCGCGTCGCAAGCCTGCACCGCCCGAACAAAGTCCCGCTTGGACTCGATGCGGTCGATGACAACGGCGGCACCCTCGGCTCGGCGCTGCCGGGCGAGCGTCTGAGCGGAGCGCTCGATCTCGGCGCCGCCGTTTCGATACAGGGTCGTGTACCCGATCCAGATCACTCCCAAGGCGCGCTCCAAGGTGAGCGCTCGATGATGAGCGTCTCGTCGTCGGGGATCCACGCACCGCAGTCGTTGGACACCACGAGCGTCTGCCGGCCGGCGATGTCCCACACGCGCATGTCCTCAATGGCGGGCTCGTAGTGATGGAGCGATAGGCCATGGTCGAGGCTCTGCATATCGTGGATCGTTGCTGGTGCCACCTCGATCACGGCCGGTGCCGTGTGGACCAGCGTCTGAATCAGCGTTAGGCCGTCCGGACCGGCGGTGTAGCGCCGCTCCACAAACCGGCCTGCGATCAGGTGGATCGCTCCTCGGGCAGCACCGTGGTCATGGGGGGCGCAGACCGCCCCTTGCCGCCAGCGCATGGCGACAAGCTCGTGGCCGCTGCCGAGCGCTTGTAGGACGGTCCGCCCATAGGGCTCATGCGGTTGTGGGGGCGTCAGGTCGTGAGTCATCGTTGGGTCGGCAACCCCGTGGCGGTTGAAGCGATACATCGAGCGGCGTTTGTGAGTGTCGGCAGTGTATGCGAGAGGACAGCCGGCGGCGCGATGGAATTTCTGTGGCTCCGGAAAATCTGCGTGGACGCGTGCGCCTTGTGGAGTAGCGGAGGTCGCCCCTATGATTCGGCCATGCCCGACCCCACACCGCCAGAGTCCGCGCTTCACTACTCCGACTACCTCAAGGTCAACGAGCTGCTCGCGCTGCAGATCCCGGTGAGCGAGGGACCTGAGCATGACGAAGCGCTCTTCATCATCATCCACCAGGTCTACGAGCTCTGGTTCAAGCAGGTCCTCCACGAGCTGGACGCGCTCAACGTTAGCCTCTTCGCCGGACATCAACACCGGGCACTGGCGACGTTTCATCGGGTCCTGACGATCCTCAAGGTGATGGTCGCGCAAGTGGATGTGATCGAGACCATGACGCCGGTCTCGTTCAACTCGTTTCGGTCACGGCTCTCGACGGCGAGCGGGTTCGAGTCCCATCAGTTCAGGCAGCTTGAGTTCGCGCTCGGGCACAAGCGGGAGGGGACGCTCCGCCACCACGAGGTGGACCCCGTCGCGCATGCCGCGCTCTCTGCACGCCTGCGCGATCCGTCGCTCTGGGACGCTTACCTTCACTTTCTCAACCACCACGATGTGGACGTGCCCGTCGCGTCCCTCCAGCGTGACGTGACGCAGCCGATCACGGAGTCGGAGGCGCTGCAGGAGGTGCTCGTGCACGTCTACCATCACCGCCCGCTGCTGCGCATGGTGTCCGAGCGGATGGTCGACCTCGACGAGGGGCTTCAAGAGTGGCGCTATCGCCACGTCAAGATGGTCCAGCGGACCATCGGCATGAAGCGCGGTACCGGCGGGTCCGAGGGGGCAGCGTATCTTCAGGCCACGCTCTTTCGGCCGCTCTTTCCGGACCTCTGGGCGATTCGGACCTCGCTGTGACCGTCGATCGACTGGACACGCACGGTGCGGTCGAGCGCTTGGGGCTCGGTCGCGAGGTAACCACACTCGCACCGAGCTACAGTGCATTCAACGTCGCTGAGCGTCTGCTCCTGACGGGGCACTCCCATCAAGCGTGGCCCGACGTGGCGCGTGACGGGATCGAGCGGGCCTTTCAAGACGCCGCCGAGCACGTGGACGCCAAGTGGGACAAGGCCTTCCAGGTCGCCGAGCGTGTTCGCGCTGGGTGGCGAGTCTGGCTTGATGACCCCGAGGGCCGCTACTCGCTTGCAGCCAACACCCACGACGTCTTGGTCCGCTGGCTGTCGGCGCTGCCGCTCGACCGGCGGCCGGTGATCGTCGCGACCAACGGAGAGTTTCACTCGATGACACGTCAGCTGCGGCGGCTGGCAGAAGCTGGCGTGCAGGTGGAGTGGATCGACGCGGCCCCGGCAGCGACCGTTGGCGATCGTCTCGCAGCGGCGGTCGACGGTCGAGTGGCGGCGGTGATGACGTCGACGGTCTTCTTCCAGACCGGCGAGATCGCGGGCGATCTGAGCGCCGTGGCGGCCGCGTGCCGACACCACGGTGCAGAGCTGATGTTGGACACCTACCACCAGCTCGGCGTTGTGCCGTTCTCGCTGCGCGACCGAGGGCTAACGGACGCGTTCGTTGTTGGCGGTGGCTACAAGTACCTCCAGCTCGGCGAGGGCAACTGTTTCCTGCGGTGGCCCGAGTCGTGTGAGCTACGGCCGATCGCGACCGGTTGGTTTGCGGACTTCGGTGGTCTGGCGGCTCAAGACACCTCCGCTCTCGGCTACAGCGACGATCGCTTCGGTGGTGCGACCTACGACCCGATCAGTCACTACCGTGCCGCTGCGGTGATGGACTTCTTCGACGACCACGAGCTCAGCGCCGAGCTACTCCGTGAAGTCAGCCAGCATCAAGTCGGCAGGCTGCTCGCGGGGTTCGACGCCCTTGGCGTCGATCCGGTGGTCGTCGATGTCGACCGCACACTGCCCCTGAGCCGTCGCGCTGGCTTTCTAGCGCTCCGGTCGTCACGAGCGGGGAAGCTGTGTCAGGCGCTCAAAGCGCGCGGCGTGCTCACCGATTCGCGTGGCGACACGCTACGCTTTGGTCCCGCGCCGTATCTCGCCGATCGCCAGCTCGACCGAGCGATGGCGATCCTTGGTGACGTGGTCGCGGGCACGCTCGCTTGACCGCGGGCTAGCCCTAAATCCAGCGCTACTTCCGGCTGCAGCTTTCGATCTGCTCACCACAGCTGCGTCGGCGCGGTCGCTTCGCTCACTTCGCTTCGCTCGAAATTAGCGCTGGATTTAGGGCTAGCGCAGCCTCATCCTCGGGTCATGCCGAAGCTACCCAAACCCGCTCTGCTGATCGCCGCGCATGGCTCCAAGGTCGAAGGGTGGGCTCAGCGGGTCCAGGAGTTCGGCCGCCATGTTGCTGAGTCTCCCTCCGTCGCGGCAGCGTTTGCTGTTGTCGAGGTGGCCTTTCTCGAGAACGCCAAGCCGTCGATTCCGGTGGCGGTTCAGATGGCGCTGTCATCGGGGTGCAGCGAGGTGATCGTGGTGCCCTTCTTCGTGTCCGTGTCAGCGCACGCCGCGGAGGACGTCCCCGGGATCTTGGGACTCGATGTACCAGAGCACGTCCGGCGGCGACTGCTCGCCGAAGGGCATCAACCGTTGCCGCCCGGCTTGCCGATTCGGCTGGCGCCGCTCGGCGGACTGCGGTCGCTGATCTCGCGCAACGTGGTTCGGCGCACGAGTCTCGCGTCTAAGTTGCGACAGCGTGAGGGCGTCGTTCTCTGCGCGTACGGCTCGACCATCCACCATGAGGTGTGGGAGACGCTGCTGGGCGAGGTCCGCGAGTCACTGCTTGAGGCAGGCTTTGCGGCCGTGAACCACGCCTACGTGGGGCATGTCGTCGGGCTCTCGCCCGAGCCGACGGCCGAGGCGATCACCGCTTGCGCAAAAGAAGCGAACGTCGACCGCGTGCACGTCGTGCCCTTGCTCATGGCGCGATCGCGCCTCCAGTCGCACATTATCGGGGCTGCTGTTGCCGACGTAAGCGACCGGCTCGTCGAAGAAGTGCTCTACGAAGGCGATGCGATCCTACCGGACGGGGATCTCGCGGCGCACGTCGGCGTCGTGGGACTGGCGGCACTGGGGATCCTGACGTCCTCCGTGGATCGGGTCCTCGCGTAGCCGGCTGCCTGGCGCCGCCAAGCTCCTGCGGCGTTGCCCACTGAGCGGCCACCTGGACACGTCGTCGCTGCTGCAGATCCGCCGTCCGCAGCGGGGAGGGCAGCGCACCCGGCGCGTTCGCGCTACAGCCAAGGTTCGAGACGCTTGACCGCAACGGCGATCCAACGGATTCTCCACGTTCAAGAAGCCCACGAGGTTGACATGCGGACACTGATCGTTGCCCTCGCGGGGGCCTGCCTAGCCATCGGCTGTGGCTCAAGCTCGTCGAAGGCGGAAGCTGAGAAGCCGGAAGCCCAGCTGCTGGGCGTCGAGATGCGCGGTGATGCCGAGGTCGAGAAGCTCGACATGAACGGCGACAACCAGCCCGACATCTGGAAGTACTACATCTTCAAGGGCAACAAAGAGATCCCCAAGGAGAAACGTCCGAAGGTCATGGCCCGCAAGGACCTCGACCTCAACTTCGACAACAACGTCGACCTGCGCCAGCACTACAACGAGCAGGGGCAGGTGGTCCGCGAAGAGATGGACCTCGACTTCGACGCGAAGTTCGATGCTGTCGACTACTACGCGGACGGGACGCTCTACCGGCGCGACATGGCGCTTAACTTCGGTGGCAAGCCGTCGGTGGTGAAGTTCTACAACGACAGCAAGCTCGCTCGGAAAGAGCGTGACTCCAACGACGACGGCAAGATCGACACCATCGAGTACTACGAGGCAGGCAAGCTTGTCCGCGTGGGGGTCGACAGGGACGGCGACGGTCGCCCTGACGTCTACACCGAGGTCGGCGAGGGCGGCTGAGAGCGCGTCACGCCACACGTGACGCCATTCATTCGCAGGGACGTCCAGCGCAGCCGCGCTGGGCCGCAGGGACACTAGCCGCTTCGTCGCTCAAGGCCGGAGCTCAGGGAGTGCGTCATGGACCGCTCAAAGTGGCTAAATCGTCGGCTCACGAGGGAGCATGCACTTGAGGTGCACTTCCAGCTCGGGCTGCGTGCGTACGATGAGGGTGACCTCTACGGTCTCAAGCGCCACCGTGCGGCGCTCGCGCTGCTCCCACGCGGCGGCGGCCATGACAGCCTTGAGTTCTTGGCTCTCGACTGGCGCACCCTCTGGCTCGAAGGACAGCGCCCGGAAGCGGTCGAGGTAGCTCGCGAGCTTGTACTGCGCTTCCCTGACGACGCAGATGCTGTCCTGGAGCTCGCACAAATCCTCGTTGACCTTGAGCAGACCGACGAGGCGATCGAGGTGCTCGTACGCGGAACAGCCGACAACCCGGCGGACGTCGAGCTCTGGTATGAGCTTGGGCTCGCTGCGGAGCGTGGCGAGCGGTACGACCTTCGCAAGACCGCGTTCGGTCATGTGTGGCGACTCGAGCACGACGTCCAGCCGACCCATCGTTTGTGGCTGAGCGAACAGCGGTTCATGACGATCGTCGAGGAAACGCTCGCGCGTCTGCCGCCGCCCGCGCGGGCAGCGCTCGGCAACGTCGCCATCCTCGTCGAAGACTATCCGGAGTCATGGATCGTCGACAGCGAGATCGGCGATCCAAGAATTCTCGGGCTCTTTGACGGACCGACTCGTGCAGAAGAGCAGAGCATCAGCGTCGTGCCTCAGCAGCCATCACGCATCACCCTCTATCGCTACAACATCGAGCGCTCATGCCGCTCAGCCGAAGAAGCTGAGGAGCAGATCGGCATCACCGTTCTCCACGAGATCGGGCACTACCTCGGACTCGATGAGGACGCACTCCACGCGCGCGGTCTTGGCTAGCGGGCCGCTAGCAGCGCGCTAGCTAGTCGCAAATCAAGCGCTGTTTTCGAGCGAGGCGAAGGCTGCTCGCCGGCGGCGTCCGCTGGACGAAGGCGATGCGTGCATCGTCGAGCTTCAGGTGAGCGAAGCGAACGCACGGACGTCGCTGGCGAGGGCATCGCCAAAGCCGCAGCCGGAAAGAGCGCTTGTTTTGGGGCTAGTCCTAAAACGAGCGCTAG
>CALHXW010000241.1 GCA_938040325.1 uncultured bacterium | reverse complement strand
CTGCCGTTTGCCTTGCACGCAGCGGTGCAGTCGGCGATCCCGAAGCGCTCGATCGAGAACGCGATCCGCGAGTTGAGTCGGTTCTGTTCTTTGTCGCGCGTGTCGAAGAGCGGCTGGTCTTCGCCGTAGCCGCGTGCTTTTAGCCGGCCGGCGTCGACGCCATGGGAGGTCAGGAACTCTTTGACGGCCTCAGCGCGGCGGTGGCTCGGCCTTCGCCCGTAGGATTGGCGCTCGTGGTGGTAGGCGAGGTGCCCTTCGATCCGCAGCAGCGAGATATCGTAGCGCTCCATCAGCGCAACAACACCCTTCAGCGTTGGGTAGCTGTGGGGCTTCAAGTGGTCCTTTCCGACCCGAAAGAGCACGCGCGGTGCCAGGATGGAGCGCTTGTCGGCGGTGATGCAGGCCTTCTCCGGACGCTGCTGCTCGCTGACGCCGGGCGCGCAGGTGTCTTCTGCAAGCGGCTGCTCGAGTCGCTCGGCCGCCGGAGGCGCCGCAAGCACCGTGGTTGCCATGACGGTGAGCCCGAATCCCAGCATGGCGCCCAACGCTCTGAGTTGCCCTACGGATGTCCTCATGACGGTTGCCTCTTTCGTTGTCTGTGCATCGGGATGGACCTTAGCGCGGTGGCAAGGGCGCGTCCTTGACGCACCGCCCTTTGAACGCCACGCACAAGCCATGCGAGCGGCAGCGTGCCGACGTCCGGCAGTCCTCGGAGTGACGCGGCACGCAGCGTCGATCCCACGCCTTGCACAGGCCGTGCTCGCCGCACGCGCCCCGGCCGCAGTCTGCATCGCTCAGTGCAACGCACGCGCCGTCTTGCACGCTGCACTTGCCCTTCTCTTTGCAGTGTTGGCTCTCGCGGCAGCCTCGCGCGGATGGCCGACATGAGCGCCAGTCACCGTCCACCCGAAACTCGCAGGCACCGGTGACGCGACACGCCGGCGTCGCCTCGCAGCCGCCGGGCGTTGGGACGCACTGGTTGTTTGCGCCAACCACGCAGCGCCCCGACCAGCGGCAGATCTCGGACTGTTGGCAGTCGGCATTGGTCGCCGCAACACACTGACCGCCACGGAAGCTGCACTTGCCATCGGCCTTGCACGGCCGCGTCTTGGCGCAGTCATCATCGGAGCCGAGACGGCACGTCTGCCCCTCAAGCGTGCACAGGCCCGAGTTCTTGCAGCCCCAAGACGCCCGGCACGCCTCAGCGTCGCGGGCCACACAGCCAACGCCGACCTGGAAGTGGCAGCGTCCGAAGCTCGCGCAGCCGTCGCTCTTGGCGCAGGCGGCGTCGGAGCTCGGCACGCAGTCGGGGGCGTCCTTGCGCCCGTTGAAGCGGCAGTGCTCATGCTCGCGGCAAGCGGCCGTCTTGGCGCAGTCGGCGTCGCTGCCGACAACACAGCCGTCGCGGGTGCCTTTGCACAGGCCTTGGGATGCACACACGTCCGTGCAGTCAGCGACACCGAAGCGCTCGATCGCGAAGCTGATGCGGCGGTGCTTGGTGTCGTCTTGGGCGAAGACCGGTCGATCGTGGCCGTACCCAAACGCGTGCAGTCGATCGGCACCGATACCGCGTCTTACCAGGTAGTCTCGAACAGCCGCGGCTCGGTCATAGCTCGGGCTTCTAGCGGCGACTCGCCGGTCCGCTCGACACGCCAGGTGGCCGCCGATCACCAACCGCGCGATGTCGTAGCGCTTGAGCAGCGCCACGACCGAGTCGAGGGCCGCGTGGTTTCGCGGCTCAAGCGCCGTCTTGCCCACAGCAAAGTGAAGGCGCGGCGCAAAGATCCAGCCTTTATCAGCGGTGATGCAGGCCGTCGTCGGGCGTGTGGCGTCGTTGATGCTGTCGGGACAGACGTCCTCCGGCTGCAAGCTCGCGAGTCGGTCGGTGCGCGGCGGGTCGCCATGCGGCAGCGGTGGCAGCGCCGCCACCGACGCAGTCAACATCAGGCTGCACAGCGCCACAAAGCCCAGCCCAACTCGCGCGACGTCTCGGCGTGTCCACATGCTTCCCCACTTGGTCCGATTGCCGGCCGACGCATCAAGACCCAGTCTATTCAAAGATTCGTGCTCGATCCGCTCACCACCGAGCTCGACCGGGCCGAGTGGCTCGCCTGACGGGCTTTGGGCTATCATCAGCCCATGACCGACGCGACGCACTCCCGCCCTGAACTGCCATCGCGTCGGGCATACTTACTGGGACTGGCCAAGCCCGTCGCACTCATCGGTGCCGGCGTCGTCTTGACGTTCTGGCTCTGGGCGCGGCTCGACCTCGAGAACTCGCTCTTCGGATTCCTCGACGTCGTCGAGCTCGCCATCGGGCCTGCGCTCATCGCGTTTGGATGGCGCGACCTCGCCAACGAGCGCCGCGTGCGTCGCGAGCTCGAGCGCCAGTCGAGCAGCCGTCGCGGGCCGCGTTTATCCGCCGACGGGCGGGCGTCGCTCAAGCCCTCAGACCCGCAAGAAACCCCCATCGAGTCGAGCACGACGGAATGAGCGCTGTTCCACAAGCGCCCACAGCCACGACGGCGACACAACCAAAACCCATGTCCTCGGTCTAAAACGTCACCCATGTCCCGGTTTGCACACAACCCACCACGCCAACCCGTCACCCATGCCCCAGTCTCCACCCCCACCGACTTAGCTCAGATTTAAGAACCCACTTAAGTGACCGGTTGGCACGCTCCCCTCAACCACGAACGAGGAGCACCCCCAATGACCGCGCACCGCCCCACGCCCTCCTGTCTCGACCGGCGCAAACCCGCTTTCCTAGCCCTGACGCTCTTCGCCGCCGCCAGTGTCGCCGC
>CALHXW010000240.1 GCA_938040325.1 uncultured bacterium | reverse complement strand
GCGCTTGATTTGAGACTAGCGAATACGCCGTGACATCGCCTTGAAGTGGGGACTCTTCGCACTCTCGACCGCGTGCCAGATCAAGGACTCGGCGTTAACCACCGCTGCACCTGCACGCCTTAGGATCTCCAGTCCGTTGGCCTTGTAGGTGGGTTGTCGGGACGCCACAGCGTCGAACGGGACCCACACGCGGCGCCCGGCACGCAAGAGGTCAAGGCCGGTCTCAAGCACACAGACGTGGGCTTCAATGCCGCAGACGATGACGTCGTCGCTGAGCGCCAGCCCCGCCGCCTGAACCGAAGGTGCCCGCATCACACTGAACGTGTTCTTCTCAATGCGTGCTGCATCGCCAAGGTGCTCGGCGATCTCAGCAACCGTCGGCCCGAGACCGGCCGGGTATTGCTCGCTGACCACAACGTGCCCTCCGAGGGTGTTCGTCGCGACGATGAGGTTTGTGACCTGCTTGACGAGGCCATGCTGTTCGTCGGCTGCCATGGCGGGCAAGAGCCGCTGCTGCACATCAACGACGAGCAACGAGCTGCGGGAGAGGTGAGGCATCGCGGTCATAGGAGGCTCCATGTGCAGGATTCGGACGCGATAGTCCGACGGTGTCCACTGAGACGCAAGGCAGTGTTGACTGGCCGCGACAAGTGCGTATGGATAGCGCCGCGTTTTGACACCAAGGAGGGAGCCCTATGGAAGCGAACACGACGACGACGCCTGACGAAAAGGCGGAGACCCATCGGTTTGAGGCAGAGGTCAGCCAGGTCCTGCGCCTCGTGATCAACTCGCTCTACTCCAACAAGGAGATCTTTGTCCGGGAGCTCGTGTCGAACGCGTCGGATGCACTCGATAAGCTCCGCTACCGGGCGCTCACCGACCACTCGCTTGATGCAAGCGTGCTCGAGGTCGTCGTCACGCCCGACCGCGATGCCAAGACCCTCACGCTGGCCGACACGGGCATCGGCATGAGCAAAGACGAGCTCGTCGCCAACCTCGGAACCATCGCTAGGAGTGGCTCACGGGCGTTTGTCGACGCGCTTGAGAAGAACAAGGGTGACGACGCTGCCGTGCAGCTGATCGGCCAGTTCGGCGTTGGCTTCTACAGTGCGTTCCTTGTGGCTGACCGGGTCGAGGTCGTCAGTCGTGCAGCCGGGTCCACCGAGGCCTGGCGCTGGGTATCTGCGGCCGACGATGGCTTCACCATCAGCCCGAGCGAGCGAGCGAGCCACGGCACCACGATCACCTTGCACCTCAAGGACGACGCGACCGAGTTCCTGGCCGACTACACCCTTCGGAGCCTGATCACGCGCTACTCCGACTACATCTCGCATCCGATCAAGCTTGAGGTCGAGCGGATGGTCCCGCCTGTGGCCGCCGAGGGTGAGGAACTCACCGACGACGCGACGCCGACCGTCACCAAAGAGCTGGTCCAGGTCAACAAGGCCACCGCCCTCTGGCAGCGCCCGAAGTCGGAGCTCAAAGACGAAGACTATCACGAGTTCTACAAGCACCTGACGCGTGACTGGGAGCCACCGCTCGCCCACACACACTTCCGCGTGGAAGGCACTCAGCTCTTTGACGGGTTGCTCTTCGTGCCCACGCGACCGCCATTTGACCTCTACTCCCGCGACCAGCGCCACGGCGTCCGTCTCTACGTCAAGCGCGTGTTCATCATGGATGACTGCGAAGCGCTCTTGCCGACCTACCTCCGCTTCTTCCGCGGCATGGTCGACAGCGACGATCTGCCGCTCAACGTGTCTCGCGAGCTTCTCCAAGACTCCGCGACGGTCCGCTTCATCAAAAAGCAGGTCACCAAGAAGTCGCTCGACCTGCTCGACCGTCTCGCTGAGGCCGAGGATCAAGCTGCGTACACGACGCTGTGGGAAACCTACGGCACGGTCCTCAAGGAAGGCTTCAACGTAGAGCCGCAGCAAAAGACGCGTCTCGCAAAGCTGCTGCGGGTCAAGACCAGCAGCTCAAGTGGCGGCTGGGTGTCGCTCGACACCGTGAAGGAGCGAATGCCCGACGGGCAGCAGAGCTTCTACTACGTGATCGCCGACTCGGTGGCCGCGGCCGAGCGGAGCCCGCATCTGGAGGCGCTGCGCGCTAAGGGCTACGAGGTGATCTACCTCACCGACCCCATCGACGAGTGGGCGGTCGGTGCCCTGCAGACCTACGCCGATCTCGGTTTTGAGAGCGCGATGGGGGCCAACCTCTCAGTCGACGACGACGTTGCCGACGATGCCGACAAGGACGACGACACGACGTCGAAAGACGACGACGACGCCGGCTTCACGGCGCTCGCAGAGCTCATGAAGACAACGCTTGGTGAGCGTGTCGGCGACGTGAAGCGTTCGACCCGGCTGCGGGAGTCGCCCATGTGCCTGGTGATCCCTGACGGCGGTGTCCACGCCCACATGGAACGCCTGCTTGCCGTGAGTCAGCCGGGCTACGTCGCACAGAAGCGAATCGTTGAGCTCAACGCAGGCCATGCGCTGGTGAAAGACCTCTCGGCCTTGGCGGCCGCGGGGCCCGAGGCCGACTCTGCTGAGCACGCGCAGCTCGTGGGTTGGATCGAGCTCCTCTACGGACAGGCCGTCCTCACCGAAGGCTCGAAGGTGGATGACCCCGCCGTGATGGCGGAACAGATCACCGCACTTCTCAGCGCGGCGGCCCGACGCGCGGTCAAGTGACTGGCACCTCCGTCTGTGACGGCAGGCACTCTGGCGGTCGTCACAAGAGGGAGCGCGACGCTTGGGGTTAATGAACGCAGCGTTTACACCGAATGCGATCACGGTCGAGCAGGGCGATGCCGGCAGTGCCTCTAGGCGCGTCGTCTACGTCCTGCACGGCATACTTGGCTCGGCTAACAACTGGCGGAGCTTCTGCCGCAGCTTGGTTGGCGTTCGGCCGGATCTCAAGCTGGTGCTCGTCGACCTCCGCAACCACGGGCGCAGTGGTGCGGCGCCGGGCCCCCAGACCTTGGTCGCGTGCGCTGAAGACCTGACGGCCCTCCACCCCACGATGGGCGTGCCTAGCGCCGTCATCGGCCACTCGTTCGGAGGCAAGGTGGCCCTCGCGTATGCCGGTCGGAGGGACGTCCACCTTGAGCAGGTATGGGTGATCGATGCCCCACCTGGCGTCGTGCAAAACGACAGTGCCCAGGGTGAGATCGGCCGGGTGTTTGCAGCGCTAGACGCCATCCAGCTGCCGATCAATGGACGCAACGAGCTCATCGAGCACTTCGCTGAGCACAGCATCGGACCCGCCATCGCACGTTGGATGGCAACCAACCTCGTCCGGGCGCCCGGGGGCGGATTCACCTGGCGATTTCACCTTGGCAACATCGAGCAGATGATCGCCGACTACCTGAGGTCTGACCTGTGGTCGGTCGTTGACGAGCTGGCTCCGGCAACCACACAGCTGGTGATCGGCGGCCGAAGCGACCGGTGGACGCCCGAGGCTCAAGCGGAGCTAGACGCGCGACGACCCGAGCAGGTAGGCCGGCACGTCATCGCCGAAGCCGGGCACTGGGTGCATGCTGAGGCACCGGGTGCGCTGCGCAACCTCTTAGTGGCCGACCTGCTCTAACAGGCCAGGGCGCCTCGACAAGATCTGCGGGTTTATCGGGATAAGTGACCAAGGAGCAACGACGGTCGCTGACGTCAGTCCGCAGGGAGCGACTAACCTGAACGGTGCTCTAGTGAATGCGCGTGCCCGCTGGGACGCGAGGGGTCGGCGCCATCAACGCGAGGCCGCCGTCGGCCGTGTCGGCTGCAATGATCATCCCCTGTGAGACGATCTTGAAGATCTTGCGGGGAGCGAGGTTTTTGACCAGCACGACCTGCTTTCCGACCATCGACTCGGCGCTGTAGTGCTCGGCAATGCCGCTCACCACCTGACGGGTCTCGTCGCCGAGACTGACCTGGAGCTTGAGCAGCTTGTCTGACCCCTCCACTTTCTCGGCCTCGATCACGTCGGCTGCGACGAGCTCCACCTTCATGAAGTGATCGAAGTCGATGTTGCCGTCGGCCGCCACAGGCGCAGCCTTCGCGGCTGCCTTCGCCTTCTTCTTTTTCTTCGGGGGCGTTGCTTCAGCTTCGGCCGATACCGGCAGGTCGCGGCGCGGAAAGAGCGCCGTCTCAAGCCCAAGCTTCGTGCCCGGCGCAACGCCACCCCATGTCAGGTCGTCGAGACGCTCAACCGGCTCGACACCGAGGCCAGCGACCAGCTCGGCCATCTTCACAGGCATGACCGGGCCGAGCACCGTCGCCGCGTGGCGCAAGCCCTCGACGACCGTGTAGAGCGAGCGGGCGGCCGCTTGCGGGTCCGTCTTGATGGTCTTAAAGGGCGCCGTGTCGGTCATGTACTTGTTGAGCTGGCGAACGAACTGCATGGTCTCTTCGATGGCTTGATGGATCTGGAGCTTGTCCACCCAGCCCATCAGGTTCGCCGCCAAGCCCTTGGCAGCGTTCATGACCGCCAGCTCATCGTCGGTTGGCGCCCCTGGCTCCGGGACTAGCCCGTCGAAGTATCGCGTGACCAGTCCGGCTGCACGCCGAGCGAGGTTGCCAAGGTCGTTGGCAAGGTCGCTGTTGTTGCGCCGCACGAGCGCTTCCTCAGAGAAGTTGCTGTCGAGACCAATGACCATGTCGCGTAGCAGGAAGTACCGAAGCACGTCCGGGCCGTACACGTCCTTCATCCCGAGCGGGTCGACGACGTTGCCGATCGACTTCGACATCTTGCGGTCGTCGGAGAGCCACCAGCCCGTCGCGATGATGTGCTTTGGTAGCGGGATCCCGAGCGCCAACAACATCGTGGTCCAGTACACGCAGTGGGTCGTGAGGATGTCTTTGCCGATGAAGTGGTTCGCCCCTGGCCACCAATCGTCGAAGGCCTTGGTGCTCTCGCCAGTGCTGGACCAGCCGAGCGCGCTCACGTAGTTCGACAGCGCGTCAAACCAGACGTAGGTCACGTACTCGGCGTCAAAGGGTAGGGGGATCCCCCAGCTCAGGCGCTCCTTCGGGCGCGAGATACAGAGGTCGCCGAGCCCCTTGTCGAGAAAGCCCAGCACTTCGTTGGCGCGGTGTGGGGGCCGAATGAAGTCAGGTGTCGACGTGATGTGCTGGCGGAGCGCGTCTTCGTACTTCGACATCTTAAAGAAGTAGTTTCGCTCTTTGATGTGGGTGACTTCACCGCCACTGTCCGGGCAGCGGCCATCCACGAGCTCGTCCTCGGTGAAGAAGCGCTCTGCGGTGGTGGAATACCAGCCCTCGTAGTCGTCGGCGTAGATTTCACCGTCATCCCAGAGCTTCTGCAGGAAGCCCGTGACGACCTGCTTGTGACGAGGCTCCGTGGTGCGAATGAAGTCGTCATACGCAATGTTAAGGGTGGGCCAGAGGTCTTTGAACGCGAGGTGGAGTTCATCGACGTGGGCTTGAGGCTCCATTCCCCGGGCCTGTGCCGCCTTGTCGACCTTTTGGCCATGCTCGTCAGTGCCAGTGAGGAAGTACGTCTCCCCACCGAACAGCCGCTCATAGCGCGCGACGGCGTCCACTAGAATCGAGCAGTATGCGTGCCCGATGTGTGGCTTGGCGTTGAGGTAGTACAGGGGCGTCGTGAGGTATTTTGGGGACCGAGACATCGAACACTCCAGGCGCTACCAACGAGGGAGAGATGGGATAGCTAGGCCACTGGCGCGTGTCAACGGCGGACGCGCCGAAGCGAGGCGGGACGACGCCTGGCCAGACCCTGCCGACCAACGAGCGGTCGGACGCGAGCGACTGCTGCACCGCGAAACGAGACGAAGGGGCTCGAAGGACCGAACGCCAAAAACAAGCCAACATGTCCAGATTTTCCTTTCAAAAGAAAGGGTTGACCCCCAGATCGGCTCCTGCTACCCCAACCCGGCGTGCGCTCTCGTAGCTCAGCTGGATAGAGCAACGGCCTCCTAAGCCGTAGGTCACAGGTTCGAATCCTGTCGGGAGCACGCACCCAAACTACTCAAACATTTGGAGCAATGATGAACCGTTCTGACCTGGTCGAGGTCATCGCCAAAGACAAGAACATCGCTCGACGCCAAGCTGAGCGCGCTGTGAACGCTGTCTTTGGGGCAATCGCTGACGCTATGCACGCTGGTGACCGCGTCGAGATTCGAGGTTTTGGAAGCTTTACGACCCGCGACCGCGAGGCGTACGTCGGACGAAACCCACGCACAGGAACGCAGGTAAAGGTGCCGTCGAAGCGACTGCCGTTCTTCCGCGTGGGTAAGGACCTCAAGGATCGCATCAACGGCGACGACTAGTCTTCCGGCGCGACGCGGCCAATTCACGAGGTCGCGTCGTGCTGTGTTGCGTCGCACACGCGCTCGCCGCGTCGCTGAGTCGCAACCTCCCGCTAGAGCATCTCTAGCGTCACGACGTCCGCGCTATCAGGGAGGCGCGATCGTCCGTTGAGAAACGAGATCTCCATGAGAAACCCGAGGCCAGCCACCTCCGCCCCGGTCTTGCTCACGAGTTCACACACCGCGGCGGCGGTACCGCCAGTCGCCAACACGTCGTCGATGATCCACGCTTTCGCACCCGTCTCGAGCGCGTCGGTGTGGATGTGCAGCGAGTCTTGGCCGTACTCGAGGCTGTAGGACGCATCGTACGTCGCTCGCGGGAGCTTTCCTGGCTTTCGAACGAGCACCAAGCCGACGTCTAGAGCCTGTGCGATCGCTGCGCCGAAGATGAAGCCGCGCGACTCGACACCGACGATCGCATCGACCTGTCGCCCGTTGGCTTTCAGAGCACGGCAAAACTCGTCGATGATCGCGCCAAACGCTGCCGCATCTGCAAGCGCTGGCGTGATGTCTTTGAACACAATGCCGGGCTTTGGAAAGTCGGGAACATCGACCACGCGTGAACGCCAGTCACTCATGTGGGCTCCTGTGTGGGTGTTGCCGCAACGCGGCGGGTGAGACTCTCAAGCTGCCCCAAGTCGGTGGTATCGAGCTGGAGCGGGGTGATGGAGATGTGTCCGCGCGCAACCATCTCGCAGTCGGTGCCGTCGATGGGCTCTGAAACGGGATTGGCGCCGCCGATCCAGTAGTAGGGGCGGCCACGCGGGTCTTTGCGCGACACGATCTCGTTTCCGTAAGTGCGGCGACCGAGTCGCGTCGCAAGCATCGGGCGCGGGGCGTAGTCGCCAGACGGGGACGTGGCAACGTCCACCGCTGGCAGGTTGATGTTCCAGACGACTCCGGCAGGTGGCTGATGGGCCCGCAACCATGCCACGACCTGGCGAAGCGCACGCGCAACCTGCGTGAATCGGCCGGGCTGACGCCCCGTCAGAGACAAAGCCACTCCGGGAACCCCCTGCACGACGGCCTCGCGTGCACCCGCAACCGTCCCTGAGTAGAGGACGTCAAACCCAACGTTTGGCCCATGGTTGACACCCGACAGGACCAAGTCAGGCGGGTTGCCAGCCATCACGTGTGAGAGGGCAGCAAACACGCAGTCAACCGGGGTTCCGTCGACGGAGTACCGCTCCTCGCCGTGGTCGTGAAAGCGAAGCGGCCTGTGGAGCGACAGGGAATGGCTCACGCCGCTCATCTCGCCGGCGGGCGCCACGACTGTGACGCGATCAAACACGCTCCGGGCGGCAGCCTCAAGGACATGTAGGCCGGTCGCATGGATTCCGTCATCATTGGTAAGGAGGACATGCATGAAGGGTTGGTACCACACACGGCCGCCGTCGGTGGGGACAACCGACCCCTTTGCTGGGGTTTTTCGTCCCCAGGGAAGGGCCGTTGGTCGTGAGCGGAGGCGGCCCAAGTGATGCCGATCCGCTTTGGACAGACGGGTAGGGCGGACGACCACTGCATCCTCTGCACGTAGGACCTCGTTGGCATGCCGCGTGCATTGAACTTCCGCATGACTGACGACGAGTTTCTAGAAGAGGTTCGCGCTCTTGAGCGCTATGGGCGACAGCTCGCCGCCGGCACTGGCCGCTACGACATCCTCGCGGATATCGACAGCCTCGTCGGGTGGGTTGCGGTGCGCGAGCGGCGGCGCTTCCGTCCAGGATGCGGCGTCCGCTTCCGCACGTTCGCCCGCCGCAGTGTGTCCACAGGCTTCAAGCGTCTGCTGGAGCGTAGCAGCCGGCAGCTTGAGCTGGCGCCGCCTCAGTGGCAGCCACCGCCGCCGGGAGCGGCCCTCACCGCGCGCCAACAGCTCGCATGCCTCAGCCGAGAAGACCTTGAGCTACTTCGGCTCCGCTTCCTGGAGGGCGAGGGTCTTGAGGAGCTCGCCGCCCGGTATGGCGTTCACCGGAGCGGCATCTCTCGTAGGCTGGCGCTGCTGCGCGCGGTTGTGACCTCGGCCCATGGGGGCTCGCGCGAGCAGCGCGGGCCGACGTAGACCACGCCCGGCAATGGCCTATGGGCAGGAGCCGGAAGCCTTGTTCTTGTCGCCGGCAACGCCGTCAGCGCCTTTGTTGCCGGCCGCTGTCCCACCGATGCCGCCAATACCGCCGCCGCCGCCGCTTCCGGCGGGCGAGAAGTCCAGTCCGTTGCAGACGGGGTCCGAGGCTCCGCCAATGTAGAGGCCGTACGCAATTCCACCGGCGCCACCGCCGCCATGACCTCCGTCACCGCCGCTGCCCCCGGCGCCGCCTTTGCCGCCGCTACCTGCGTCGCTATGGCCGCCACCGCCGCTGCCGCCGCCTTTGCCTTGGCCGCCTTGGCCAGCCTCGCCGCCGCTACCGCCGTTGCCGCCACTCTTGTGGCCGAGGCTGGAGTCACGGATCTTCGGAGACGCGTCAAACAGGAAGACACCAAAGGAGCCGCCTCCGGCGCGACCGGAGGTGCCTTTCAGGCCGCGACAGCCGCCGCCGCCGCCACCACCGCCGCCGCCGCCCCACTTCGAGAAGCCGAACGTGCCACCGTCGTCGCCCGCGCCTCCGGAGCCACCGCCGCCGCCAACGCCGTCCTGCCCGTCCGAGCCGTCATCGCCATCAGCGCCACGCCAAAACCCGGATGCGTTGACCGTGCCGCCAGCGCTTCCGCCGGAGCCATTGGACCCGCTGTTGCCGTTGCCTCCCGCGGTACCGGTGTTGCCGTTGGTACCCTCGCCACTTGGGGCCGGTCCACCGCTCGCGCCGCCTGGCGACGGGTTGCCGGAGTCTGGTTTCGGGTCCTCGTCGCCACAGCCCGAGTCACCGCCCTTGCCGCCGCCGCCACCACCGCTGGGGCAGGTGGAGGGCGCACCGGCGCCGCCGGCGCCACCATACGTGTCTTCCTCATTGCAGTTGGCGTCGCTGTCGGTGGTCGTCTTACCTGGCGAACCCACCACAGCATCGGGGCCATCCGCCCCGTCGATGCCCGACTGACCAGGCCCGCCGTTGCCACCCACAGCCTTTACGCGCACCAACTCAAGGTCAGAGGTGCTCGACCGGACCCAGATCGCGTAGCTCGAGCCGCTTGGGTTCGTGTTGTTCTCGGCGCGGACCGTGACGCCATCAAGCACCGTACGTGCGGCGATCCCATCGGCGATCACCGTGCGTACCGAGGTCGTTCCTGCGCCGCCTGTCAGGACCGTCTCGTAAGAGGAGAGGTCACGCTGCCAGAGTCCATCGTTGGAGTAGCCACCGAACACGCTGACGGCCTCTTCCAAGCGGACTTGTTCAGAGTAGCTCCCAGCAGCGACGTAGACGTGGTCCTTGCCGACGGTCGCCATGGCCTTGGCGATGCCGCCGGTCACCGTGCTGATCGGATCGTTGGGGGTCCCTGCGCCGTTGGGGCTGCCGCCTGGAGAGACAAAGACACCGCGGGCCCACGACCCATCGATGCCGTCACAGTCTTGGTCACACGATGACCCGTCGCACGAAGCATCCGGCCAGTCGTCCTGGCTGGTGACCGTGCACGCGTACTCGCAGCCGTTCGTGTCGTTGTTGTCGAGGTTGATGAAGCCGGCTTGGCATCCATTGAGGACGCACTGCTGAGCCGAGCAACCAGCAACCCCACCGGCGAACTCACAAACGTTTCCGCAGGTTCCACAGTTGAAGGGATCGTTGGCGTAGTCGGTTCCTGGGGGGCAGTTGCACGAGCCAGACTCTGGCACGCACTGGTAGGCAGTGATCTGACCGAGGTCGTCGGTGATCTCCTGGCAACTATAGGTGTCTGGGCAGGCATCGGCGCCTTCCTGGCAGTCGCGTCCGCAGTACATCCCATCTTCAAAGGCCAGGCACTTGTCGCCCACGGCGTTGCAGTCTGCGTCCACGAAGCACTGCTTGCAGAGGTTGTTGACCTCAGGGACGCAAATGAACACCGGATCGCCAACGTTTCCAGCCCCTTTGCAGTTCCAACCGTCAGGGCAGCCGTCAAGGCATGTTCGCGAGCACCGGTTGGCGACGTCCGCCTCATCGACGGGTACGCAGTAGCCACTCGCGCACTGCTGATTGAACTCGCACGGGCACTCGAACTCTTTGTCGGTGTCGCCACAAGCCGGGGGCGGCTCGGTGTCGGTGACGGTCGTGTCGCCGGTGTCAGTGGGAGGTCCACCGGTGTCCGTCGGCGGCAGGCCAGTGTCGGGCCCGGTGGTGTCAGGCGGCGGGCTTGTGTCAGCCAGCACGGTGTCAGGCAGCGTGGTGTCAGCACCACCCGTGTCCAGGGTCACGTCGGACGCGTCTCCCGGTCCGTCATCCGAACATCCCGTACCCGCTGCCAGTAAGGCAGCAAGCGACGAAGCCATCAGCATGCGAGATAGAGCATTCATTCCGCGAGGGTACTCGACCCACGATCTCGACGCAATCCGCGACCGTCGGCGAGGGGGCCGTGATTTACCGGCGGTCAGCAACGACGCGTTGACGAACGCAGAGCAGGTCCGCATGCTCCCCGCGTGAATCCTCAACGACCAACGATCCTTGTGACCCCGAACCGCCTGCCGCCCGAGGACCGAAAGTTCTACAAGGGCAAGGCGCTCGACTATGGCGAGACGTCGATGGCGCTCGCAGTTGCGAATGCCGGCGGCTTTCCCTGGATGGCTTACACCGGTGACTCGAGCGGCGCGTGGGCGCGCGAGGTCATGAGCCGCGCGGACGGGTTGCTCCTTAGTGGTGGAGCGGACGTCGATCCCAGCACCTACGGCGAGGCGCTGCGTGACCCCGCATGGCGCGGTCAGGACGAACGCGATGCCTTCGAGCTAGCCCTGTATCGCCAAGCCGTCGCCGATGGAAAGCCCGTGCTAGGCGTTTGCCGCGGTGCACAGCTCATCAACGTCGCCGAGGGCGGGACGCTGTGGCAGGACATTGCGTCCATGCGCGAGGCGAGCCTCACCCATCGCTCGCAAGAACGCTACGACGGGCTCGGGCACGGCGTCTCCGTAGCGCCAGGCACGTGGCTGTCGTCGCTTTTTGGCGATGAGGCCCACGAGACCAACTCGATCCACCACCAGGGCGTCAAGGATCTCGCGCCGAGCCTCACGCCACTGGCGTGGGCACCAGACAAGCTTGTCGAAGCGTTCGAGCGGCAGGGCGACGGATTCGTGGTCGGTGTGCAGTGGCATCCTGAGTGGATGCAGGAACGGCGCAGCCAACAAGGACTCTTCGAGAGGTTTGTCGACGCGTGCAGGAGCCCCTCGTGATGCGTGCGCAGGTAGGTCCTCGTAGCATACGTGCTGCGATGGCCTGCGCGTGGGTGTCTGCGGCGGTGATGTCCATCGCCCACTGCGGGACCGACGGGGCGGGCGCCGGACCGATTGGCCTCGCGTCGACGCCGGGGGTGGCTGGCGAGCTGAGCCCGAAGCTTGAGGCGATCCTCATCGGCGAGGAGCAGCGCTGTCGCGAGGACGAGCGATGTGCGAGCGGGGTGTGCTACTACGGAAGCTGCCAAGGCCTGATGGTGCTCGACCAGCCGTGGATGCGCGGCCGCGCCCTCGAGGCGATGCATGCGGCACTCGAAGAAACGCCGTCCCAGCGTCCGGTGGTCACGCGCCACCTCCGCTTCCAGGTTGGCCGCAAGCGCCTCGACTATTCTCAGCGGGCACGCGCCGTCGCTGGACTCGAGGCGCTCGGCGACATCGACGGTTTGCTCGACGTCTACGAGACGCTGCCAGAGCCAACTCAAGAGGCCGCATCGATGGCCCTGACGCGTCTCGGCGCAGCAGCGGGCGTGTTGCATACGGTCGCGCTCACGGAAGATGTGCGAGCGCCGATAGCGGTCGAAGCGGTGCGAGCTCTAGGAGTGGGCGGTCACAACGGACAGCTGCCTGTGTTGCTGTCGCTGCTTGGCCAAGACGTCGACCAGACACTCGTCCGTGCAGCAATCGACTCACTCGCTGCGCTGAAAGACCGGCGGTCGGTCCGACCGATTGTCGCGTTCTTTGACAAGGCGCCAGAGCACCTCGTCCGGCGCATGGTGCTCGCGCTTCAAGCGATTGCTGAGACGCAAGTACCGGTGTCCCCGGAGGCATGGGTGGCGTGGGTTGAGGAGAACGGTCCACCAGCGGCGCCTGAGTTCGTCGTGAGGCAGTCATCGTCAGCCGAAGACATTGGCCTTTCCGACCCGTAGCGAGGGTCGGTGTTGCGGGCTCACCTTGCGGCGGGAGCGACCGCTGGTCTCTTGCGCACGGCCGCCCAACCCCAAGAGCGCGTCGGGACGGGCTGTCCCGGCAGGCAAACGAGAGCAGACGTGAACAACTACGAAACGTACGACGGCGTCGGGCTCGCCGAGCTGGTCGCGACCAAAGAAGTGACCGCGTTGGAGGTCGTTGACGCGGCTATCGCGCGCGTCGAGGCCCTCAACCCGAAGCTCAACGCGATCGTCCACACATCGTTCGATCGAGCTCGCGCCCGTGCGCGTGCCCACGACCCTGCAGCGAGCGACGCCCCCCTCGGTGGGGTGCCATTTTTGCTCAAGGACTTGATGGGCCAGGACGCCGGTCAGCCGTCGACCATGTCGAATCGCTCCCTTCGCGATTGGGTCGCGACCGAAGACGCCGAGCTGGTGGCCCGCTTCAAGCGCTCTGGGCTGACCATCATCGGCCGCACCAACACGCCGGAGTTCGGGCTCTACGGCCACACGGAACCAGAGCTGCGTGGCCCGTGCCGCAACCCTTGGAACCTCAACCACACCCCGGGGGGGTCGAGTGGCGGAGCAGCTTCTGCCGTTGCGGCCGGGATCGTGCCAATCGCTCACGCTGGTGACGGCGGCGGCTCGATCCGAATCCCAGCCTCCCACTGCGGCCTCGTGGGGCTCAAGCCCACCAGAGCACGCAACCCAGCAGGCCCTTTTGGGGGAGAACGCTGGGCGGGTTTTGTGTCCGAAGGGGTCGTCACGCGCACCGTACGCGACACCGCTGCAGTCCTCGATGCGACGCATGGCCCGGACGTTGGAGCTCCCTACCAGGTCCTCGCACCGGAGCATACGTTCGGCGAGGCCGTCGGGAAGGACCCTGGCAAGCTGAGGATCGCGGTCACAACGGACGCGTTGTTCGGACGCGAGATGGACCCTGACTGTGTCGCCGCGGTTGAAGCGGCCGCAAAGCTCGCCGAGAGCCTCGGCCACGAGGTGGAGATTGCGGCCCCCCGCTTCGATCGCGACGCGCTCGTGAAAGCCTATCTGACCGTCGTGGCCACGAGCACCAACCTCACCACGCGCACGATCGGGGAACACCTTGGCCGTCCGGCACGGGCAACGGACATGGAGCGGACGAGTTGGCTGCTCAAGCTCATTGGCGACAAGATCACAGCCGGCGAGTACGCCGCCCAGCTGGCGTTGATCCACCGTGCATCCCGCGACGTCGGCCAGTTCTTCGAGCGCTACGATGTCCTGCTCACTGCGACTGCGGCCCGGCCGCCGGTCCGCATCGGTGAGTTCGCTACGACAACGAGCCAGCGGCTGCTGATGCGCGCTCTGTCAGCAGCACCCTCCAAGCGTGTGCTCCTCAAGGTGCTCGATGTCATGGCAAGCGATGCGCTCTCAGCAACACCCAACACGCAGCTCTTCAACATGACTGGACAGCCGGCGATCTCCCTTCCCCTCGCGTTGAGCCGCGACCGACTGCCGGTTGGCACGCAGTGGGTGGGTCGTTTTGGGGCGGAGGCGACCCTGCTTGGACTGGCTTCGCAGCTGGAGCAAGCGGCTCCTTGGCACGATCATCGACCGCCGAGTCTTGGCTCGTGAGTGATAACCATAAGCAGCAAACCATGACGTCGATTGTCGCGCCTGCGACGACTCTGCGGTACGCTGATACCGCGCGAGACGAATTCGATTCAGTCCTCGTTGCGACTGACCGACTTACCTTGATGTAACGATGATGATGCCGAAGGACTCTCCATGAACTTGGACGTATTCCAGTACGTCAGCACCTACAAGGTCATCTCCCGAATCGCCGAAGGCGGTATGGGAGAAGTCTACTTGGCGGACCAGCTCGGTGTCTCAGGGTTCTCGAAGACAGTTGGCATCAAGACGATCCGGCGCGAGCTGCTCGAACGCGACAAGTACCGAGACATGTTCATCTCGGAAGCGAAGCTTGTCGCAACGCTTGTTCACGAGAACATCCAGCAGGTCTACCAGCTCATCGACATGGCTGGCTCGCTTGCGATCGTGATGGAGTGGGTCCACGGCGTGACCCTTGAAGACGTGAACACCCGGCTCGACGACAACAACGACTACCTGCCGCCGAGCCTCGCGGTCTTCCTGGTGAGTCGTGTCGCTCGGGCGCTTGGGTATGCCCACGAGAAGCGCGGCGCTGATGGACGCCGGCTTTTCCTCGTCCACCGCGACGTTAGCCCCGTCAACATCTACGTGAGCTGGGGCGGCGTCGTGAAGCTCGCTGACTTCGGGATCGCGCGCGTCCTCAACGTCTCGGACCCGTCCTACGAGTCGGAGGTGATGGGTAAAGCCCCCTACCTTGCGCCCGAGCAGGCGCGAGGCGGTACGGTGGATGCACGCACAGACATCTTCTCGCTTGGCCTAGTGCTCTTCGAGATGCTCACGGGCGAGCAGGTCTACCCCGTCGAGAGCGTCGAAGAGGTGATTCGCCTCCACGACTCCAAAGAGGTTCCGTCGCCGCGTGATTGGAACCCATCCATCAGCGAAGACATTGTTCGCATCGTCAAGAAGATGCTCGAGCAGGATCCGAACAAGCGGTACCAGCGTGCATCCGAGGTCGTTCGCGACCTTGAGCTGATGCTGTACTCGGATGGCTACGGTCCGACGAACGAACGTCTTGCAGAGTACCTCGATGCGCTCTTCCCTGAAGTCGACAAGCACCGCCTTCTGCCCGAAGAGATCATCATCCCACGCTGACGCGCTGCAGTCGCCCGTCGTGCCGAATCGACACTCGCTGGCGCGTGCTCGGTCGAAACCATCGTCAGCAGCTCGATGAGCTACGTTCGTTAACCGTGGCCGGTGCTGCCGGCTGATCGTAGACGCATCAATGCTGCTGCCCGCTCGCCAGCCACAGCGATCTTTCGGAAGCGCGCTGAGCCCCTCGTTGTGCGGCTCCGTCGCCACGAGCGGCCGATTCTCATGTCGACGTGGAGCCAATGGCAACGACCTGCTAGAAGCGCAGCGTTGTTGACGCTGCTAAAGGCGCTTACGTGACGATGACGATCGCATCCATGATGACGGCCCTCCTGCTGGCGTCCCCTTTGCCGAGCGGACTATCGGACTCCGATGCCGTGGAGCTTGAGGACGGCGTCCGCTTCTTCGGCCTGGAGGCTCCGGCGTCGATCGCCGTTGGCGTCGACGTCCCGCTTCGCTTCTACTTTGGAGTCGACGGCGAGCTGCCGCCCAACGTCACGACGTTCGTGCACTTGGAGTCGACCACCAGTCGGTGCCGTGCCGTACGCGACGCAAAGCCTCCTGCGGCTAGCAATGGCGTCGTCGCCCATGAGATGACGCTCACGGTCTTCGATCACAAGGCCTGTGACCCGCAGAGGCTCGAGGTCTACGTGGGGCTGTACCATCGAAAGACCGGCAAGCGCGTCAAGCTCATCAGTCCGAAAGCCAGCGACAATCGGATCCATGCAGGCTTCCTCGCTCTCGACCGCAGCGGCTCGCACGGCAGCGTCGCCGTCTTCACGCCAAGCGCGATGGCGGGCGAGCGATTCAACGCGTTCATCCAGCCGTGGCATGGGTGGCTGCTTGCCCTGGCGATCGGGTTTGCCCTCATGTGGCTACTCCGTTGGCTGGTGTTTAAGCGTACCGGCGGGCTACAGCCGCTTCAGCTCGACCCACCAAGCACACGCGCTCGTCGACTCGCGTTCTTGGGCGTCGTCGGCGTCTTGATCGCCTCCATCGTGGTGGCCGTCGACTTCGTTAAAGACGACGCCTACATCTCGTTTCGATATGCGCAAAACGTCGTCAACGGCAACGGTCTCGTCTTCAACAACGGCGAGTACCTTGAGGGCATCACCAACTTCTTTTGGACGATCCTTATGGTGCCCTTCGAGGCGCTCGGGCTCGATCTGTTCCAAGTCTGCGAGGTGCTCGGGACCCTTCTTTGCATCGGCATGCTGCTCGCGTTGAGCCGCACGGCTGTGCTGATGCACGGCATGACGCGTTACCGCGCCGACCTCTGGGCCGCCCTCTGGATCGCGACTGCAAGCAACGTCGCGCTCTGGTCTACGAGCGGGATGGAGCAACCACTGGCGATGTTTGCCCCCATCATGAGCGCATACCTCTTGTGGTCATCGTGGCGCTCCCAGGCGGCGTCAGGCGATGAGGCAGGCGCTGTCCCGCCTGTCGGTACTAAAACGGAACGCAACGCCGACGGGCCCGACCGCCGACCGCTCTACAGCGGTTTGCTCATGGGCGTGGCATGCCTCACGCGACCCGAGATTCACTTGATCGGCATCCTCGTCGGGCTGCCGCTGCTTTGGCGCGTTGTACGCCACCGTCGCCTCGACCGCGTGACGCTGATGTGGGGCGTCGGTCTCCTCGCCGTGACGGTGCCACTGCACCTCTTCCGTCTTCTCTACTATGGGTCGTTGCTTCCCAACACGTTCTTCGTCAAGACGGGCGACTCGACGCTGGCGTTGGTTGCCGGTGCGGGCAAGCTCCGCGAGATGTTCGACTTCAACAACCTCGGCGTGCTCGTGGCTCTGACGCCCTTTGCATTCCTAGACCGCCGACGCGTCATCGAGAAGCTGGTGATGGTTGGCATCGTGGTCGGGTTCATGGGCTTCGTCGTCAAGGTTGGCGTGGACGAGATGCGGTGGCATCGGCTCTACCTGCCTGCGCTTCCTTTCCTAGCGCTCCTCGCAGCGCTCGGCCTTGAGAACATCGTCCGAGCGTTCGTCAAGCTCGTGAGCGGCGTCTGGCCGCGACGGGTGATCTGGCTGATGGCCTGGGCTGGCGTCATCGTCGCCTCAGCGCTGTCGTTTACGTTCACGTACAACAGCATGGGTGGCTTTAACGGACGCGGAGACCTCAGCGGCAACTACCATCCCGACATGGGCAAGTTCATCACGCGTCATGCGGCCCCGGGCGCGCTCGCCGCGTTCCAGGACATGGGGTCGACCCCGTACCATGCGCCTGACATTGCCTTCTTCGACTTCATTGGGCTCGTTGAAGGGACGGTCGCACGTGCGCGCTATGACTATGGACTACACGCGTTCATGGCCACCGAGTCGCGGCACAACCAGCGCGACTTCAACCGGGACATGCGCGAGTACTTTTACGAACGCAACCCCGAGTGGGTCATCCTCACCTCGTACGTCCGCGGCCAGAGCATGGACCGGGTGGCCGAAAAGTTCGCTAAGGAACCGACTCCCGCGTCCATTGGCGGCGCCATCGGTTCGAACTCGTTCCAGTTTGGAATCTACAACCGAAAGTTCCAACAGAACTACGTCCACGTCCGCACCTGGCCGCGCTCACGGAGCTACTACCTCTCGCTGTTTGAGCGCCGTGATCTGTGGGAGCAGACCCCTGGAGAAGTCGTCCTTGATGCGGTCCCTGAAGGGCTCACCGGGCCCAAGGCGACACTCACGAACGGACTCAAGCTGTTGGGATCCGACGTGCAGTCAGAGGCCACGCAACGCCATGAGTTCTTTGCAACGACCTGGTGGGAGCTGCCAGGTCCGCTCGCAGACGATGTCTTCTTCTTCATCCACGCTGAGACGGAAGGACGTCGCATTCCGTACGACCACATCCCTGGCGACTGGATGTACCCTGCGCCTCGTTGGCAAGCCGGTCAGATCCTTGAGAACCGCGTCCTCGTTCAGCTTCCGCCGGGACTCCCGACGGGAGAGTACAAGGTCTACATGGGGGTCTATCACCGCAAGACCGGGCAACGCTTCGTGGTGGAAGAGGGCCAGCATGACGGCCAGAACCGCGTCTTGATCGGCACGGTCAACATCGACAGCCTCACGCCGCCGTTCGACCAGCTCATCAAGCCCACGCGGCTCGACGAGCAGCGTGTGCATCCAGAGCGCATCGTCAAACACGGACGACAACCCGGCCAGTAGGACGGCGTTGTGCTTTCTTCTGACAGCCCCCTTGGCCTACGCTCAAGGCCGCGTAAGTTGCCCCAAGACCAGGACCGCCCATGTGGCTCGTAGATCGCACCGTCGTTGTTGTTGTTCCCCAGGAGCCGTTCATCGACTGGCTCACAAAGGCGCTTCCCGCCAGCGAAGCGAGTGAGCTCACCGAGAGCCTCGAGGAGCTGCAAGCCGCCCCAACGGCGTACTGCCTCGCGGAAGTAGAGGGCCCAGAGGACCTTGAGCGGGCGATCGAGCGCCACCACAAGGACATCTTTGAGCACGAGCTGGCGTCGTGGGTCGATGAGGACGAGGCATGGCCACGTAAGCGCGACCTCGCCACGTTCTTGGAGTTCTTCCAGGTCTACAGCACGGCCCTCACGGTCGACCTTGTGGCGGCATCTCCGAAACGCGAAAACGTCGATGGCTGAGGCGCCTTAGCTCACTCAGGGCTTCGGAAATCGCAGGCACCATCGACGCAGGCGGCGGGCAGCGTAATGACTGGGTTGCCTGCCCACAACGAGGCGACGAAGTCGATGAACTGGGACCGTGCCGCGACCCCGGCGGGCGTGTTCTTGTCTGCAAAGCCATGCACGTCAACAGGCCCCGTGTCATCCACCCAGTACTGCGTGTAGCCCGACTCGCCAACAGCGGTGTCGGCCGGAACCAGGTTATCGATGGGCTGGAGCGCGGCGCCAATGAGGCGTGCCTTCACGGCATTGGCAACAAGCCGCGACCCGATGTTGGGCAGGATTGGGTCGCCAACCGACATCTGAACGAGAAACGTCTGCCCGCTCGTTGGGTCCGCCCAGTTCGCGCCATCGACGGGGTCCCAGACGAGCTGCGAGAGCGCCATGGCCATGTTGAGGTCGACCGGCGGTGAGTACGTCTCGCCAAGAGCGCGCTCAAAGAGCGGGTAGAGGGTCGACCGCGGCAACCAATGAGAGAAGCCAGCGCCCGGGACGTTGAGCACGCCGCCCACGATGCGGGGTTCGACGTAGGAGAACACGAGGCCCATGGTTCCACCCAGCGAGCCTCCGGCCCACATGGGTTGATCCATCAAAGGTTGCCGACCGGCAGTCGGATTGGCCACTACGTCGCCATTGACCGTCCAAGTCGGCTCCCCGAGGAGGCTGCCAAGCTTATCAGTCAGGAGCTCGAAGAGTGCGTTGCCAGTGGCGATGGACTGCCCAAGCCGCGCGGCGATGCGGTCAGTTCCCGCGACCGGAGTCAGCAGACTGCCCAAGTTTTCCCCCACGGTGCTGCCGGTCCAACCATCAAACTCGAACCCAACCTTCATGGCGTTCTTGTCGGCGATCAGGTCGTCGAAGGCCGAGTCGCGGACGTTGCCAGCGGTCCCATGGCCGTACATCACGACCCGATAGTCGTCCGTCCCACGCGGCAGCATGATGCGGAACGGCGCGCTGGTTGATCCGGCAGCCATCGGTACACCCTCCGGGTCACGCACCAGGCCGGCGTCAGCCGAGACAAAGCTCGGCAGGCCGGTCACGGTGCCGTAGACAATCGCTTGGACGGGCCCCGCGTCTCGTACCTCCACCTCGTCAAGCGACACGTCGACCGCTCCACTGCGAACCGCCTCAATGTGCGCGTCCCGAACCGCGCGAAGGTCCGCTAGCGCGTTGTCTCTAGACCTGGTCGTAAAGTTCCAGACGCGAACCACGGACTCCAGGGGCACGTCGGCGCCAACCAACAGGTCGCGGACCGGCGCGAAATGGGCCCAAACGTCCCACTCCGTGGCGTCTGTCGGCGACTCGAGGCCGAGCGCAACGGCCGAGTGCCGGTTTCGCTCCACAGCCACACCGCTCTCATACGTCAGCGCATCCGTCACCACTGCAACGTGCTCCGTTCCGCCGGCAAGCGGTGCGCTCGGATAGGCGATGATCAAGGACTCGTCGGTGTCCTCGCCTGTGAGATAGAACCGCCCGAGCGCGACGTGCTGCGGCGCCGATGCGGTGCCAGCGTAGAGCCGAAGGCTGGCTGTCTCCCCAAGGCCGATCGTCGCCGGGTCGAGCGGTCCGTCAAACGCTGTAAGAATAGGGGTGAGCCGGGAGAAGCCGTCAGCACGCGCCAAGGCGGCTGCACTGTCGCCTTGCCCAACGGGCAGGCGCTCGGACGACACGCGAAGTCCGGTTGTCGTGGTCGGATCTAGGTCGAGGAAGGCATTCGACGGGAAGGGAAGGGCACACCGGATCGTGGCTGAGCCCTCGCACTCGGCTGGTCTTGCGGCGAGCTCACCAGCTTGTCGCGCAGCCGGTGGAACAAACGTGTCTGCCGACGTGTCATCCGCCACATCCGTGGCGATGTCGGCGTCGGCGTTCGATGGATTTGCCGGATCCGACGAACAGCCGCCTAGCAGCACAGGGACGATGGCAGCGACAACGAACGATGCGGTTAGATGTTTCACGGCGCCACCGTCCGCCAAACGCATGTTCGATTCAAGTTCAGATTTCCTTGAAGTTATGGCGCCTTCCTGGGAACGGTCAGGTGTCCAATCAGCAGCACAAGATCGCGCGGCGCGTTGGCGACGCGGCGACAACCCAGGGGACAAGCTCGTGACCGAAGCACAGACAACTGCGCCTATCGCTGAAGACGACTGGACACCAAGGACCGGCGGCAACAAGGGGCTCATCCTTGGGGCTGCGGTCGTTGTGGTCGGCGCTGTGGCGGCTTTTTTGTTGCTAAGCGGCGACACGGCCGAGCCACAACCGACCCACGTCCTAGTGGCGCTTGGCGTGGCAGATGTCCCGAGTCCGAACGCCCAGGCCAGGGACTGGTGGGACGGTGACCGCTACGCCAGTCGCGCGACCGAGGCGCTGGAGGCGAGCCTCTCCACCCTAGGCCTCGTGGCAGTGCCGAGTGCAGACCCACGTGTGAGGGAAACGATCGACAAACCAGCGGACCTGTCGACGCTGCTCAACCGCGCGGCAGAGGCCGGAGCCAGGTGGGTCGTTAGGGGCGAGCTCCGATTGACCGCGGATGGGGAGCTGCCGCTGTCAAAGGATGGCGCGTCGGAACAACGCTACCGAGCAACGGCGACGCTTCACGACGCTGTGACCCGCGAGTCATGGGCCCTCGTCGACGAGCCCCTTGGATTGATGTACTCCGAGCGGGGCGTTGCCAAGGGGCTCTCAAAGTTCACTGAGTTCGTCGTTGAGCGACTGCTCTCGCCACTGGCGACCGCGATTGCGGAGCAGCCCGCGCTTGAGCCGTATCGCACTGGCGACGGGCTCGATCGTGACCAGCTCAAGCAGAAGTCGACCATGAGCGCGCTCTTCGCCAACCCGCAACAGCACCGACTCAAGGTCGATGGGTGGAATGAGCGGGCCGAGAAAGTCCGTGCTCGCGACGCAGAGGCCGGGATCCGTCCAGACAGGCGCAAGACAGATGCGCTCGGCGAGGCCTACGTGATCGGTGGCGGTCCTGATGGGAGCGTCGTTGCCATGACGACCATTCGGGAGCGCGATGTACGCTACGACCGCAGGGAAGCGCGAGCGCTCGACCGTGGCGAGCGGCTCGTCCTCCTACCCGCCGGCGGCGGTGCGGCCAAGACGTGTCTTGAGGTGTTCAACATCTTCAGCTGGCCAAGCGTGTCGCGGGACGGACGCTACGCAGCGGTGGTCCTTGACGAGTGGCAGTGGTCGAAGTCTCTCGTGCGGGTCAACCTCGAAGACTGCACGTACGAGCGGCTTGCAAGCCATGCTGAGCACTACTTCTCAACCCCGGCCATCTCACCAGACGGCACGCGCATTGCGTACTGGCACCGAACGGCCCGTCGAGCTCCGAGTTCGTTGCGCTTGTGGTCAGCAGCTGCGGCTGGCGGCAATGCCAACGATGAGCTCGTGTTCTCCCATGAGCTTGGCTCGATGGGGTCGGTCGCGTGGGGAGCTGGAAGTGACCGCTACTACCTGTCGCTCGCGTTCGAGGGGGCCGAGAGCCGCAGCATTTATGAGGTCGAGCTCACCCAAGATGGCCCCAAGGAGCGTGCTGTCGTGGGGCCTGCGACGGCTGAAGACGGGCAGGGCGAGGCCATTGGCGGCACGGGCTCCTTCGAGCGTGTTCAAGCGTCACCGTCAGGCGACCGACTCGTGGTCAGTGAGAGCGCTAATGACGGGCGTTGGCTCGGGCTTCTGACGCTCAAGACGGGTGAGTACCGCCGTGTCGTGCGCATGCGCGTGGCCTCGATCACGTTTTCACCAGACGGAAAGCGGGTCGCGGTCGACCGCCTCGATGGCGGCAATCGAAACGTTGCGATTGTCGATCTCGAGACCGGGGATGTGGTCAGCGTCGCCGATGACCACGCTGACGAGTACGCCGGCGCGTTCTCAAAGGATGGCAAGACCGTCTTCTACCACCGCGGCCACAAGGAACGCGGCCTCAGCATCTGGACCAGCCGCATCTATACAGCCGATGTCTCCGCGGTCGCTCCCTAGCGACGTCGACGCGGTGGGTGCGCCAAGCCCTTCATGGCTGCACCTCGTTGCTCGCACGACAAGGACGGGCCGGCACTACGCCGCCTGTCGTAGCCGCGCGAGCACCAGCTGGAGCGCGTCCCGCGGACCGACGGGGAGGAAGACGGCACCAGCAGGCCTAAGGACCGCTTGCGCGGCCGCAACATGCCGCCGAATCCGTAGCTGCTCAACGTCGATAATCGCCTGCTCCAGCGGCCCTCGACCGGCGGCGTTTGCCGCGTCGAACGCCGGATCATTGGGGCAGAGCACAACCAGCGAGTGGCGGCGGCGGCGGAGCGCTACGGCGATGCGGCGCAGCGCGCTCAAGTCGTTGGCGCTGTAGAAGTCGGAGATGACAACGACCGTGAAGGGTCCACCCCGCGCCGCAATCAGCTCATGGACAGCGGCTTCAAGCCCGCGTGCTTGGCCGCGACTCACAGGCGACGGGTCAAGCGGCAGATCGACCCCTTTGTGTCGGCAGAACGCGCGGAGGATGCTGCGTTGGTAGTCCGCTGAGTAGGAGTCGAAGGGCACAAGCGGCCCTCGGGCGCGCTCCAGCGCAACCACCTGTAGAGCTTCCTGAGCATGTTCGATGACTCTCGCCTCGTCATGTCGGATGAGCTGCATGCTCGTGTGGGTCAACAGTCCATCGGGCAGCTCGAAGCTACGTCCCTCCTGGCTTGAGAGGAACGACGCGACACGCTCCACCAGCTCGATGTCGCTTAGCTCCGTGCGGTCCTCGTGGATGAGCCAGGGCGCTTCCAAGAGCGCATCCACGATACGCGTAAGCTGCGAACGCCCGGCACCTGACTGGACCTTGAGGCGCACTCGGTCGTCAAAGAGCATGAGGCCTGCGCGGTCGCGGTCGCCGATAAGGTTCGCAGCAAGCTCGTAAGCGAGGTCGAGCGCATAGTCTAGACGCGTCTCACCCGGCACCCCCCAGCTCATCGACGGTGACACGTCGACCAGCAGCTGTGCGCTCAGGACGCGATCGGACTCGAACTCACGCGACACAAGCTTTCCGCGCCGTGCGCTGGCTCGCCACGCGATGTGCTTGAAGGGGTCACCCGCCTGGAAATCGCGGAGCTCGCGAATCTCGAGCCCGAACCCACGCCGCTTGCGGCTGGTGCTCCCTGTGTGCTCGTAGACGGCAGTCCGTGTCGACCGCAACGAAGCGGCGTTGTTTCCCGCGAAACGTCGGGGAACGGTCGTGAAGCGCTGAGAGGCAGGAAGGTACTCCGAGACGTGGAAGAGCCCCGCCCACGACTCCATCCGAACGGTGAACCCGTGGATCCAGCAGTCGCCAAGCGTCTTCGCCTCGAGCTCAACGCCGATCCGCCCAGGACCGACGGGGACGCAGCCTACCGACAAGCCACGGCTTGCGTGAGCCTTGACCGCCGAGAGGGGGCGCCGGCCGACCTTTGCCGTAGCGTCGACCTGCTCGTGACGAACCCGACCCTTCACAAGCTTAGGGCTGCTGTGCATGTCCCAGTGCACGAGCGACTCGCTGCGGTCCTTCAGGCGAGCCGAGAGCAGCGTCGCTGCCACCAAGCCAAGGCTCAGCCCCAACAAGGCTGCCGTTCCGATCAGCACAACAAAGGGTAAGCCAGCGAGCAAGCCGATGGTCCAGGTCATGACGCCTAAGCAGAGCAGGGCGGCTCCGCCCGCTGCGAGGCGCACCCTCCGTGTCGTGTCGGCGCCTGTCCAAGCGAGCGCAGCCGCCGAGTGAGTCGCGGCCACCGACTCTAGGTCGGCGGCTCGCCGCGCTGAGCTGTCAGCGGCCTCAGCAGGCACGTCTCACCGCCGTTGCATAAGGCGACGCGCAGCGGTTGTCGCAGCCAAAACATGATGACCTCGCCGGGCTGCGCCGCGCATTTGACCCGCTGACGCTCACGCCTCGTGGCTGTACGGCACTGCCGCCAAGCACTCGTTGATCACGTCGATGACGCCGAGCTGGTCGAGCTCGGCTTCGGGCGTGAGGATGATGCGGTGATTGAGGACAGCGACGACGAGTGAGCGAACATCGTCTGGCAGCACGTGGTCACGCCCCGCGATGAATGCACAGACCTTCGCGCACCGCATCAGCGCGAGCGAGGCGCGTGGACTCGCACCTAGGAGGACCGCCCCGTGCGACCGTGTGTGCTGCACGAGGCGCACGATGTAGTCCATGATGGGCGGTGCAATGTACGTCATCTCGGCGGCCGCGCTGAGCCGCTTGATGTCGTCGGCATCGAGAACCTCGGACACATCTGGCAGCGGGGTGTTGTAGGTCCCAAGGACCTGCCGTTCTTGCTCAAAGGTCGGGTAGCCCAGCACGATCTTGAACAGAAACCGGTCCACTTGGGCTTCGGGTAGGACGTAGACGCCTTCTTGCTCGACCGGGTTCTGGGTCGCCAACACGATAAAGGGTTGTGGAAGCTCCTGCGTGTCCCCCTCGATGGTGACTTGGCTCTCCTGCATTGCCTCCAACAATGCGCTCTGCGTCTTTGCGGGCGCGCGGTTGATCTCGTCGCCGAGAACGACGTTGGCAAAGATCGGTCCCCGCCGCAGCGTGAACTCGTTGGACCGCAGGTTGAGGACATAGGTGCCAGTGATGTCAGCTGGCAGTAGGTCGGGCGTGAACTGGATCCGAGAGAACGACAGACCGACGGTCTGAGCAAACGTCTTGATCAGGGTGGTCTTGGCGATGCCGGGCACCCCCTCCAAGAGCACATGCCCTCGCGCCAAAAGCGCGATGAGAAGCAGGTCAACGGTCTCTGTGTTGCCGATGTAGACCTTGCGAATCTCCTGAACCAGGCGCTGGCGCACGGCAGAAGCCCGCGTTCGTTCATCAGCATAGACTTCAACCGTCATTGGCTCGGCCCTCCTGTGTTCCGGGCAGTCGGCGCCCACAGAGACGCGACGTTAACGTCGCGTACGCGATCCTCACAAGCGCTCATCGTGGCTGGCGACTCCTGCCAGGGGTAGGAAGTGCACGCTCCAGAGTCTTCACATCGTCGTAGAGGCGACTGAACTGCTCGGCTGAAACGACAGGGGCCTGACGGCCGCGTAGCGCGACGAGATCACTTCGAATACGCGTCGCGGCCCCTCGCACAAGCGACGCCCGCACCTGTCCGGCATCTGGCAGGTCGTGTTCGGAGGCGATCGCGCGAATCACTTCGGGGCGCTCAAGGAGCATGGTTGCTTGGTCGGCAAGTGTTCTCGCGAGCCCGAAAAAGTCGGCCTCGCCGCGAACCGTCGCCAGTCCCGCAGCCACCTCAACTTGCGGCGGCAGCTCCCCACCGTTGGCACGGTGTGGCGCATCCGGCGGGACGCGACCGCGGGACAGCGCTCGACCCGCAATGACGAGCGCGATGATGCTCAACAACCCGAAGATGACAGCACGCCCCTCCGGCGTTTGCAGGGCGTTGGACGTGGCGTCGAGCATGTCGTTGACACCCGATGCGGCGCGCCGGATCGTCTGCGGCATCGCCCCCGTGGGCTGCTGCCCACGCCGGTACTCGCCTCGGGCAACCGCGTCAGTGCCGAGAATTCGGATGCGACACGGTTCAGAGGTGCAGTACACGCGCGTGAGGTTGGCTGCGAACTGCTTGTTGCCATAGAACTGTGTGAGCATCTCGTTGATGAGCATTGAGCTGTCGGCCACGGCAAGCACCGCTCCCGCACCCCAACGGCGCTCGACGGCCAAGTGCCCACCCTCATCGAAGCTCGCGATTGGGGTGCCCTCACCGCTAAGCGTCGACGCGTGGTTGGCGATCACTCGGTCAACGTTGAAGAACAGGAAGTGGTCGCCTTGAGCGTCGACCACCGGAAACCCGTTGACGCCCCCAAACCAGGTCAGGTGTCTTGCCGGTGCACGACTCGAGCGCTCGACGCCAATCGCCGCAAGCAACTCACCGCCACCGCCGACATCGTCTGCGATGATCAATCGGCCACCTTCACGCACGAACCCAAGGAGTTCCTCCACAGGCAAGCCTGTGGGCGGGTAGACCCACAGCAAGACTTCGTCGGGGGTCAGGGTCGTGAGATCGAGGACTTGGTCGGTATCGACTTCGACCTTCGCCTCTTTCGCGGTCTCGATGAGGTAGGACAGGCCGTTCCAGCCTTTGTTCGCGAAGTCGTAGTCGCTAGCCAGCACAGAGCCATGCCCGTGGGCGACAGCAAGCGCTGCAAACGCCGCCATGAAAGCCGAGCAGCGCCCGCTCATCGCGTCACCTCCGAGCGAACCTTTGCCGCGAGCTGGCGTGCGCGAAGCTCGTCGGCCGGTTCTGGCGTCTCACCGCCATACCACGCTTGCTCCACCACATGCCGCAGCTCACCGAGCGCTCTGCCGCGTTCGTTCGTGGGCACCTGGGCCAGCTCAAAAGCTTCGCGCGGCGTGGTCCGCCCCCACTCCAGTGCGCCCTCGAAGCTCTCAAGAGCATCCGAGTAGATATCTCGAACTGCGCGACGTATTGCCACAAGGGCGAAGCGTGCGCCGTCCAGCTGCCCGCCGTGCGGCACCGACACTTCGGTGGAGCGAGATGTGTAGCCTTTCAGGGACATGGTGAGCTGCCATACCCCAGGCGCCAACTCTGCGACCTCCAAACGACCGTCAGCGTCCGTTCGCACCGTGAGTAGTTCCGTCGCAGACGTCAGTGTGATCGCGACTCCCTCAAGCGGGCTCCGGCTGTGGCCATCCACCACCACACCAGAGACAGCATTGGGCCGCGCCTTCGGGCCAGGTTTCGCCGCTGGAGGCGTGATGAAGGGTAGGGCCGCTTCGCTCTCGACCGGCGGCTTGGCTTTCTTGGGGCTCCATCGGCCACGTAGGCCTGCCCACCACTGGGCAAGCACCCCGCGCCGGACGAGCTGGACAACGCCAGCTAGCGCAACAAGCCAGGCCAACGCGATGAGGTAGTAGCTCACAGGAACGCCTGCTGCACCGCGTCCACGCACGCTGACCGGCCGTGAGATGGCGCCCCCCGTGACGTCATCTGTTGGCGAGTAGACGGCCCTCATCATGAGATCGCCTCGGTGCTCGCCGAAGAGCTCCTGCCCTGGAATTGCCGCTAGGAAGACCCCGCGGTCGTCCGTCCTTGCAAGCCGCAACACGCGCTCCTCTTCGCCATCGGCTGACCGCACAAGGACCGCGACGGTTGCGCCGCTGACCGGTCCCTCCAAGTCCGACAGGCGACCGCTGAAGCGATAGCGCCCTTCACGTTCGCTGCCTTCGCGTCCGACCCGCAACGTGATGCGCGTTGGCTGAGTCACGGTGAAGTGAGAGCTGGCGATGGCCGGGCCGTGAAGGGCATCGCCGAGAAAGCGCGCTTCGACGGTGTAACGTCCGGCAGAGCCGAACACGCCGTCGTGAACAAGAAATGCTGCGCTCCCGTAGCTGTCGGTGGTGACAACAAGCTCACGCCCATCCCCGACCCGGACGCTGACGGGGCGATTCGCGAGGGCTGTTGAGCCGGATTGCAGCTCGATCGCGACCCGCACTTTGCCGGCGAACAAGGGCATACGTTGTGGCGCGACCTTCATCGTCATGGTGGAGGGCCGCTTGGCCACGTCGACGACGCCGCGGTGCTGCGCACGACCGAAGCGCCGGTCGCCGTCGAAACCAGCGCGAAACGGGATCGACGCGCCATGCATCGCCGTTGCGCGCTCGATCACATCGTTGTCGAGCGCGAGACGGAAGCTTCCGTCGGCCGCAGAGACGACGGACCGGCTCACCACGCCATCGATGTGAACGCTGACGGACTCGCTTGCGATCGGATCCCCGCGGTCGTCGACCAGCTTGCCGACGAGTGTCGCACCGCCCGGACCGCGCTCCAGCGCAAGACTCACCGTGGTACGAGCGCGCACCTGAAGCGGCACTGCTTGCGCACTGGAAGCCACAAGCGACACCGCCAACATTGGCAGAACCAGGGCCACGAGACAGCGGTGAGGGCAGGGCGGCAGAGAGAGTCCTTCTTTAAGGTTGCGGGTGCGCCGCTGGCGCTGCGCGCCGAGACAGAGCGTAACGCGTCGGACGCGACGCTTCATCCGGATGGTGCCCGGCCAAGGCTCCGTGGTCAAAGCTGCACCTCGCTGCTATGGTCCCGCGCCGAATCGCCTGCGAGGTAACGATGACTGGGTTCTTGTTTGCAGACAACACCGGAATGATCCTTGGCATTGCAGGCGCGGTGGTCGTGCTGCTGCTGGTCTTGTGGTGGATGCGCCGCGGCGCAACGACCACCACCGACGCCGAGCGTCCAGAACAGAAGCCGACCGAAGCGCTTGCGGCGCCACCCGTTGAGGTGAGCACGTCCTCCTCGGTCAGCGATGCGGCGAAAGGGGCGGTCGCGACTGTCGGCGCCGCGACTGCGAGCGCCGTCGCGGCCGATGAACGCGTGGCTGAGGCGCCGGAAGCTGTCGCAAAGCCGCCGGTGGAGGCTGCCGACAAACCCGAGGTCAAGGCGGAGGTCGCCAAGGCCGACGCGGAGGTCGCCAAGGTCGACGCGGAGGTCGCCAAGGTCGCACCAGCAGAGCCTGCGCCACGTCCTGAGCCCACGCCGAAACCGGAGCCAGTGCGAACGGTCCGCGACGGCCTAGGCAAGACGCGCAAAGAAGGCTTCATCGCCCGACTCGGCAGCCTGTTTGCGTCGAAAAAGACGATCGACGACAGCCTCATCGATGAGATCGAGGAGGTGCTCTTCACAGCCGATATCGGCGTCAAGACGGCGGACCGGCTCTTGAACTCGGTGCGCGAGGCCGTCGACGCCAAGTCGCTTTCGGATCCGAAGGAAGTCTGGAAGACCCTGCGGAGTGAGGCACGGGCGATCCTCGATGGCGCGACGGACACGCGTGGCACGCTTCCGAAGGAGGGCGAGCCGAAGGTGATCATGGTTCTCGGCGTCAACGGCACCGGCAAGACGACCAGCATCGGAAAGCTCGCCCATCGCTTTGTTAACGAAGGCCACACCGTCCAGCTCGTCGCCGGTGATACCTTCCGGGCCGCCGCCGCAGAGCAGCTTGAGCACTGGGGCCGCAGGGTTGGCGCCAAGACGGTGCGCGGCAAAGAAGGGGCGGACCCCGCGTCGGTGGTCTTCGATGGGGTGGAGTCAGCCGTTGTTGAGAAGGCGGACATCGTCTTGGTCGATACGGCTGGCCGCCTGCACACTCAGAAAAACCTGATGGAGGAGCTCAAGAAGGTGCGGCGCGTGATGGGCCGAGCCATCGACGGTGCGCCTCATGAGGTGCTGATGGTGCTCGATGCGACCACGGGGCAAAACGCAATCCAGCAAGCCACGATGTTCAACGAGGCGACGGACGTCACCGGGATCATTCTGACGAAGCTCGATGGCACCGCCAAAGGTGGTGTCGTGCTCGGCGTGTGCGACGCGCTCCACATTCCGATCCGCTACATTGGGATCGGCGAGCGCGTGGCGGACCTCAAGGACTTTGACGGCGCGGAGTTCGTCGAGGCCCTGTTCGCCTCGTAGCGTGTGCCTGTGCTCCTGGTGAGCATCCGATGCCGGATGAGCCAAATGCACCGCGCTCAAAAGGCCTCTGGCCGGGTCCGAACGTCCGAACGTCCGAACAGCGATGACGTGACGCTGCAGACGCACCGGGGGCTTCCGCTGACAGGCGACCGGTCACGTGCGCCTTCTGTACACGAATGCAACGACTCACCGCGGGTCAACAGCAGGTCTCGGAGACGGTATCGAAGCCGCTCACATGCGAGTCTTGACCGGTTGACCCACCTACAACTGCGGGCTATGGTCGGGCCGGTTCTTGGCCGCTAACGAGGTGGACGGTTTGCGAATGAAACTGTTGTCGCGCCGGATGACGACACTCTTCGCCGGGCTCTCGCTCTGCGGGCTCTTCGGAGCGCCCGCAGCTTGGGCAGGCGAACCTGCAGATGCAGCGACAGCTGGTGACGCTGCCGCTGACGCGGCGCCTGCTGAGGAGGCCTCGGCATCGCTCGATGATGACGCAGCCGTGCGTGTCATCCAGCAGCGCCCGATCTTGAAGTCGATGCGATTCGAGCTCTTTGTCGGCGGAGGGATCGCCTCAGCTGACACAATGTATCGACACACGCTGGCGACGGCTGGTGGAAGGTTCCACATCAGCGAGTGGATCTCGATCGGAGCAACGTACGGCCACTACTTCTCGGACCGCTCGGCTCTGTTTGACGAAGTCGTCGACAACTTCGAGCTCTTCCCGGAGCGGTCACAGATTCAATGGTACGCCGGCGGCGACGTGTCGTTCGTGCCGCTCGAGGGCAAGTTCGCCGTGTTCAACGACGGCCTCGTGTACTTCGACCTGTACCTGTCGATCGGGGGCGGCGTGACGGACACGACCCGAGGCGATGGGCTCAAGCCGACAGGCATGGTGGGAGCCGGCATGCGCTTCTTCCTGACCGAGTGGATGACGCTAAGCTTTGAGGTTCGCGACCAAATCTTCGTCGAGGACTTCAACGCAGGTTCGGAGCTCGTCAACAACATCGTCGGCCAGGCTGGCCTGACGTTCTTCCTTCCGTTTGGCTTCGACTACTCGTTGCCACGCTGATGCGGACCATTCGGAACAAGGTGACGAAGATGACGGGTGAGTTGAATCGCCGTTCTAAACTTGGTCGTGCCGCGGAGAGGCTCTCCGGACTTGCCGGAGCGCTATGTCTCGTTGTTGCAGGGGCCGGCACGTTGCTCGCGCCGACGACCGCTCACGCTGAGAATCCCGCGCTCGAGGGCAAACCTCCTGTCGTCAATGGGGTGAAGCTCCATGATGGGCGCCACGCTCTGCAGCCTGCTTTCGGCATGACGCTCAACGATGAATATGAGCGTAACCTCCTAGCCGGCCTGAGCTACCGCTACTACCTCGGCACGTGGGTTGGGCTTGGTGTTGATGTCTTTGCAGGCGGGGCGCTGTCGACGCGCCTGACCGATGAGATCAACAGCGAGCTGAGCCGACCTGACCAGCCCTTTGCCCTCAGCACGTCCTCGCTACAGCTGCTCGCAAACGCTGCTGTCGAGATTGTGCCCTTCGCGGGCAAGGCCATGCTCTTTTCGGACGCACTCGTCCGGTTCGACGTCCACATCAACCTCGGTGTCGGCGTTGCTCTTGTGTCGGGAAGCGAACGCATTGACGACTCGGTGTCGATTGCTCCGATGTTCGGTGTCGGGGCGCGGATCTTCCCAGAAGACTGGATCTCGATCGGCTTCGACATTCGCGACTACCTCGTGAGTCGTGCGCTTGCCTCGCGACGTGACGGGTCGGTTCCTGGGGCATCGTTTGGCCACAACTGGATGTTTGGGCTGTCGGTTGGCTTCTTCTTTCCAACCACGCCCGAGACCGATCGCGACGAGAGCGCCGACTAGGCACTTGCCATCTCCAGCGACTGCTCACGTAGCAGACGGCTTGGCGGACGCCGTGCAGGTGTGTCGGTTGTTGTGGAACGTAAGGTGCGCTGAGGCACATCGTCCTTCGGTCGAACGTCGCGCACGACGCGTGGCCCGCACATGAGGTCCAATGAATCCGATACGGCTTATCGCCAAGACCAAGACGCGGCTCATTGTCGCGACGTTGATCTGTCTCGCGGTCTGGATCGCACTGGCGGTGCCACTGACTGAGTGGGTGCGCAACACGTCGACATCCACTGGACTTGATCTCCTCGTCATGACGTTCTTTGCGTTTACGATGCTCGCGGGCGCAACGTTCGCCGCCATCCTGATTGCCGATCAGATCTTTCCCGGCGAGTGGCGTCGACGCGTCGTCCTTGGAGAGGCTGTAGAGTCACCGGACTTTGAGGACGACCTCCGCGTGCTCAAAGCGCAGAAGAACTACATCCTGCCCGCCAGCGCCATCTTGGTCGCGCTCGCTTTAGGCAGCGGCTGGACGTTTGAGGGTCTCACGGATGGGTTCTTTGGCGAGTACTCCCGCTTCGGCTTTCTTCGGACGTCACTGCGCGGCGACGACACCGCCCACAAGCTGGAAGTGCTCAACGAGCTTGGGGACCGCCGCCGCGAGCAGTACGTCGAGGACGCCTTGGTTGTCACCGATGACGTGTGGCGCGACCCTGGGCAACCAGAGGTGGTCCGCGCCGAGGCGCTGGGCGCTCTCAGCAGGCTTGGGGCCTACATCAACACAGCGTCCGATTCATGGCGCGACAGCGGCAAGCTCAAGTCATGGCAAGATCGTGCGTCACTTCGGCTGCGCCAGACCGTTGCGCCGGACCTTAGGCGGGCGATCGAAGAGGGCAGCGGGGCGGAAACAAGCGCGCTTCGAGCCCCTTTGATGAAGGCACTGGGAACGTTGCGCGATCACAAGAGCATCCCGGTATTTCGTGAAGTCCTTGAGGACCTCGATGGGCCGTTAAGCGCAGAGCAGCGCTCCGCGGTTGTCGCGCTGGCTCGGATTCGAGACTTCAGTGTGCTCAAGCCGCTCGCAGCGTTGGTCGAGCGCTCAGAAGTCGAGGCTGACTTCACCGTGATGTCGTGGGCGATCCGCGACACGATCGGGCACTACTTCAAGTCTCACGCCGACGTCCCGCCTGACGAGATCCCCAAGGAGGTGGACTCCACGCTCGAGAAGGTTGTCTCGGTGTACTCCGAGTTCGTGAGCTCTGGGTCAACCACTCGGCGCTGTGTCTCCGCGATGGTGCTTCGGTCAACACGCGACGTGCGGATCCGTGCTGGGCTCCTTAAGGCTTTCGAGGCGGAGGGGGCGGACGAGATCTGCCAGGCGGTGCGGGTCGAGCTCGGGGACACGCGGATCGGCTGGCTGGGTGCGGAAGAACCGCTGAAGCGACGCATCATCGACGGGCTGGGGGTTGTCGCGCTCGGTGACGCGGACATCGCACTATGGGCGAGCAAACAGCTCGACAAGGGCGGGCATGACACGATGATCGAGCAGCTGCTTACAGACCTGCTTGCTCAGATCCAGAGCCGCCAGTAGTGACGCAGCCTGTGACCGTGCTGGACAATATTGGCCAGCTCTTGACGATGCGCGGCGGCGGCGACGGGTTGTTAGGCGTTCACACGAACGCATCGCTCGCGATCGCGGGACGGGAGGTCGTCGAGATCGGCCGGGCCGGCGAGCTGGCGACCGACTCTCATGACGTCGTGGACGTTGGCGGCAAGGTTGTCATGCCGGGACTCGTTGATTGCCATACCCACTTGATCTACGGCGGGGACCGGGTGGTCGACTTCGCGCTCCGCTGCGAAGGGGTCTCGTACTTGGAGATGGCGCAGCGCGGTGGCGGCATCCGGCGCACGATGCGTCGGACGCGGTCCAGCACGCTGGCCGACCTCGTTTTGAGCGGGCGCAAGAGGCTCGACACGCTCATGCGGCGTGGTGTGACGCACGTCGAGATCAAGAGTGGGTATGGCCTTGAGCTTGAGACGGAGCTTATGCAGCTTCGCGCCGCACGTGAGCTCGCCTCAACGACCCCTGTTCACATCACAACCACGCTCCTCGCCGCTCACGTGATACCGCCCGAGTTCGAGGGAAGGTCTCAGGCCTACGTCCGCCATATCGTCGACACGATCCTGCCGCAGGCTGTCGACGAGGGGCTTGTCGACCAGCTAGACGTCTATTGCGACAAAGGCGCATTCTCGCTCGACGAAGCGGAAACACTCTTCCGTGCAGCGCGGGCGAGCGGCCTGCCGTTTAAGGCACATGGAGAGCAGCTGAGCCACACGGGGGTGGCACGCCTGGCGGCTGAGCTGGGCGCAGTGAGCGTTGACCACCTTGAGCACCTTCGTGCCGACGCAGTCGCAGCGATGGCCGATTCCGGAACCGTCGCAGTCCTTTTGCCAACCGCCTCACTCTACCTCGGGGACTCTGGCCGTCCCCCTGTTGCTGCCTTGCGTGAAGCTGGCGTGCCCATGGCTCTGGCGACAGACCACAACCCTGGCAGCTCCCCGACGCTGAACCCGTGGCTTGTCGGAACGCTGGCCAGCACATGGTACGGTCTCAGCGTCCAAGAGAGCCTCTTCGGTCTGACGGCGGCCGGTGGACGTGCTCTCGGCCTAGCAACAGGCGGCCTGCTCCAGGTCGGCGGACCCGCCGACTTCGTGGTAACGACCGTGAGCGACTGGCGCGAGCTGCTCTACCGCTTCGGCGATGACAACCCTGCCGCAGCAACCTGGATTGGCGGGCAGCGCGTCTGTTGAGCCTGGGCTGCATGCCGAAGCTTTCCTGTTGCATCACAGGAATAGAGAACGGCAAAAGCGCATTGCTGTCAGCGCGGTCACGGTTGCGTGGGACTGAGACTTGCCCACCATCCGAAGTTTGCTAGCATCGCACCGCCTGACATCGGCACGAAAAGGAGTAGGCAATGAAGGTTCTCGCAATGGCGCTGACGTTACTGATGGGGTTGAGCGGCTCCGCGTGGTCCGGCACCTCGGCGGAAGAAGAGGCTGAGCGCGTTGGTGAATTCCACGTGACGCTCAAGAACGCCGCCTACACCAAGGTCTCGGTCAACGGTGAGGATTGGGGTGAGACCGAGTTCGAGCGGAACGGAAAAGTCGCCCACGTGAAGGGGCTGAAGCTCGATGAGACCGACCAGTTTGAGATCGTCTTTACGCCGGTTGAGGACGGACTCGACCCTGTGACCATCACCGTGAAGCCCACCGAGTTCAAAAAGCGCACGATTCGTCGTGTTCGCTATCACATCGCAAAGAAGACGATTTCGTTCCCGAAGAAGAGCGTCGACAAGCCTGCCGAGCCAGAGAAGCCGAAGCCGGCTCCGACGGGTCCCGCAGACGACGACTTCGATCTGTAGCGAGAAGAAGACTCGCCCGTGCTGCGGGCAGAGCGAAGAAAAGGGTGGAGCATGGCTCCACCCTTTTTTCGTTTGTTGAGTGAGGGGTAGGGCGGCGCGCCCGGTCACTCAGCCTGAGCGGCGTCTCCGGGCTTCAAGTCCTCAAACGCATCTGCCAGTCCTTCAGACTCGAAGTGGCTGGAGAAGACGGTGTAGACAAGAATGTCTTGGTGGGCTTCCGACAGCTCGGCAAAGCGCACAGCGATTTTCTTGAGCGGATCGCCGTCGAACACACGAACGACGCGGCCGATGATCGAGACATGCGCGGTCGTCGGTGCACTCAAGATCAACCGGACATCGACGATGTCGCCGGCCTCAAACGGCAGGCCGCTCAAAAACGACACGCCTGAGCCAGACAGGTTCACGGTCTGGTCGTCAAAGCGTGCACTGTCAGTGATGGCAACCGCCTGTGCCTCGCGCGCGTCCGCCATGGTCCCAGCGATCCGCTCGACGTAGACCTTCGCAGCCACATCAGCGCGCCGAAAGTCACGACGGTCGCCTTCCATAGCGTCGCCAATCGGCTTCACCAGAAGACGGGTCTCGGAGACGCGCTCGTCAACGCTGGCACGAAGCCGCATGACGCGGTCTTCGTGAGTGTAAATCAGCGTGACGGGCTGGGCATCTTCCCAGTCCGGCGGTTCGCTGACGTTCGTGTTCACCTCAAGCGCTATCGCACTTGGTTTCACGACCAGCACTTTCGCTGACGTGACCGAGATGTTGCCCTCACGCACAGCGATCAGCGTGATGTTCTGATCCTCGGCGGGAAGTGGCTTTTGGTTGAGCTCTGCGTCACTCATTGAGGATGTTCCTCATCGTCTTAAGGGCACTCTTCATCTCACTCGCTGAGTCGTTGAGTGCACTTAGTGCATCCGTGATGGCATCGAACGCGTCCTTGGTCGGGCCATCCGAGTCAAGTTCCGCTTCGATCTCGATGATGTTGTCACCGATAGCCTGGACGTTGTCGCGCCAGTCGCGTGCAAGCGAGTTCACGTCCTGATACGCCTCGTCCATCTTCTCACGCATGGCGTCATCGCCACCGCCGCCACCGATGGCGCTTGCGGCCTCAGCATCGTCAGCACGATCTCGCTCGGTCTCAAGCTCGGCGCGGACTCGCTCGAGCTTCTTGGCCAGCGCATCGTTCGTCTTGAGGGCTTCCGCGTGGCTCTTGCGTTCGTCCTCCAGCTCGCCCTGCAGCGAGTTGTACTCGTCGGCCGGCACGCTGCCGTCGGACGCCTCGGCGTCTGCCTTTGCAGCCGCGACGGCCTTCTCCAGGTCCTTGACGCGCTTGTTGCGCTCAGAGAGTTCCTTGCTGAGGTCGTCGTGGGCGGCCTGTAGCTTTGCAAGAGCTGCAGCATCACCCGCACCCGCGCTCGCTGCCTTCTTGGCGTCTGCGAGCGTCTTCTCAAGAACTTTCTGCTCTTCGATCTGGGCAGCAAGTCGCTTGGTGTTCTTCTTGTTGGTTTTGAGCAGAAGCTCGTTCTCTTCCTTGAGCTCTGCCGCAGCACTCTTCGCCTTCTTGAGCGAGGCCTCAAGCGTCTTCACCTCAGCGCTTGCCTTGTCGGCGGCGGACGTGTCCGACCGCGCCGCTTCCAGCCTCTTCTTCAGGGATGCTAGCTCTTTGCTTGCGGTCTCGTTCGCCTTCTTCAGCTCGGTCTCCGACGTCGTTTTCGCAGCGACCTCGCCTTGTAGGCGCTTGAGCGCCGTGCGCGCCTCGGTCAGGTCTGCTTGCACCTTATCGGCGGCCGATAGCTTTTTCTTGAGACTTTCGAGTTCCTGACGAAGCGCCTTCTCGCTATTGCCGACCGTTGCCCGGAGCTTCTCACCCTTGGCGACCTGCGCCTCAAGCGACTTCAGCTTGTCCTTCATGGCGACAACTTCGTCTTCCGAAGCCGCTCTTGAGAGGACGTGCGTCAGCTCGTCGTGCTCTTTGCTGAGCGCCGAGAGCTTCCCGTTGAGATCCTTGACCTGCTGCTTGAACTCGTCGAGGCCCTTCTTGTCTTTCTTCGCCTGGTTGGCCGCAAGCGAGAGCTCGTCTTTGAGGGCTGCGAGCGCCTTCGTGGCTGCAGCCGCCTCTTTGTCCGCTTTTGACTTGTCCAACATCGCGTCCTTGAGCGCTTGCTGAAGCTCGTCGTGGCTGCCTGGGTCAGGTGCCGCCATGAGTGTGTCGTTGAGCTCGTTTAGCTTCTCCTCAAGTGTCTCGATGGTCTTGGCCTGTTTCGCTTGGACCTTCGTGCTTGCCTTCAGCTCATCTTGAGCCTGCTTGAGTGCCTCACGGGTCGCATCGGCCTCCTTGGCGAGCTTGGCCTTGTCGTCAGCGATCGCGTCCAGCTCTGCCTGAACCCGGTCACGGTCTTCAAAGAGCTTCCGCCGCTCCTTTTCGATCGCATCGACTTCCTTGGCGACATTTGCTGCGCCGTCAGCCCGCCGTTCTGCGTCCTCAAGTGCCCGCCGAAGCGCCAGGTTGTCGGACTCCAGGTCTTTCACCCGGCTCTGCGCGTCGGTGAGGTTGCCTTGCGCCTTCTGAAGCGCGGCCAGCTCGTCTTTCAGCTGGTTGTGCTCGTCGATGGGCGCCGCTTCGAGCAGCATCTGCTTGAGGGTGGCGTTGTCTTTCTCGAACGTCTTCACTTGCTTGGAGAGTTCGTCCGCGCGCTCATTGGCGCTCTTGACGTTCGACTTCTCATCCGACAGCGACTTTGTCGCCGTGATGAGCGCCTCCTGCGTCTCGTCGAGCTCTTTTCGTGTCCGCTCGAACGCAGCCGCCTGCTCTTTCGCCGCCGACTCGGCGCCTTCGAGCGCCGCGGCACGCGTCTTCTCCATCTCTTCGGCCAACGCCTCGGCCTTGCTGACCAGCTGGTCGTTCTCGTCCCGTGCCGCGTCGCGCTCTTCCTCTGCGCGTGCCAGCGAGTTCTTGAGCTCGTCGACCTCGTCGTTAGCGTCGTCGTAGTCCGCGCGAAGGTTGTCGACCTCTCCCTTGAGGGCATCGAGTTCCGCTTCCAGTTCGCTTGCGCCTTCTTTGGCTTTCGCGGCCGCGGCATCACGCTCGCTTGCTAGCGTCGTCTCAAGCTCTTCGACGGCCCCCTCGAGCTCCCCAAGTTTGCCTTTGGCTTCCGTGAGGTCGGTCTCAAGCGTCTTGCGAAGCTCCTCAAGGGCTTCAATCTCGTCGTTTGCATCGGCGAGGTCTTGGGCGACCGAACCAGCTTCGGCCGCGCTCGCGAGCTTCTCCTTGAAGTCGGCCTTCTCCTTTAGACGGAGCTCCTCGAGCGCCTGAATCTCGGCGTTGGCATCCTCAAGCTCCTGCTTGAGGCTCTCGTCGGCCGCGCTCTCCGCGAGCTTCTTCTCAAGCTCTTTGCGCTTTGCGACTTCCCGTTCTTCGGCGGCAGTTGCGTCGTCAACAGCCTGATTGAGCTGCTCGATTTGGAGCTTGAGCAGCTCGTTCTCCTTGATGACGTCAGCGGCGTCTTTCCGCGCCTGAGCCGCGACATCGGCGCTGGGATGGACGGGCAGGCCGTCCTCCGTGTTTGGAACCTTGGTGCGGTCAGCAAGCGCACGGGGCATCGCTTGGGTCTTAACGCGCTTGACGCCAGCGGGTAGGGGGGGCGGGGCTGCTGCTGGCGGAGGGACGATGGCCTCCGCTGCAGGCCCGTCATCGATAAACGTGACCTCGTAGTTGCCGCAGAGAAAGAGATCTCCAGGGCCGAGCTCGTGCTCTTTGATGCGCTCGCGGTTGAAGTAGGTCCCGTTGGAGCTGTTGAGGTCGTAGAGCCGGTAGCCCGAGCCCGTAAACACAACCTGACAGTGCCGTCTGGACACCGTGCTGTTGCGCGTCCGGATCTCGCACTCCTTGCTGCGGCCAACCTTAACAATAGGATGATGGGCGTCGATCGGCACTTCACCAGGAGTACCGTCATCGTGAGTAAATCGAAGAGTCGCCATTTCTGACTAGTCAGCTCCGGGTCGGACGCGGGTACGAATGAGAAGCCACGTGCCGCCACATCGGAGCGAACAGGCAACGTCTCAACTGGGAGGATCGGATTGAGCGAAGAGGCGGGCGCCTCCGCACTGGTCGATGCTAGCGTCTTGGCGTCTCGTCGGCAAGCGGGCCAGCGCCGCCGTGACTGAGCATGTTGGGGAGGAGGAGTGCCAACATGCTTAAACGAACCCACCCAGCGCCATAAGTTTACATAATATTGATTATCAGACGTTTCGGCTATGGGGGCGCAAGCGTCGATTGAGCATGTGCACGCAGCCGTTCGAATGGTTGGGCGATGCGCGGGACCGAGTGCGCGCGCGTAACGCGGAGAGCGTCCGCTTGCGTTGCGCGCTCAAAGCCAGCGCGAGAGTGCGTTCGATGACAGGCGTTGTCTGCGCTGGTCACCAGCTCAGTGACGCGTTATGCGCTGCCCACGACACGTCTCACCACGCGGAGTCCTTTCATGTTGCGCTGCGACCCACAATGCCTTGTCGACCTTGGCTGGCCAAAGATCCTCGAAGCCCTTGCGAGCGAGGTGTCGTCTGATGTCGGCTCAGAGGCGATTTTTGGGGTGCAGCTCAGCTCGGACACAAAAAACGTCGCTGAGGCGTATCTGGCTGTGACGTCGTTTCGCCGTCTGCTCGCGGTCGACGCGATGCTTCCACTTGATGGCATCGCCGATATTCGACCCGCGCTCTCGTTGGCAACGCGTGGTGGTGTGGTTGCTGAAGCGGATCTGCTCTTGGTGTCAACCACAGCGCAAGCCATCCATCGCACCAAGCGGCACCTCGCACACCACGCTGAAGCGGCACCTCAGCTCGGTCTTCGTGGCGAGGCGCTGCCCGATCTCGAGCTACTGGCTGGCGAGCTCGCTGGGACCTTTGATGAGCACGGCCGCGTGCGCGACGACGCCAGCCCAGAGCTTGCTGCGGCCCGCAGGCGTCTTATCTCGCTCCACGTGCAGGCCAAGAGCAGACTCGAAGCGTTCGTTGGCCGCGCCGATCTCCAGGACTGGCTCCAAGAGCCCATCTACACGCTCCGCGAAGACCGCTACGTGGTGCCCGTGATCTCGTCTTATCAAAGCCAGATCCCAGGCATCATCCACGGCACGTCCAATACCGGCCAGTCGGTCTATTTGGAGCCGACAGAGTTCATTGAGATCAACAACGCCATCAAGGTTGCGTCGGCCGCAGCCGAGCTTGAGCTGGTTCGGGTGCTGCGCGTTCGAACCGAGTGGGTCGCTGGCGACGCCGACGACCTACGCACCGCGCTAGCGCACGTCGCCGAACTTGACGGGCTCCAGGCGCGAGCGCGATTTGCCGAGCGCTGGGACCTCCACAACCCCACGCTCTCGCCAAACGGCGAGCTCAACCTGAAGGCCGCACGCAACCCGCTCTTGATGCTCAAGGGCAGCGACGTCATTCCAAACAACGTCTCACTGCATCCGGACCTGGCGTTCGTGATCATCACGGGCCCCAACACGGGTGGAAAGACGGTCACCCTCAACACCGTCGGGGCCTGCGCGCTCATGGCCGCTGCCGCCATCCCGCTTCCGGTGGCCGAGGGAAGCACCCTGCCCCTCTTTGACAGCCTCTCGGCGCTCATTGGCGATCCGCAAGACATCGACCGGGACCTCTCGACGTTCTCTGGCCACCTGACAGAGCTCCAGGCCGTCATGGACCTTGCCAAGCCGAACAGCCTCGTTCTGTTGGACGAGATCATCGTGGGCACCGAGCCAACCCAAGGCGCGGCGCTCGCGATGGCATCCCTTGAGGCACTGGCGTCCAAAGGCGCGCGCGGCTTCGTGACCACCCACTACGAGCGACTCAAGACCCTTCCCTTCGAGGACCCGCGGTTCGCCAACGCGTCTGTCGGGCTCGACCCGGACACCCTGACCCCCAACTATGTCCTCACTGACGGTGAGCCAGGCGCGTCCAACCCGTTCGAGATCGCCGCCCGCCTTGGCATGAGTCCCAAGATCTTGCGGCGTGCTCGTGAGCTCACGGGGGCCCACAGTGGCCTCCAGGCCGCGCTTGACCGGCTCGCTGGAGCCCGGGCCGAGGCCGAGCTAGCCCAGCGCGAGGCTGAGCGCGTGAGCCAAGAGCATGAGCGCGAGCGGCATCGGCTCGCTGAGGTACGTCAACGCCTCGAGACCCAGGCAAAGGCGGAGGTCCGCGCTCTCTACCACGACGCCCGAGCGGCTCTCGAGTCGGCGATGAAGACCATGCGCGAGCGTGTCGCCGCCGTTCAACGGACCAACAGCGCGCGCGACCTCGCCGATGCACGCTCTGAGTTGATCGAGCTCGAGGCCGCCATGGACAGGCGGGTCCCAAGCGACCTGCGGTCTGAAGCGACGCCGTCAAAGGCGAAGACGTCGTCACGACGTCACGAGGTCGCGCCAGCGACGGAGCCACACGACGCCGGCGACTTCCAGTCCGCGCCGCCGGTGCCTTGTGAAGTCTGGGTCCGGACGTTTCAGAAGGCCGGCACGCTGGTGGAGCTCAAGAACGACCGCGCTGTCGTCGTCGTTGGACCGCTTCGCACCACGCTCAAGCTCTCGGAGCTGGGGCTCTTGGGAGGGGCGCGCCCTACCCCCCCAAGACCAACTCGCCCAGCGAAGTCGAGCGCTGCCGACAACAGCCGGCCCTACCGCGCCGACGATGACGACCCCGCGGTTCCGCCGCCGCGGACCGACGACATCACCGCCGACCTGCGAGGACTTGGGCGCGATGACGTTCGCGAGATTGTCGAGCCGCTCATTGACCGCGGCTACTGCAACAGCTGGGACGCCATCTGGATCATCCACGGTCACGGCACAGGCGCGCTCCGTGATGAGGTCCGTGACCTCATTCGCCGCTCGTCCCAAGTGAAGATGTGGCGCCCCGGTCGCCGCCATGAAGGCGGAAACGGCGTGACGATCGTGTGGCTAAAGCGCCTCTAAAGAGGATGCACCCCTACCCGTCGTCGCCGTAGCCGTCGTCGTCATCGTCATCGTCGAGCCCTGGATCGTCGATGATCGGCACTTGCCACTCGCCGGTCTGGCGGATCGCTTCCCGCTCAAGGTCGCGGCCGGTGAGGTTTGCGACCATGCCATTGAGGGAGTGCGCCATCGACGACCACAGCCGCTGTTTGTGGTCTGCCGGGAACCAATAGCTCTTGTTGCCACCGCTGATCTCGTGGATGCCAGCGTCGATGGCCAAAGCAGGCCGAAGGAACTGGTGAATCAGCCCCATCATCGCGAGCAGGCCGAAGAGAAAGAGCAGCGCCGCCCCAAAGACGATCCAGGTCTTTGCTGAGCTGCTGTCCTGCCCGCGGTTGGCGACCACGACGGCACGAACGCTGTTGTTGCTGAGATTTCCAAGCAGCGGAACAAAGTGCGCGACGACCCGGTCGGTCTCCACGGTCTCTCGCCGAGGCTCGGACGGGCTAAGAGCCGGCACATTGTGGCGTACGTCCTCAACCATTGGACTCTCGAGCGTGGTGCGGACGAGCTTGCGGCCAAAGACGTAGCCGATGTCGCGCCCAAGGACCTTCTTTTCGTCCTCGACGAGCTCCTTAGAGATCTGAACCCCAGCAAGCACGCTGCCGCGGAACTTCCCGCTCTCAAAGATCGGCGCCGCCGTGACGAAGTACGGCGTCCCGTCGACCGTGATGATATCGCGCAGGATCTTGCCCTTGCGAACCTCGCGAATGATCAAGTGGTCAGCGCCAAAGCGCTTCTTGTCCGACCACTTGGGTTCATCGGCGTTGGCGAGACCGACATCTCGGTGGTCGGTCACAATGACAAGGTCAGGACGCAAGCCATAGGGATTGTCTGCCCGAAGCTCTTCGACGAGCTCTTTGAGCCGGTAGTAGACGAAGCGGAACGCGCAGTTGTTGACACCGTAGGCATTGCAGTTCGCAAGGCTCTCACGGACCTCGTCCTCAAACTCTTTCCGAGGCTTCTCTTGCCAAGCGTTGGCGCCTCGTGCGCGCTCGATGCGATCGCCCAGGTCACCCGCAACGGTCGACAGGAAGTCTTTGCGGTTGCGGACGTAGTCGATACGGTCGGCTTTGAGCACCTCATCGTTCTGGTCGCCGGGCACGGCCTTATACGCTTCGCGCTCCACCTCAAGCATGGCCTTTCGGTGGTCCTCAAGAACCGCCAGGTAGGGCCCCAGCTCGGACTGCGAGAGTGCCGAGGCTAGGTCTTTGAGCTGGAGGTCTCTGAGCTTTTTGAGCCGCTCAAATGCCAGGTGACTCTCTTGCATCGAGGAAACGAGCGAGCTGGAGGCGCCGTCCTCGGTGTCGTTGATCAGGTGATACGCTCCGTAAGCGCCAGCTGACACGAGAAGAAGGAGCACGAGCGTGACCTTGAGCCGAAACATGCAAGACCCTCAAGTGACGGAGAAGGGGTAACGGTTTGGCGAGATTTCATCGTGAGCGGAGCGAGCGCAAAGTGCAAATCACAGCCACTTAGAGACGCCTAACCTCTGGTGCCGATTGAATTCATACCCCGTCTTGCAGCGATCGCTCGCCGTGGCGAAGCTCACTGAGCTCGCACGCGGCAGCCAAGCGACACGCTACGACGGCACTACGGCCCGACAGGCTACAGCGGCACCACATTCAGAGCGGCGGGATACGTTGGGCAAGCCACCACGCACTGGCCGCAGCCAGTGCAAGCACTTCCATCGATGTTGGGAAGCTGCCCAGGCGGCTGCGAGATCGCCATGACAGGGCATGCGACGAGGCAGCTCTCACAAGGCTCGGCGGCACTCGGGTTGATGCAAAGCTGGGCGTAGACGACCGCTCGGCCGACTTTGATGTCGCGCACATCGATCGGCCGGAGCGCCCCCGTGGGACACGCGTGGCTACACGGGACGTCTTCGCAGAGATGGCATGGCCGGAACTGGACCTTCATCAATGGCGTCCCCATTGGCCCCGCTGCACCTGACTCGCGCGTGATCGAGATGGCCTCTTCGGGGCACGCGTCAACGCAGACCTGACACTGCTCGCACGTCGCCAGAAACTCGGCTTCGGGCAAGGCGCCCGGAGGCCGTATCACAGGCCGGGCAGCGCGCCCTCCCCCCGCCGCGCCGCGCACTGCAGCAACCTCAGCGGCACTCGGACGACTCGAAGAACGCCTGGGCGTGCCTGCGTGTCTGGCCTCGTCCTCGTCGTTGAGGGCGTCGTTGAGCACATCAAGCGCCTGGCCGACAGCACGAGCGGCCTCGACACCGGTGTCTTTGGCACGAAGCCAGCCCAGCTTGAAGAAGCCACGGCGGTCGCTCCGCTCATCGCCGTCACCCTTAGCCACGCCCGCGACCCTTGCCTCGCCCCCCGCTGCGGCCACCGCCCCGCCGTCCGCCGGACTTGTCCCCTGCCTTGTTGCCGTCGCCGCCACGGTTTCCGCCGCCACGAGGTGCGCCGACGTCCTCGCCGCGACGCGGCTTTGCGCCCCCGCGCTTGGACGTGCCGAACGCGTCTCCGCGCCCGGTACCGCTCGACCTCTGGGCCTTACCGCCCTTCTTGCGTGACACCGGCTTCGCCTTGTCTGCCATGCGGCGCTGTGCCGCGTCTCGACCGCTGGCACCATGAGGCCCAGCTGCCTCTCGTCCAGACGGTTTCTCCGCGCCCTTCTCGGGGTAGAGCGCCTTGATGTCTTTGCGGAACGTGGCGAAGGTGCCAGCGCGAATCGCTTCCCGGATGCGCTCCATGAGGTCACCGAAGAAGCGGAGGTTGTGGATGGTTGCGAGCGTCGACCCCAGCACCTCGCCGATGGCGTAGAGGTGATGCACATAAGCTCGGCTGAAGTTGGTGCATGTGTAGCACTCGCACGCGGTGTCGATCGGGTAGGTGTCGCGTCGATACCGAGAGTGGGTGATGCGAATGCGCCCTTGGAACGTGTACAGCGCGCCGCCTCGGGCGTGTCGCGTTGGAATGACGCAGTCGAACATGTCGATCCCGAGCGCGACCCCATCGACGAGATCCTGTGGACGGCCGACACCCATTAAATAGCGCGCCGAGGTCGGCGGCATGTGCGGCATCATCTCGCCCAGCACTTCGTTCATGATCTCTGGGCCCTCACCGACCGAGAGTCCACCGACCGCAAAGCCGTCGAACGGGAGACTCGTGATCTGGTCGAGCGAGCGCCGCCGAAGATCGTTGAACATGCCGCCCTGGACGATCCCGAAGAGCGACTGATCAGGCCTGTCGTGGGCAGCGAGGCATCGCTCCGCCCAGCGCGCCGTCATGTCGACCGACCGCTCGACGGCACCGTGGTCCGCTTCTGGCGGCATGCACTCGTCGAACGCCATCGCGATATCGCTGCCAAGCGCCATCTGAATGGCCATCGAGCGCTCAGGCGACAAGAAGGTCTTTTTGCCGTCGACCTCGTAGCCGAAGAGCACGCCCTCCTCGCTGACTTCCTTCTTTTGCAGGCTAAAGACCTGAAACCCGCCCGAGTCCGTCAAGATGGGGTTGTCGACCGCCATGAACCGATGCAGGCCGCCAAGCTTTTCGATCAGCTCTTCGCCCGGCCGTTGGTGGAGGTGATAGGTGTTGGCCAGGATGATCGAGGCCTTCGTACCGCCAAGAAAGCTTGGCGGCATCGTCCGAATCGCCGCCTGCGTGCCGACCGGCATGAAGATCGGCGTCTCCACGGTCGCTCGCTGGAGCATGAGCTTGCCGACGCGAGCACTCGTGCTGCGGCACACTGTCTCGACCTCAAAGGGGGCGCGACATGTCATCAGTTCACCTCTAGCGAATAGGGCATGAGCGCCAGCGGACCACCCGATCCAAGCGCGCGCACCAGGGTTCCAAGAGCCATCAGCTCAGCTGACGCGGCACCTGTCTCTTCGGCGCCGATGTCGGGCACGCCCACAGACGCAAGGACAACGCGCTGGAGGCTCGACAGTGCCCCGAGCGTGCCAGCGTAATCGATCTTGACGTCATCGACGGACAGACCCGCCTCCGCGACGACGGTCGTGATCGCGTCCCAGAGCCCACCTTCGCCATCGACGAGGCTGAGCGCTTGGGCTGCCGGCCCGAGGTACACACGGCCGCGGGCCGCTGCGAACGCGCGTGCATTCGTGAGCTTTCGCCCCTTGGCAACGACACCAACGAAGCGGTCGTAATAGGCCTTGAGAGTCTGTCGAGCAGCGGCTCGCTCCGCGTCGGTGAAGGGCCGGTGGTCCTTCATCATGTCCGCGCGTTCGTGAGTGCGGATCGTGTCGTGACTCACGCCCAGCATCGCATAGAGACCGCTGAGGTCGGCCTTGCCGGAGTAGATGCCGATGCTCCCAGTGACCGTCATGGGCGTTGCAAGGATGCGCTTGGCGCCTGCCGAGACATAGTAGCCGCCACTCGCCGCGATGTTGCCGAAGCTGACAACAAGCGGCTTCTTCTTGCTGGCGGCAATGACGGTCTGATGAATCTTGTCGCTCGCGATGGCTGAGCCGCCGGGCGAGTCAACGCGCAACACAATGCCCACAACATCCGGATCGGCCGCGGCCCGCTTAAGAGCTGCATTGATGCTGGCGTCTCCGCTCGTTGCACCGCCTAGAAAAGGGAGCGGAATCAGCGCAGGCGCTTGGCTCGGTCCGCTGACAATGGAGCCTGTGACTGGGACGATCGCAACACGCTTTTTGCTACGCCACTGCTTGAACCCAGCGACCGGCGGTTTGTAGCCGGTGGTCAGCCGTACGTGGGCGCCCATGTCTTCTTTGATTCGTGCGCCGAGGTCGTCGTTGTCGACAAGGCTGTCGACCAAGCCACTCTGCAGAGCGCTGTTCATGTTGTGAGGGCCTGCACCCACGGCCGCGTCGAGTGCTACCGAGGTGAGCTTGCGACCCGCAGCGACCGCCCGGTTCCACTCGGCAGCGACCCCGTCGAGCAGCGCCTGGGTCTGCTCGGCAGCAGGCGCAGATGGTGCCGTGTTGGTGAAGCTCTCTGGTGCGGACTTGTAGTCTTCCCACTTCACAAACTCCGCCTTCACGCCGAGCTTATCGAGCAGGCCTCGATAGTACCTTCGCGTGATCGACAACCCCGACACCGTCAGCCCGCCAGCCGCGTAGAGATGCACCTTGTCGGCGGCGGAAGCGAGATAGAGCGCCTTCATATCGCCGACCGTCATGATGGCGTGGACGCGCTTGCCGGCGGCCTGGAGCCGGGCGATTGCTGCCCGCAGCTCCCAGCACTGTGCCCAGGTCGGCGCACCGTCCACCTGGAGCACAAGCCCGGCGACCGCGGGGTCTTTCGCCATGATGTCGAAAGCTTGGAGCCATCGTGCGAAGGGCGCGGGTCCGTCGGAGAGCAACCCGGGGCGAGGTCGCTCTGGGATCGGGCCACGGACCGCCAGTCGGACCACAAGGTTGCCCGGCCGTGCCACAGGTGCGCGACGGCGGCTTCCGGCTTTGAGGAGCGCCGTTACGTTCCCGCCGTCGCCAACAGCGGCATCACGAACGTCGACGCCCATACCGACCGACAGTCCGCCTTGCGTCAGCGTTAGCGTGGCGCCGAGCGTCCAGCCGCCAGCGCCGAAGTCGGACTCGTCGCCGTCGAACTGCGCATAGGCACCAAGAGCGATGCCGCTGACAATCATGGCGTTGAGACTGCCGCCGAAGGTCCAGCGCCCGCTGTTTGCCAGGGTTCTTGCGGCCTCCACCCCAATGGTGAGGCGCTCTGTTCCGGGCCGAATCCCGGCACTCACTCGAGCGATCGGATCGACAATGACGCCGCCGATCTTCGGGCTGTTGAGCCGCTCAAGGTCGAGCGCCAATGAGAACATGCGCGAAGGCCGCATGGTGGCTGAGAGTGACCACTCGTCGTAGTCGTTGAGGCTCCGGTCGGTGTCGCTGTCGAGGCCATGCCACGCGATGCCGAACGCAAGACCGTCGCGCACTTCGGCCGCGATCCCCACGTCCCATCGCACGGTCGAGCCAGCCACGCCGGAGCCGTTGCCGACGGCTCCCAGGCCGATCGCTCCGGCGAGTGGGCCTAGCCGACCACCGAGCAAGCCACCCACGCCGGAGACAGGCTCATCCCCGTAGAGCCGCGCGCTTGTCCAAAGCCCGAGCTCGAGCGTCGGCATGAGCGCGAGTCCCGCGCCGTGATAGAGGAGCGACTCCACGCCCTCGCCTTCTGCGCTCACAGACCACGGCACGAATGCGGGCCTCGGGGTCGGCTCTGGCGCACCGGCTGACGCCACCTGCCCCAACAGTCCGAGTGCGAGGACCCACGCCGTGCCGACCGCAAAGGCTCGCTGAGCAAGCCCGAGCGCGGAGCCCGACACGCCGGCGTTCCCCGCTGCCGTTTGCACGCCGCTTCGAAGCGGGTCCACGGGCACAGCTCCTGTCTCCTTGTTCTCACTCACGTCCTTGTGAGAAAGCCGGGCAAGCCCACAGGCCACTCGGGTGCTTGTCGGAGTCATTTGTAGAGGGCCCTCGGGTTTGGTAATCGCGCTGAGAAGTCGGAGGACTCTTATCACCTTTTGACCTTCGCAGTAACGAGCAACACGCCTGCGCGCACGCATTTGAAGGGGCCTCTCATGGAACACAGGAAGCTAGGCCGGAGCGGCCTCAACGTCTCGAAGATGTGTCTAGGAGCGATGACGTTCGGCATCGCCGACGACAAGTCCTTCATGCACAAAGTCGGGTGCGATGCGGCCACGTCCATGGCCATGATGAACCGGGCGCTCGACGAAGGCGTCAACTTCATCGACACCGCAGACGTGTACGGCCAAGACGGCCTCAGCGAGCGCGTCATCGGTGACTGGTTCACCAAGGACAAGCGTCGCGACGAGGTGGTCCTCGCGACCAAGTTCCGCTTCCGCATGGGCCTCGGCGACAACGGGACCGGCGCGTCTCGCTACCGCATCATGCGCTGTGTCGAAGACAGCCTACGGCGACTTAAGACAGACCGCATCGACCTCTATCAGATCCACATGCAGGACCTCGACACCCCCGAAGATGAGATCCTACGTGCGCTCGACGACCTCGTGCGGGCCGGCAAGGTCCTCTACATCGGCGCCAGCAACTACGCCGCACATCGCCTGGTGGGGAGCGTCCTCACCAGTCAGCACCGAGGTCTTTCGCGCTACGTGTCGCTTCAGCCTCAGTACAGCCTCATGTGCCGCGACATCGAGCGGGAACACGTCCCCGCGTGCATCGAACATGGCGTCGGGATCATCCCGTGGTCGCCGCTCGGCGGTGGCTTCCTCACGGGCAAATACAGCCGCGACCAAGAGCCACCCACGGGCTCTCGAATGGACAAGTGGAAGGAGCGCTACCAGCGCTTCAACAACGAGCGAAACTGGGCGATCCTCGACGTCGTCCGCTCGACCGCCGACGAGCTGGGGGCAAGCCCGGCCCAGATCGCCCTCGCTTGGCTCATGAACAAGCCCGGCGTGACGTCAGTCATTTTCGGCGCCCGGTCGCTCGCTCAGCTCGACGACAACCTCGCTGCAGCCACGATCGAGCTGCCGGAGGCCGCGATGAAGGCGCTCGACGAGGTCTCGGCACTCGACCTTGGCTACCCCTACGGCTTTATCTCGCAGATTAGCGGCGGCCGCTGGTAAAAGACTGAGGCGGCCGCTGGATCCCGCACGGCATCTTGAGGAGACCCCGATGAGTGAATTCGTTTTTGATGTGACCGAAGCCACGTTTGAGCGTGACGCCATCGCCGCGAGCATGAAGCACCCGGTCCTCATCGACCTCTGGGCGGAGTGGTGCGGGCCCTGCAAAGTGCTGGGTCCCATCCTCGATGACCTCGCAGACACCTACGGCGGCGCGTTCACAGTCGCCAAGGTCGACGTCGACGCAAACCAACAGCTCGCGGGGTACTTCCGGGCTCAGTCCATTCCGATGGTCATCGCGATCTTCAACGGTCAGCTGGTCGATCAGTTCTCGGGTGCTCTGCCCAAGCAACAGGTTGAGCAGTTCATCGCTGGCGTCTTCGAGCGTGTCGGGCTTGAGCTAGCGCCCCTAGGGCCGCCGACCGTCGAGGTCCCGTCGGACCCTGCCGCCGCACAGGCGCACTTCCGCGCCAGGCTCGCTGAGCGTAGCGACGACATGGACGCAACGCTCTCTCTGGGCAAGCTCCTGATGGCCAACGGGGAGGTCGACGAAGCCGAGCCCCTACTGAAGTCCATCCCTGCAGCCGCGCCCCAATACTCAGAGGCGCAAGCAGCGCTCAAGCTCAAAGACCTCCTTGCAGAGGTCGGTGCGGCCGGGGGCGAGCAGGCCGCCCGGGCGAAGCTGGCCGAGACGCCCGATGACGTCGAAGCGGCCTACATCGTTGCGCTCGCAACCGGAGCCAGCGGGCACTACGCCGACGCGCTGGAGGCCCTCGTGGGGCAGGTCCAGACCGCGCCCGCGGAGGCCCGTGAGCGCGCCAAGCGGAGCGCAAGCGTGCTCTTCGAGGCGGCGGGCCGTGGTGACGAGCGTGTGGAGACCCTGCGCAGAAAGCTTGCGCGCCTCCTCTTCTAGCAGCGTTCGGGGAAATGCAATTCCCGATGACTTCGTGATGCGCACCACTGGACCAACGATCTCGAGATCACTCAGGAGCTGCGCCCCTGCAACCCGCGCTGAGGTTTCCTCTCGTTCGCTGCCCCAGCGGCACGCC
>CALHXW010000239.1 GCA_938040325.1 uncultured bacterium | reverse complement strand
GACATCCTAGAGTCCGTCGTCCTCGACGATGACGGGGACTGCCTCGCCAACGAGCTAGACGACTCGCCAGCGACCGACGCCGACATCAGCGCGATGAAAGCCAAGGTCTGTGCGCTCGAGGGCGTCTGCGGGGCTGGCCTCGCGGACGTCTCCATTGTGTGCTCCACGAGCGTGCCGAGCTGCGACTACACCGCCGTCAGTGGCTACGAAGCCGACGAGAGTTCTTGCGATGGGCTCGACAACGACTGCGACGGACGCGTTGACGAGGGCTTTCCTGACCTTGACGGCGACGGCATCGGCGACTGCGATGTGGTGTTGGACGACGATGGCGATGGCGTCGACGACGACGACGACAACTGCCCGAACGTCGCCAATCCCGGCCAAGCGGATTTCGACAACGACGGGATCGGCGACGCCTGCGACATTGCGACGGTTGGCGACGCGGACAACGACGGCACTCCTGACGATGTCGACAACTGTCCAGGCGTGGCCAACCCTGACCAAGCCGACGCGGACGGCGACGGTGTAGGCGACGCGTGCGCGCCCACTGGAAGCGATGATCTCGACGCCGATGGGGTCGCCGACCGCGATGACAACTGCCCGAACGTCCCGAACGCTAGCCAGGCGGACCTCGACAGTGACGGCATCGGCGACGCCTGTGACATCGCGTCCGTCGGCGACTCGGATCTCGATGGTGTTGCCGATGACGATGACAACTGTCCCGGGACGCCAAACCCGACGCAGAGCGACGGCGACGGCGATGGTCTTGGCGATGCCTGCGATCCCGGCGCAACGCCGGTAATCACCAGCATCACTGAGGGCTCGCCAGCCTCAAGTATCGCACCGACCGTCAACGGCCTGGCCGAACCTCTTGGGCAGATCCTCATCTTCGCTGACCCACTGTGCCAGGTGCCCCTCGGCGGTGCGAATGCCGACTTTGACGGCAATTTCTCGACGATCCTAGATATCGAAGAAAACGGCACGCTTAACGGCATCACCAACCTCTACGTTGTCGGTAGCATGGTGGGGTTCGGCTCGACGCCATGCGTCGCAACCTTCGTGTCGTATGTACACGATGACATCGCGCCATCGCTGCCTGCGGCGGCCATCGAGCCTGCATCGCCATCACCCGAGTCTTCACCCACGTACGTCGGCACTAGCGAGGGCAGCGCGACGGTCGAGGTCTTTGCCTCCAGCGCGTGCACGGACTCGCTCGGAACGGCTCAGGCCGACCTATCAGGCGACTTTGCTGTCGACGCGGACCTCGACACGCTCAACGCGGCTAGCGCGCTGCACGCCATCATCACAGACCTTGCGGGGAACGCCTCCGAGTGCAGCCCCATTGGGACCTACATCCACGATGACGACCAGCCGCTCCTCAGTGTCGCCCCGGCGACATCGACAATCCTAGCGAGTCCCCAGTCATCGATCACGGCAACGCTTGGCTTCTGCACGTCCGAGGAAGGCTCGGTCACGTTCTATGCGGCAGCCGGCTGTGCTCCCGGCTCGCTCATCGGCACGACGGCAACGACCGCTGACACGGCAGCAACCGGCTGTACGGCTGACGGGGTCAGCACGACGCCAACCTTCGCCGTCAACGCCGACACACCGCTCTTTGCAACAGCAACGGACGCTGCCGGCAACACGTCTGCATGCACTGAGCTGGGCGTCTACCGCCACGACGATCTAGCGCCCGCGACGCCGACAATTGCGGAGGTTGTCGCCATCGATTGGGCCGACGCCCCAACGCTGTTCACCCTTGAGATCACCGGCACAGCAGAGCCAGGCGCGTCCGTCGCGGTGTTTGGAACTCAAGGCTGTACTGGTTCCGAAGAAGGCGCAGTCATTGCGGGGATGGACGGAACGTTTTCGGCAATGGTTGTCGCGAACGGGCCAACCTTCGATGCAGCCGTGGCTGCGACCGACGAAGCCGGGAACGCTTCGACATGCTCGGATGCTGTCGTCGCTGTCGGCGCACTCGAGGTCTCGTTGTTAACGACGAGTGGCGTCCCAGTGAGCGGCAATGCCATCCGCATCCATGCTCCAGACGGCTCGCTTCTGGAGTCAGGAAGCTCTGATGCAAATGGTCAGTTCGCGTCGACCGTCGTTGTCGGCTCTGCCGTGACCGCAGTGCTCGAGGACACCGGAAGCAGTGTCTCCTGGGCGACCGTCCTCGATATCACGCCCGGCATTCCGATGGTGATGGGGCCTGAGGGAGGTGGAGCAGGCCTGAGTCACGCCGTTGACGTGAGCTGGTCGAACCTACCGCCGGGTACGATCGACGTTGCGTTCCGTGGTCCCTGCGACTCGCGCGTCGAGAGCGCATTTACGACCTCTGTGGACCTCTCGATGGGCACCAGTTGCTCTGGCGACGTCAAGTTCTCACTCATCGGCGAGGCGATCGACGAAGGAGGGGCGGTGATTGGATACGCGGTGCTGTCGGATGTGCCGTTTGGTCCTTCCGACGGCAGCGGTACCCTGACCACTGTGTCGATGGATGACTGGACAGCGACGCCGGCCACGGTCTCGGTGAGTGTCGAAAACTCGTCGTCACAGTTGGTTCTTGTGAACGCGACGATTCAAGCGGTCAACGACTCGTATGTGCTTGCTGACCTGGCCAATGACGAGGCCGAGTCGCTCTTGGGACCAGGGCAAACGCTCGACCACAGTGTTGCGCTGCCGGTCGCGCCGTCTCTACTCTATCGCAGCAACGTGACCTCAAGTCACTCCAGCACCAGCGTTGGGCTCGGTAGCGGCTTTCGGACGGTTGTCGACCAGGACTTTGATCCTACAAACGTCCTGGAGATCGACTCTCAGACCGATTTGGGCCCGCGGATCCTCGCGACGGCCTTCTTCCAGCGACCCTCTGATGGACGTACTGTCGTTTCGTGGGTCGCAGACGACGGCTTGGAGAGCTTTGACTTCCTCGAGCTCGTTCCTCGCCTGACCGACGAGACCGGAAGTACACAACTGAGCTGGGCGATCATCAGCCGTCCAACCAGTGCGTCGATGATCGTGCTGCCAGAGATCGATCCGACGCTTCCCGGGGCCCAGGCGGCCGCTCGCGACCAAGTTCCAGAGGGCGACAGTGCGAGCCAGCTCTTCGCTGTCGACTGGACGCCTTGGGACGGCTACGACGACGTCCTTTCGACGCCCTACTTTCCCACATTCCTCTTCGACGGCCGCGGGCTGGACGAGGAAGAGGGAGCGTGGCGCGTTCGACTTACGTCGTGCTGTCGTTAGGCACGCTAAATCAGCTCCATCTGCCCAACGCCGGCGACCTTGCGCTCGTGGGCGAGTAGCCAGCGCTTCGCGCCGAGGCCGCCGGCAAAGCCGGTCAGCGAGCCATCGCTGCCGATGATGCGGTGGCATGGGATGACGACGGAGATGGGGTTGCGGCCGTTGGCGGCTCCGACCGCTTGAGCGCCTTGTGGGCGACCGAGGGTCTGAGCTAGGGCGCCGTAGGTGCTGGTCTCGCCGAGCGGGATGTCGACCAGCGCCCGCCAGACCGCGCGCTGAAAGTCGGTGCCTTGCGGCGCCAGCGGTACGCTGAACTGCGTGCGGGTGCCGTCGAAGTACTCTCGGAGCTGGTCGATGGCGCACTCGATGACGCTGTTGCTTCCGTCGACCGGCTCGGCGTCGAAGGGCACGCGCTTGCCGGTGTCGGCCGGCCACAGGACCGCCACGAGTGCCTCGTCGGAGGCGACGAGCCGGAGCTCTCCTACCGGTGACTCCCACCGCCTGCTCACGAGCGCAACGGCACCGCTCACAGCGACACCTTCAGCTGGATATTCGCGGTCCCGGTGGTCGGCATGTCGCGCGTCACCGTGACCTTCTTGAGCAAGGCCAACATGCACTCCGCGGCTCTTGCACCGATCGCCTCGTTGAGCAGCCGAGCGCTTGTGATGGTGCCGTCTTTGCTGAAGACCAGCTCGATGCTGAACGTGCCTGGCTTCGGCCCGCCTGGCCCCGCATGGTCATTCACGCACGCCGCGAGGTCTGCCTGCAGCCGGTAGACACTTGAACGCAGACGCTTGTGGTCGATGGGGGCTCGGGCGACGACCGTCAGTACCTCCACTTGGATGGTCCGGTCGGCATCTTTGGACGGGGCTGCGTCTTCGGCGCCTTTGCCCGCCTTCGGCTGCCTTGGTTTCAGGGGCCGCGAGAGTCGCTGAACGTTACCGGCGGCAAGCTTCTTGAGCCCGAACCCACCGCGCTGCTGGGTCACGGCGGTGCTCCCGACACCCACCGGCAGTGGCACCGGCTGACGCACGGTCTGCGTGCTGCCAGCGGCGTTTCGGACCTTGCTGTCGACGGCCACAAAGCTCGTCTGGCTGGTCATCAAGCCGTAGCGGAGGCCGATCTCTTTGATCTCGGCAGCGCGCTCGTCGCTGCGCTTGAGCACCAGCAGGTCTTCGAGAGCCTCGACCTTTCGCCGCGCCCACAAGTACTTCAGGGCTCTGTTGCCGCCCGCTCGCGCCTGATAGTTCGCCACGTCCAGCTCGCGCTCGTAGCTCTCGGTGCCGTTGTCGCCCTTGAGCCGCAGGATACCGCTGGCGTTGTTGTACTTGCCGATCATCACGACCGGTCGACTGGCGAACACGTCAGGCTGGCGCTTGGGCAGTTGGTCGTAGGCATCAAAGCGGCGGTACTTGATGCGCACGTCGGTCAGCACCGGTGCCTTGAGGTACGTCTCAAAGCGCTTAGCTTCGGCGCGCGCGTCCTCTTTGCCTGAGACGATGAACGGCTCGCCCAAGCCCGCCCGGGCCATGCCTTCGATGAGGTGGCGGTTGACGCTCATGCCGATGCCGAACGCGAAGAGGTTTGCCCGCCAGATGTTTTCGCGAATGGTGAGAAACACGGCGTCCTCGACGGCCACGAAGCCGTCAGTGACGACCACGAAGGTTCGGCTGTAGTCGTCGGGCGTCGGCATCGCGAGCGCCTGGCTGAGCGCTGCCTGAAGGTTGGTGCCGCCACTCCCGCGCGTCTGTGCGAGCATGGCCTCGGCCTTGGCGATCGTGTCGCTTGTGACGGGCGCGCTCTCTGGGAACAGAACCTGAGACGCCCCAGAGAAGAACATCACGTTGAACCGGTCGGTCTCATCCATGCCTCTCAGCAAGCCGCGCAGGGTCTCGCCGGCTGCTTCGAGCGGAAAGCCGCGCATCGAACCTGAGACGTCGAGGATGAAGATGTACTCTCGCTTTGGCGTCAGCGCCGGCTCCACGCGCTCCGGCGGCTGCATCATCGCGAGAAAGAACTTCTCGTCGTCTGCGCTGCCGCCGTCGAGCGCGGGGTCGTAGAGAACCAGCCCCGACGCCACGCCAGTGGCCGTGAGCTTGTACGTGAGCACGAGGTCCTTCTTCGCGTTGTCGGCGGCCGGCTTGAGCTTGACGGTGGCCGTCTCGCGATTGTCTGCGAACTCGGTCGTGACCGCATGGCTGGTGGAGACGACGTCTCCGAGCGGCATCCCAGCGTCGATGGCGACGTTTGCGTCCCACCCATACGGAGCGTTGGCGCTGGGCGGCAGGTAGGGCTGAGCCGACCAGAACGAGAACACATGCGACCGCCCTTCTTCGCCGCGGGTGCTGGCTTCATCGACCTCGCCGGTGTAGCGGGGGCCTACGACTGCTGGATAGACGAAGCGGTACCAACCGTCGGTCGGCAGCAGCAGCTCAACGTAGTCCATCTCGACCTTAATGACGTCGCCCGGCATCAGGTTGGCGACGTTCATCTGAAAGACGTTGGGCCGCTTCTGTTCGAGCAGTGTCGCCGATTTGCCGGCCTTCTTTGCCGCCTCGTACTTGGCGCGCGCCTCAGCAGTTGCATGGATTTCTGCGACGATCGTGCGGTCGCCGATGGTCATCTTCATTCCGAAGACCGCTGCACGGGTTGAAGCTGGAAAGACGTAGACGGCCTCGAGCGTGCTGTCGCCGGTGTTCTCGTAGGTCTGGGTCACGCGGACGTTGGCCACCACACCCGAGATCTTTACGTCCGCGCGGGTCGACTTCAGCGGCAGCGACGCGGCGTCGAGCGAGTCTCCACGCACGTCGAAATAGGGCGACAGCGATCGATCGGTGGATGGCAACTCGGC
>CALHXW010000238.1 GCA_938040325.1 uncultured bacterium | reverse complement strand
ACGCTGGTGTCCGGCGCGACGCCGGTGTCCGCGGCATCGGGCGTCGTGCTGTCGCCGGTGGCGTCAGTCGCGTCCGTGGCGTCCGTCGTGTCGACAGCGGTTGTGTCAGGCGTGACGGTTGTGTCTGGTTCGTTGCCGCCGCGCTCATCGTGGCAACCCGACACCGCGAGTCCACCGAGTCCCATGACAACTGCACACACTACTAAGTTCAGACGACGCATTGATTCCCCTCAGTGCTCGTTTCCCGCGCACAGCCTACGGTGGAGTGGAGGCCAATGGAAGTCGTGACGGCAACGTTGTCCTGTCGGCGAGTGGTTCGACGACCCGTGAGCGCCGGAAACTCTTGTTGTTTTGGTTTGTGAGGGAAATTCAACCGACGGTTAGTCGGGCGCGCTCGGGAAGGCTTGAAGGCCGCCGCATGTTCATGTTTTTTCTTCAAGATCGGCCGCGAGATCGTCGTTGTAGAAGAGGACTGATTCACTCTTTAACAGCCAGCGGACCTATGAAGCCGACACCACAAGTTACGCCGACTCTGGTTATCGAGCAGATCGGCCCTCTCGTCGATGAGCCTGGCCAGACCGCGCTGATCGCGCTTGCGGGACCTCAAATGGGCACGGTGTTTCTCATCGACAACGATGGCGCAACCATCGGTCGTGGCGACGAGTGCGACGTCATGATCGTCGACGACGGCGTCTCCCGGGAGCACTGCCGGCTCGAGCTGACCGACGAAGGCGCGCGCCTCGTGGACCTCGGTTCGACCAACGGCACCTGGACCTCCCATGGCCGGATCGACAACATCGACATCATGCCTGGCGATCGGTTCCGCGTCGGTGAGGCGACCGTGTTGCGCTTTTGCGTCCGGGACGCCGATGAAGCGAACTTCCACCGCGACCTCTATCAGGCCGCCGTCACCGACGGGCTGACGGGCGCCTACAACCGGCGTTACTTCAACGAGCGAATGCACGCCGAGCTCGCCTTCGCCAGTCGCCATGGCACCCGCCTGTCGCTGGTGCTCTTCGACATCGACCACTTCAAAGCGGTCAACGACACCTGCGGTCACGCCTTTGGCGATAGCGTTCTCACCGAGTTGTCGGAGCGCATCCGGGGGCAAATACGCAGTGAGGACGTGTTCGCGCGCTTCGGCGGCGACGAGTTCGGACTGATCGCTCGCGGTCTGGGGGCGAGCCAGGGCGCCACGATGGCCGAGCGCCTGCGCGCCATCATCGACAGCCAGCCCTTCGGTAGCCACAGCGACGCGATCCGAGTGACGATCAGTGTCGGTGTCGCCACGCTCGAGCCAGGCGACACCGCCATGTCCCTCTTCGATCGCGCTGACAAAGCGCTCTACCAAGCGAAGGCCGAAGGCCGAAACAGCGCGGTCTCTGCGGCTTCTCGCCTGCGCGCTGTCTAGCAGGGCGGGCGCTGCTGCTAGAGCACCGAGCGCTACCTGCCCTTGAACGGGTCGCAGTCCTCCATCACGCCGCTCTTGTAGCCGATGTGGAACCACTTCTGCCGCTGGGCGGATGAGCCATGGGTCCAGGACTCGGGTTGCACACGCTGACCCGCCTTGCGCTGCATCGTATCGTCGCCAATCTGGGCAGCGGCATTGAGACCTTCGTCGATGTCGCCTCGCTCAAGCAGCTGCCGGCGGCTCGTCGAGTGTGCCCAAACGCCGGCAAAGCAGTCGGCCTGGAGCTCGAGCAAGACCGACAGTTGATTGGACTGAGCCCGATTGCTGCGGCGGGCGTTCTGCACCTTGCCCGAGATGCCCAGCAGGTTCTGAACGTGATGGCCGATCTCATGGGCGAGGACATAGGCCTGGGCGAAGTCGCCCGGGGCGCCGAACCGGCGGCTCAGGTCCCTGTAGAACGAGAGGTCGATGTAGGCTTTGTTATCGGCTGGGCAGTAGAACGGACCGACCGCAGCGCTCGAGTAGCCACAGGCCGAGTCGATCGCGTCACGGAACAAGACGAGCTTGGCGTCTTGGTAGGTCTTTCCGCGCTTTCTAAACTCTTCGCGCCAGATGTTTTGGCAGTCGTCGAGCACGAATGAGACGAACTCGACGAGCTCTTTGTCGGGATCGTTGGGCCCACCGATGTTGGGGTCCGTCGCCGTTGAGCTCCCGGCAGCGTAGCCGGACGAGGTCGAGACGCCGCCACCGCCACCACCTTGGAGCAGCTGGAGGGCCTGCGGACCAAAGAAGATCGCGAGGGCCACGATGATGAGACCCGCGCCCATTCCGAGCTTGCCGCGACGTCCGGGCATGCGCCCTCTTCCGCCGCCGCTCCCGCCTGACGCGGCGCGCCTGTCTTCGACGTTTCGGCTCCTCGAGCCCCGTGTCCAACGCATCTCAGTCCTCCCGCACGTTCCGCGCGCAGCATGCAGCACCTAGCGATCCTCGCAAAGCACCAACCACCGTTGTGTCTACTCGACGCTCTTGTGGTCGACCTCAACGATGTGAAGCTCCACCCGCCGATTGCGCGCTCGCCCACGAGCTGTCGCGTTGTCCGCGATCGGCTCCATGTCGGCCATGCCGATGGCAAGCAGACGCTCAGGCGCCACACCCTTGCGAATCAGGTACTTCCGTACCGCCTCTGAGCGTCGCGTCGACAGGCGCACGTTCCGCTTGGTGCTACCGCGGTTGTCGGTGTGGCCCTCGACGCGCACGAGCGTGATCCGCGGGGTGTCCTTGAGGAAGCGCGCAAGGGTCTTCAGCGTGCGCAAGGAGCTGCGCTGCAGCCTGCTCTGGAGCCACTTGAACTTGATCTCCCGGCTGAAGATGATCCGAGTCTTGGCCACTCGAACCCGCTTGTTGGCGCTCGCAGGGCAGCCGTCTGTGCCGGGGACATTCGGGCACGCATCGCTGACGTCCTCGTGACCGTCGCCGTCGTTGTCGTACTCCGGACAGCCGTCGTCATCTTCCCACTCGTCCTCATCCTCACCGACGTTGGGGCAGACGTCCACCATGTCGAGAACCGCGTCGACGTCGTTGTCGACGTCAGGACAGCCATCGGTGTCCTCAAAGCCGTCGAGGTCTTCCTCGAGGTCGGGGCACCAGTCGATACCGTCGACGATGCCGTCGTTGTCCTGATCAAACTCGGGACACCCGTCTTCATCAGCGTGGCCATTGTGCGTCTCGGCCTCAAAGACACACTGGTCATCACGGTCGTCGATGCCGTCTCCGTCCCTGTCACAGCGCGTGCCGTCTGGTTGGCACTGACCCGCACCAGAGTATGTCACGCGCAATGCGCCGCGGATGTCGGCAGCGCCCACAGCGTCGTAGAGGCCGCCGCCGCCAAGCACATCGAGGGTCCAGCCAGGCAGCACCAACCGCAGCCCCCCCATCAGCGACGTCGGCTGAGCACTGTCGCCCCCCCGGCCGGCGATGAACGCACTCGGCTCAGGGGCGATCCGAAAGCTGCCGTGCACGCCAACAAGCACGCGGAGGGCAAGAGAGTCACTGCTGGAGCTGAGAGGAGCCTGAACATCGACAGCCCAGCGGAACGCGTCGCGACCGGCGACCGTCCGCTCCGGCCGTGACTGAAACGCGATGTTGCCGGCGATGAGCCACCCCTCCGGGTGTCCCCAGTCGAGAATGAGCCGCGGCTCGATGCGAATCGGCGCGGCCCGAGCATCGGCCGGACGCTGCGCCGACGGGATGAACGTGCTTAGGCCGAAGGCGAGTCCGACGCCATCGTTGTCGCGCGGGTGCAGAAGCGAAAACACCATGCCGACCCGCAGGTCCGACAAGACCGACGGTCGGAAGTCCGTCACCTCGGTACCAACCACGACGCGACGTGCGGCCGGATCCCGGTCAAAACCCAGCGGTACAGTGAGGTCCATCGCCAGCCAGTTGCCAAAGCCGACACCGATCGACGCCTCAAGCGCAGCTCGGTCGAGCCCCCGCACCGGAACCGTGGTCTGTGGCGTGGCCTCCGTGGTCAGATTGACCGCATAGTTGCCGGTGAAGCTGCCTGAGACCGTGCCCGCCGGAACCACCCGCGATGTCCATGCGGTCACGACGCGCGGTGACGCAGCGCCACCACCCTCGAAGCTGCCTGAGGGAACGCCCACCGGTTGGGCAGTCGCAGGTGCGACGCCCCAGAGTGTGAGCAGCGTGACGGCAATGATCTTCCCCATTCGATTTGACCGTGACGGAATTGATCCGCCGTGTCGAGGCCACAGCCGAATGGAGTCTTTCTGCCTACCGCGTTCGCTCGCTCCCCTGGTTAGAGCCGACGAAGCGCGCGGCTCGGGTCAGCACTTCGAGTCAACCGATGCATCGCGGCGACGCGCGACAGCGAGCAGCGCAAGGACGCAGAGGACGGCGACAGGTAGCGAACTTCCGCCGCCGCTGGCAGCGCATCCACCTGACGCGTCGTTCCGGCGCAGGACGCAGTTGCCATCGTTTCCGCACGTATAGCCCGAGGGACAAGGCGCTTCGTCCGAGCACGCGCGCGTGCAGGTGCCGCCTTGGCAGAAGCCGTTGTCGCAGCCGTCGGTTGAGCCCTCGGCCTCGCACAAGCCGCCGACGGGAATCAGCGCACACTCGCCGGCATCACAGGTGTAGCCAGGGCCGCAGGTCACTAGGTCATCGCACCCGCGGCTGCAGAAGCCGTCGCGACAGACGCCGCTGGGGCACTGGTCGCCCGACGCGCACTCAGCGCCCAGTGCGTCGAGCTGACAGACACCGCCGTCGTCGCATGTATAGCCCGTGGGGCAGTCCGAGGGGGCGACGCAGCCCTTGGTGCACTGTCCGCCCTCGCAGAAACCGCCGGGGCAGTCTTCAGCGACCTCGCAACCGTCTCCGAGGTCGAGCGACAGACACTGCCCCTCGACGCAGAGGTACGCGGGGCCGCACGGCGCTTCGTCGCCACAAGCGCGCGAGCAGTATCCGTCCACGCAGAGCCCGCTCGTGCACTCAGAGGAGCCGCCGCAGGCCTCGCCGATCGGGTGCAGCCGGCACTCGCCGCCATCGCAGCTGTAGCCGTCAGGGCACGGGCCTTCGTCATCACATCCGCGACTGCAGAACCCGTCGCGGCACATCCCAGTCGTGCAGTCCTCGTCGACACCGCAGACGTCGCCGATGGGCTCGCGCTTGCAGCGACTCCCCTCACAGCTCCAGCCGAAGGGGCACGTCGCAAGCTCTGTGCAGGCGCGCGTGCACTCCCCGAATGAGCAGAAGCCCTCGCAGTCGCCGTTGTTTTCGCACGGGCCGCCGACCGGCGCGTAGTAGACGGGGTCCGTCGGCCACCCAAGGGCCCAGCGCGGCGGCTCCACGCCGTCTTCGTTGGCGGCGCGCGTCGTCACCTCGATGATCCAGTCACCCCAAGCGGCGACGGAGCCGTAGACCGGTGTGCCGCAGTTGGCGCCACCACGCGAAGCGACACCGACCACGCGGCCCGCCTCGTCGATTGCCGGCCCACCGGAGTCGCCCTGGCAGACCCCGGTCTCACCAACCCACTCGTTGGCGTCGACTGCGTAGGCCGGGCACTGCTCGTGAACGCAGGTCACTTGAAGGTTGTCGCGTCGTCGACGCTGTCCGCTGCCCTGCCCGGCGCCGTTGACGTTGCCGTAGCCGACGGCGCTGTAGCCTTCGCCTGCTGCGCTGACCCAAGGGGTCTCGGCGACCAGGGCGGAGTCGACACGGGGGGTGATCGGCGTGGCCTCGCTGGCCTCGACGCGGTCGGAGAGAATCATCAACGCGATGTCGTTGCCGCAAAAGGTCGAGCTGCCGGGCGGCACAACGATCTCGCGCACTTGTTTGTAGGACTCTGGGTTCTGCGTCATCTGAGCCCAGGTGGTCACGCGCATGCTCTGGGCGTTGTACTTGGTGCCGAACCCGGTCGTGCCGCACTGAACGCCGCCGCCAACCTCATTGGAGACACGGGCGATGCAGTGCTGTGCCGTCAGCACCACGTTCGGCGCGATCAGCGTGCCCGAGCAGATCCCAAGGCCGCCACCGCCGAAGGACACGAGCCCAACGACGCCGTGGGTGTCGAAGTCGTTGTAGCCGCCAGAGATGGCACCGGCCGTCGTCTCAAGGCTGTCGTCGTGGGACTCGCCGAGCAGCGGCGTGGACGCGGTCTGCTCACAGCCCGTGGTGGTGCCGATCGCGGTCAGAGCGATGGCCGCGATGGCGGAACGAACACACGTCGAGGGCTTCAGCATCAACAGGACTCCTCATCAAGTCACGAGCGGCTGAACCATAGGAGCGAAGGGCGACGTTGCGCCCGTTCGTTAAAGAAAACGACTGTCGCTCAGACACCGACCCCAAGTCGGGCAGGCCTCTGCCGCCCGCACAACCACCCGCAGCTCATGGCGGACAAACCATGGAACCCAAGCCGTGACACGGACACCCGCGATTTCCGGTAAGGTGGTCGCGATGGCGGACGACGCGAAGACACTTGATGACGTGATCACCCTGCTCAAGCGCAAGCGTGTGCTTGCGCTCACGGGCGCAGGGATCTCGACCGAGTCTGGGATCCCCGACTACCGCGGCCCGACGACGCGAACGACCGCACGGCGACCGCTGCAGTACCGGGAGTTTGTGGACCGAGCCGAGGCGAGGCAGCGCTACTGGGCGCGCAGCGTGGTCGGCTGGCCGCGAATCGCCAGCAGCGAGCCCAACCGCACCCATGATGCGTTCGCAGCGCTCGAGCACGCAGGCGTCGTGACCGGCATCATCACCCAGAATGTCGACCGGCTGCACCACAAGGCAGGCTCTGAGCGAGTGATCGAGCTCCATGGCGCACTGGCGGACGTGCGATGTTTGAGCTGCGGGACGCACGAAGGCCGAGCCCACCTGCAGACGCGCTTGTTGGAGGCCAACCCGAGCGTGTCGAACTTCGACGTTGCGTTTGCGCCCGACGGCGACGCCGACATCGCGGCTGAGCTGACACGGAGCTTCGTGGTGCTGCCGTGCATGGCGTGCGGAGGCGTCCTCAAGCCGGATGTCGTCTACTTCGGTGAGAACGTGCCGCGGGACCGCGTCGAGCTCGCTAGAGAGTGGGTTGACGCCGCCGACGCGCTCTTGGTGGCAGGGTCCTCGTTGACGGTCTTCAGCGGGTTTCGCTTCGTCCGACGCGCCGCCGAGCGCGGCATCCCTGTGGTCATCGTCAACTGGGGCGAGTCGCGTGGGGATCCACATGCGTCCGTGAAGCTTGACGCCAACGTCGGTGAGGTGATTCCGGCGCTGGCGCGGCGACTGACATGACAAAGACCCACGAGACGAGGCCTGAGGATGAGCCCGATGCGACCCGACCAGCCGCTGCCAACCGACAAGGCGATCCGGTCGTTCACCTGGCAGTAGCGCTGAGCCAGCTGCGAGGACGCCCGATCGACATCGAGGCGACCGCAGCAGCGCTGTTGCCTGCCTGGGGGTCGGTCGTCACCGCCCAGGCCATGCACCGGGCCTTCGGATTTGCCTGCGGGTCGGCCGTCTCGTGCGCCCTTGAGTCCGAGCTCGACGGCGAGCGCCTTGGCGACGCGATCGAGGAGCTGCGGCGGGCCGGACTCGGCGATCTGCTCGACCGCGACTCGGCCGAGCGCAAGACGTGACCGAGCAGGACACTCGCTACTGAGCCCGCTCGTGGCGCCACTTCAGCTTCACATCTGCGACCGCGACTTCCGTCTGACTCTCACCCGCCGGCAGCGTAAAGCGGACCGTGCGCTTTGCGCCGTGGGCGTTCAAGACGACCTTGCCCGTGACCGCTGAGGCGTCTTGTGCAGCATTCGCCCGGACGATGACGACCTTGTAGCGGCCGCGCTCAACAGTCCGGAACGCCAGCGACTCGCGCGCGCTAGAGCCGACGTCCGAGGCCCGACCGGACTTCCCACCGCCCTGCCAGCTGATGCGACGACCCGACGGCTGAATCACGTTGATGTCGAGGTCCACCGGCGCTCCGGTCGTGCTTTCCCACGTCGCCGACATCTTCATCGAGCCCCTCACCCGCGGTGCTCGGACCCGCTTCTTGAGCGCTCTCTTCACCTTGCGCGCGTTCGACGCCGAGAGCCGACGCGTCACGCGCTCACGGTCGGCGCCACACCGGACCGCGGCAACCTGAGCGTCGACGTCGGCGCGGTCGACTTGGGCATGGGTCCGCGCATGTGCGCACGCGAGGTCGGCGTCGCCAGCGCGCTCTAAGAGCGTACGCATGCGGGCGTGGCCCGAACCTCGGCGATAGTCGACCTCCACAGCGCTCGCGAGGAAGTCGCGACTGCGTTGGGCGTCACCGCGGAGGGCCGCCACGTCGGCAGCAGTCACGAGAGCCTCGACGTCGAAGCGATCCTTGTCGAGCCAGGTCGCAACAAGGCCCTCAGCACGATCGAGGTGTCCGAGCTTGATGTAGCTCCGGACGAGCGCCACAAGCCTGTCACGGCTCGCAGGGTTCTCATCATACCGACGCTCGCGTGTGCTTAGGTCGCCGAGCTCAGCAGCCGTGGCACGTGAGTCCGTGCTCCAACGCGCCGTGCGATACCAGACCTTTTTCATCGCCACCCACTGCCCGCCACGACGGCGGCGCGGACGCCTCGTGATGGTGCGGCTCAGCTCGGCTGGCTCTGACTTTGTCCGTGATCGGCGGTCCTTGGCGCGCCCGCTGGTCGCGAACTTTTGCTCGTTTGTCTTTCCCACGCCCAGGTTGGCGAGCTTTTCGTCGGGGAACTCGCCTTCTCCGGCCAGGAGGCCCGTCGCCAGATTGCCGGCCACGTCGAGATTGAGGTCCCGTTCGGGGCTTGCTGCCTGCTGTCGCGCCTCGGATGACGCGTGGACGACAGACTCGTCTGGTGCCGAGCCATCCCAGGCCGACGCAGAGCTGGGGCCCGTGGCCTCCACACCGAACGCGCGCGCCATTGCTGGACTCTCGAGCACGATCAGGCTCGTGAAGCGACTCAGGACATGGTGACGCTTGCTCAAAGCGACGATGGCGTCGGCAGCGCCCTCACCGGCGGTGGCCTCGTAGTCCGCGATGCGCCCCTCCGCCCAGACGCGCGGGATGAACGCGTTGCTGCGACTGGGGCTCAGCGTGACGTCTGTGTCGAACGTGCGACTCCACGCGCTGCCGGCGCGCGAGCCCTTGAGCGCGAGCTCGCCGCGGACTGCGTCGCCAGATACGCGCCCTGAGATAAAGATCTCGTCGCCAGGCCAGACCTCACTGAGCCGCGCGGGAGCAAGCTCGGTCATGCCCGCCGGCGCCACGAGCGTCACGTCGCGGACGGGCTCCGTCGATAGACGTGCCAACAGGCGTCGCGCCGTCTTCTCAGGTGTCCCTTCAACCCGCGAGTCGACGAACGTTCCCCGAGCCCGCGCCGCAACGCGCTGCATGAAGCCGCGGTCGACCTCGCCGCCCAGCGATACCGTGAAGAGCTTCGAGCGGCCAACGCGTGTAGCGATCGTCGGAATCAGCGTGTCGGGCTCTGTCTCGCCAACGGTCGCGATGCCGTCACCGAGATACACGATGCGTCCGCGGTCGGCGCTGCCCGAGAGCATGTCGCGGGCGTCGTCGAAGGCTGCCTCGAGCCGACTCGTGCCGAGCGGATCGACGCGCTTGACGGCGTCACCGAAGGTGGCCGCAAGCTCGCCCGACGCATGCGAGAGCTTGGGGCTGGCGCGGACGCAGCGGTCACGGCAGATCACGAGCCCAGCTCGGTCGGACGGCTTGAGTCCTGCAACCGCCTCGCGGACGAGGGTCGCTGCGCGATCGAGGCGCGCTCGTTGAGTGCTGTAGGACCCGTCCACCACGAAGACCACGTCGTGGGGGCCGCTGTCTTGCTGGGCTGCCAGCTGTGGGCGGATCGAGAAGAGCGCGTAGCCCTTCGCTTCGCCCTTGGCTTTGTATCCGGCGGCGAAGAGCTCCGATGCTGCGGTGCTGTCCGGCAGATCGATCACGAGGTCGCCTTCCGGCGTGAAGCGCTTGGCGCGGTGCTCGATGCGAACCGAAGCGTCGGCAAGCGTCTGATCGACCTCATAGTTTTTCACGCGCACATCGGTGGCAGAGATCTGGCTGCCGACACGGGCCGAGACGCTGAAGTTTTCTGCACGCACGCCGCCACCGTCTGCATCTGGCAGGGGGTAGACGTAGCGCCTGCCAGAGGTGCGCAAGGCGAGGCGCTCGGTGTAGGCAATGCGGACTCGGCGCTCACTGCGCGCATCGATCGGAAAGATGCGGAGCTCGAAGGTGTTGCCTTGCTGCCAGTTCAACAGCGCTGGGTCTTTCCATGGGCCGGGAACCCAGATGTAGTCGAGCTGCTGACGGCGCTTCTTCTTCGGCGTCGCCTGCCGGATGACGCCGCGCCAGATCTTGTCACCCCGGTCTCGAGCGACGACGGCGCCGCGCTCCCACACGTCACCCACTTTGAGCTCGAGGCCCGCGATCTGGGCGCCGGCGGGCAGGGTGAAGCTGTAGACGCCCTCGAGGGTGTCTCCGGTGTCGTTGGCGAAGCTCTCCTCAACGACCGTCTTAGCCATCGCGCCCTGGATCTGGACGTCGATTTGGTGATCGACAAGGCGCAAGGCACTGTCGACGCGGGCCGTCGATCCAGGTTTATGCGCTTTGAGCGTGCCGAAGCCGAGGTTTGGCGCCGTGGGGTCGTCGCTCGCAGCGAAGTCACCGACCGAGAGTTGGTCGTGGTGTGGCGTCTCGGTCACAGAGGGAGCTACGGCGTTGCGCAAGAGGGCCTGGTGACCCGCTACGACGGCCGCCTCACCTGCGTCCGACGCGACCGTCACACGGCCTTCCACCACGCCGACCACGGACTGACCGGCACCGGCCTGGACCCGGAGGGTGGTACCGAGGACTGTGACCTCGCCGGTCGGACACTGCACCCGCAATGGCTCAAGCTCTGGCCGCTTGTCGACCTGGAGCAGCGCATCGCCGCGTTCGATGGCGAGACGGCGGCCGCGCGACCCGAGCGTCGCAACCGTGGCGTAGTCGAGGTGAAGCGTCGTGCCGTCCGACAGCTTAAAGACCTTGGACTCGTCGGGGCCAGTCACCAGGCGGACGCCTGGGCTGCAGCTCCGCGCGACGCCGGACTCGACGCAGGACACAACGCGCAATCCGGTCTGCGTCGGAGCTGGCGGCTGGTCGGTTTGGTCGTCGACCCTAGGGGAAGGACGCGCGGGGGCTGAAGCCGAAGAGTGGCCTACAGACCCGCGGTCGGACTCTGCAGCAACCTGAGAGGTTGTGCCCTCGTCGACGCTGGGCTGGAGGGCCAAGACAAGCGCCACGGCGGCGGCGGCGCCCGCGAGCGCTCCTAAGGCGAACGTCCAGCTGCGCGGTCCTCGAGCTGGTATGGACTGGTCCCTACGGCGCCAGACCTCATCGACGAGCGACTCCTGCGCGCTGACGCCGGCGTAGGCGTCACGCAGGCCCTCGCGGAGCGCGCCAACCACCGCAAGCTCTTTGGAGCAGGCGTCGCAGCCCTCTGCGTGCAACGCGAGGCGTTCCGGCAAGATCTGCGCGTGCTCTGGGTTAGAGCGCGTGAACTCTGCTAGGCGTTGGCAGCTGCTGTTGGGCGGAGAGGTCGGCTTGGTCACTGGTGGTGTCGTCATGGGCGTGTGCCTGGTGCGGAGATGATGTGAGGGTGCGAGTTGTCGCGTCAGCGACGTCGGCGAGATCGGCGTCGAGCGCTCGGCGCAGCGAACGGACCCCCACCGAGATGCGCTTGCGAGCCGCGGCGTGGGAGATGCCGAGGATCTCGCCGACCTCACTGGCATCGAAGCCCTGTTGGTAGCGGAGCAAGACCGCTTCCCGTTGCTTGGGCTTCAGGGCTGCAAGCCCCCGCTCAACAACGAGGCGCGCGTCACTCCGCTCATGGGGCCGAACATCGGCGAGAGGCGGCTGCCAGCGCGCGAAGAGCCCGCGTCGCCGGTCCCGCTTGCGCAGGTGAGATGCCGCCATGTTGCGAGCGATGCCGAAGACCCAAGCCCGCGGGCTCGCGCCGCGGTACGTGGGCATCGCACTTAGCGCAGCAATCAGCGTGTCCTGGACGAGCTCTTCGGCCTCTGCGGTCGAGCCTACCAGGCCAGCGCAGAAGCGCGTGAGCGCGTCCCCATAGGCGGTGACAAGTCCCTCGAGCGCCGCTCGGGAGTCGCCACTGGCCAACAAGTCGTTGAGTTGAGTTTGCATCACCCCTCACGTGGTCCCGAGTCGGTGAGGTGTGACGCCCGACAATGAAATTAGTTGCGATCCACCAACTCTCTACAGGCTGTGCAATTTCACTACACTGATGCCGGTGCGCTCATCGGTTGGACGCACGGCTCGCCAGCCGAGGGCATCGGGCGATGGCATGTGGCGACGGCCTCTGTGCCTGCCCCCGCAGCGCCGAGTCCCAGCGGAGCAACACTTGGCATGGCGTTTGCTTAGCTCACGACCGACTCCGTCCGAACGACTCACACACTGGAGGCCTTCCATGAAAAAACTACTCGCAACTTCGGCTGCTGCGCTTGGCTTGGCAGCCATGCTAGCGGCGTCCACACCCCAGCCTGCGCAGGCATGCGGCGGTTTCTTCTGCAGCCAGGTCCCGATCGACCAGATGGGCGAGCAGATCATCTTCGGCATCGGCGATGACAACGAGATCAGCGCGACGATCCTTATCAACTACATGGGTGAGGCTGAGGACTTCGCGTGGATCCTGCCGGTCGCCAGCCAGCCCGAGCTCTCCATCGGCAGCAACCAGGCCTTCACAACGCTCAACTGGAGCACCCAGCCTCAGTTCCGACTGGACTGGGAGAACGGTGGTGCCTGCGGCGGCTGGTTCAATGCGCCCTTCGCAGCCGAGTCGGACGCTGATGGCGCCGCTGGCGGCGGTGTGAGTGTCGTCTCGCAGGAAGACGTCGGCCCCTTTGAGACCGTTGTCCTCTCGTCGAGCGACGCGGGCGAGCTCGTGGACTGGCTCAACACCAACGGCTACGACCAGACGCCGGAGTCGCTGCCGCTCATCGAGCACTACGTCGACGCCGGGATGCTCTTTGTGGCGCTCAAGCTCAAGCAAAACGAGTCGGCCGGCGCCATCCAGCCGATCACGCTCAAGTTCCAAGAGGCCGACCCGTGCGTCCCGCTCGTCCTGACGCAGATCGCGGCAACGCCGGACATGCCGGTGCTCATCTACACGTTCAGTGAGAACCGCGTCGTGCCCACCAACTGGATGCACGCCCAGATCAACCAGAAGAAGATCGACTGGCTGAACTGGGGCTCGAACTACCAGGACGTCGTGAACCAGGCGGTGGACGAGGCGCGTGGACACGCCTTCGTGACCGAGTACGCCGGCACCAGCAGCATGCTGCAGGGACAGCTCTACTCCCCAGACCGCTACCAGCTCGATGTCCTCGCAGCCCTCTCCGACCCGGCGCAGTTCGTCGATGCCCTTCTCGGACAAGGCTTCCCACGTGACGCCGCGATGCAGAGCCTTCTTCGCAAGCACATCCCAATGCCCGCCTCGCTCGTCGAGCAAGGGCTTGAGGAACGAGACTTCTACAACAACCTCGAGGGCTATAGCTCCGAGCTCGCAGGCCAAGACTTCGACCCAGCCGCATTCATCGCCGACCTCGAGGAGCGCGTCATTGCACCGCTGCAGGAGATGCAGGAGATCTGGGACAGCCGCCCCTACCTGTCGCGTCTGTACACGACGGTCTCGCCCGAAGACATGACCCGCGACCCCATCTTTGCTCAGAACCCCGACCTGCCTGACGTCTCCAATATCCACGTCGCGACGGCCGAGGCAACCTGTGCCGACGACAACCCCGAGGTCATCGAAGAGCTGACCATCACGCTCGAGGACGGCACGGTCTTCGTGCTCGAAGATGTTGTCCCGACGTGGAACGGCGGCGAGTTCGTCGACCCAGCCCCAACCGAGCCTGCTGCGAAGACGATCGAGCTCATCGGTCGCACCGGCGCTCCAGTGGTCGTCGACCCGATGAACGTCGCAGAGGTCGACACCCTCCTCGACCAGAAGGAGCCTGAGCAGGTCCTCAACCAGCTCACCACCGGCACCATCGCTCCGCCCGTGCTCCCGCCAGGCGTCGACAGCACCGGCAGTGACGGCTGCCAAGGCGGCTCGAACACACCGTGGGCTGTATTCCTGCTTGGAGGCGCGGCGCTGGTCGCTGTGCGCCGTCGAGGCATGACCACTAGCTGACGAATGCTGCAGTGCACAATGAGCGATTCGCTTGTTGCGCACGACCGCCTTCCAACTCGCTGTTCCCCACGAGTTGTAAGGAAGCGGGCCTCCCAGCTGGGTGGCCCGCTCTTTTTTGAACGCTGCTAGAGCACTGAACAGCTGACGCTCGGACCCAGTGGCGGTGACGAACTCACAGCGCTCAACGCAGGTCTCCCACGGGCCGTCGCGGCCTGGCTCGCAGCGTCAGCCGGGCTCGACGTAGTCCGTCGCAACGCTGCCGGCGAGCTCCTGCGCCAGCGACAGCTCGCCGGGCTTTGCGCCCCATCCGAGCAGGAGTGTCTTCATCATGGCGGGGTTGAGGACGTGGACCTGGAGGTGGTCCGGCTGCCAACGGTCCCGAAGCCGAAAGTGGTCGAGGCCGTGATAGCTCGCCCACGCTAGGTGGGTTCGCAGCGCTGCATCGCCCTCGCCGAGAGCACCGGCCTTAGTGGCGTTGTCAAACACCACTTCCACGGTCTCGAGGAGGGATGCCAAGACCTCAAGCACCGGCTGACGCTCCTCGTCGGTGAGCAGCAGGCGCTGCGCCCCCAAGACGTGGTCGATCAGGCTATGCGTTGCGGGATGCTCGATCGCGTGGCCCAGATAGGCGTCGAAGAGCGCGACGACCTGCGCCAGAGACCACGTCGAGTCTGGCAGGCTCTCCGGCCGCTTTGACCGCATCGCCTCGATGCGGGCGACCAAGTAGCCGTGCAGCTCGCCGATCGCCAGTACCTGAAGCTCGGCGATGAGCGAGTCCTTGCCAGAGAAGTAGCGGTAGAGTGCCCCAACAGCTGCATCGAGCCGCTTGGCAATCTTAGCAATCGTCAAACTCGACAGCCCGTCTTCAAGCACGAGGTCCATAGCGGCCTCGAGCATTTCTTGACGGCGGGCTTCCCTGCGGGCTTCGCGCGTGCTCATGGGGATGGCGCTCCCAATTTATACAATATTTCTAGCGGCATAGTGTGCGGCGGATGCACGCCTGATTTCTTACGCGGCGCGGATCTCGATTGCAAGATACCAAACAACACAAGCGTCTAATTTTAACCGCCAGAGACGCGGCGACACGCAATTCGCGCAGTGTAGAACGGGCCGGTTTCTTAGAGATTCTTTGAGATTCCGGACACATGGCTGACAGTGCTGTCATCAACGACCTCGTGCCTGCTCAACGGCCAGCTGGCCGGAAATTTTTTTCTTGAGCATCGTCGTGCACTGCAAAAATTGCGAGCGTGTCGACTTTCACAGTGATCAGGATTGCCGCCGCAGAGATCTGTATCCTACGACTGGCGAAACCGCGCGCCCTTCGGGTGCTGACGACCAGCTCATAGCGGGTTCGCGCCGAAGCAATGGTCGCAGCTGCTGCTGCCTTCGGTGAGATTCGAATCCGGCGCCCTCGACGACCGGCCTGCTGGCGCTGCAGACCGGCCCGGATTGACGGAAGGACCGGTTTTGGTAGCGTTCAGGCCGCATGGAGGTGAGTTTTGGTGGATCGGTTTGAAGTCCCAGCCCGTGTCAGTGACGGTTCCTCGAGTCCCGTTCCAACGATGGCGGCCTATCGCAAAGCTTTCATGGACGCGACGAACGACCCCGATGCCTTCTGGCTAAAGGTCGCGACCGAGCGCCTGGCCTGGAGGACGCCGCCGACCATCGGTCTGGAGGGCAGCTACCACACGATCGCCGAGTCACCTCTGCGCTGGTTCGGCGACGGACGTCTCAACATCACCGAGTCGTGCATCGACCGTCACGCGGACGCGCAGCCCGACAAGGTGGCTCTGCTATGGGAAGGTGACGACCCGGCCGACGTGCGCAAGATCACCTACGGCGAGCTCAAGCGAGAGGTCAGCAAAGCCGCCAACGCGCTACGCGAGCTCGGCCTGAAGAAGGGCGAGCGCGTGATCATCTACATGGGAATGGTGCCAGAGGCGGCCTTCGCGATGCTGGCGTGCGCCCGGCTCGGCGCGATCCACTCGGTGGTGTTCGGAGGCTTCTCAGCTGAGGCGGTGCGCGATCGCGTTCGCGACTGTGGCGCCGAGATCGTCATCACCCAGGACTTCGGCTTGCGCGGCAGCCGCACGATTGCTCTCAAAGATGTTGTCGATCGCGCGCTGGAAGGTGAGCACGGCGTCAACAAGGTCTTGGTCTTTCAGCGCACAGGTGGCGACGTTGGCTGGAGCCCTGACCGCGACGTCTGGTGGCACGAGGCGGTTGCAGCGGCCAGCGACGACTGCCCTGCCGTCGAGTGCTCTGCTGAAGACCCGCTCTTCATCCTCTACACGTCCGGCTCGACCGGCAAACCGAAAGGCGTCGTGCACACCTGCGGTGGCTACCTCGCCTACACATCGTACACCCACGAGGTCGTCTTCGACCTCCGACCGGACGACGTCTACGCCTGCGTTGCCGATGTCGGCTGGATCACCGGCCACAGCTACATCGTGTACGGCCCGCTGGCGAACGGCTGCACCTCGCTGATGTTCGAGTCGGTGCCGACGTATCCGGACGCGGGACGCTACTGGGACATGGTCGACCGGCACGGCATCACCATCTTCTACACGGCGCCGACGGCGATCCGCGCGCTCGCAGCCCAAGGCGACAGCTTTGTGACGCGCTCGAGCCGCCGTTCGCTCCGCGTCCTCGGCACCGTCGGAGAGCCGATCAACCCCGACGCCTGGCGTTGGTACTACGACGTCGTCGGCAACGGCCAGTGCAACATCGTCGACACGTGGTGGCAGACGGAGACCGGAGGGATGGCGATTGCCCCGATCGCGCCGGCGACTGCGACAAAACCTGGGTCGGCGACGTTGCCGCTACCGGGCATCGTGCCGGTCTTAATGGACGATAAAGACCGCATCATTCGAGGGCCCGGCGAAGGGCGCCTGTGCCTCGCCCAGCCTTGGCCAGGACAGGCCCGCACGGTGTGGAATGACCACGCGCGCTTTGTCGCGACGTACTTCACGCACTACGTCGGCTACTACTTCACGGGCGACGGATGCCGGCGCGACAACGATGGCTACCACTGGATCACAGGCCGGGTCGACGACGTGATCAATGTCTCCGGCCACCGCATGGGCACGGCCGAGTTCGAGTCCGTTCTAGTCAGCGCCGAAGCCGTCGCTGAGGCCGGGGTGGTTGGGTTTCCTCATCCCATCAAGGGTCAGGGCGTGTACGCCTACATCGTTCTGCAGCCCGGGCAGGCGGCATCGACAGAGCTCGAGACGGCGCTCCAGAAGATCTTGCGAGCCCAGATCGGTGCCCACGCGAAGGTCGACCTGTTCCAGTTCGTTCCGGGGCTTCCGAAGACCCGCTCGGGCAAGGTCATGCGACGTATTCTTCGAAAGGTCGCAGAGGGCGAGCCGGAAAAGCTCGGTGACATCTCAACGCTCGCAGATCCGGGCGTCGTCGAGGCCATCAAGGCGGGCGCCAAGCGTCTCGCATGACGTTGACGGCCGCAGCGTGTGCACAAGAATGTGATCTCTCCTGATCGACCGGGTAAGGTCTTGAGCGTTACGCGCCGCGAGCGGCAAAAGGTCGAGAGGGGAACCATGGGTGCACGCACTACATCAGCCATCGTTGGGGCACTGCTCACGCTTTGTGTCGCAGCGACAGCGAACGCGCAGACATCGATCCAGCTCCCACCGCCCACGCTGCCAGCAGCGGCACCGCTTGCACCCGCTATCTGGTTTGACGGGTCGGACGCCACCGTCATCGCAGCGCTTCAGGCCCGCATCACCGATCCCTTCTCTAGCCAGTTCTACTCGGCCTTCAAGAGCTTCGTCGACACCCAGATTCCCGGCCTCGCCGGCGCGTCGGACTCGCAGCGGACCCGCGTTGCCAAGGGCGCGGCATTTCTCCACGTCCTAGGCGTGACGCCCCCGCCTGCCACGGGCGCTGCGTCGTACCGTGACGCCGCTGTCGCCGCCATGTTGGGCATCGGCCCGCGCTCCGCCGGTTTCTTTGGCCCCAACCCCCAGGCCAACGTGTATTCTGAGTCCGCGCAGCTCCAGTCGATGGCCGAGGCCTTCGACATGCTCCGCGGCTCAGGTACCTCCGTCGCCGAGGTGGCGGGCATGACCGCGATCATCGAAAACTGGAGCACCGCCCTCGCTGATAACCCGTTCTACACCGGGGTTTTCTCGACCAACGACCACGCCACCATCCGGACAGGGGCGGCACTGGTCACCGCAGCACTCGCTTTGCCAGAGCACCCGGACGCCGATGACTGGCTGGCCGACGGCATGACGGGCGTCAACCAAGGGCTCAACACGATGTGGGGCGCGGCGGGCTGGGGACGTCAGGGCTACGCGTACACGGGCGTCGGTCTCTCCAACGTCTACCCTGCGGCCTATCACGTGCAAAACGTTGGAAATCAGAACTGGTTCAAGCCGCTGGAGCCCATGGCGTCGACAGCGCTCGTGCTGCGGCAACCAGACGGCATGATGCCTCCCTTCGAGGACAGCCTCGCGCTGTCATATCCGTGGGAGTTTGTCTGGCCAGCGTACCCCGACGAAGCAGAGACGTATCGCTGGGCCTACGAAAACCAACCCCAGGTACCGCTCTTCTTCGACTCCGACCACATCCACTCCGTGTCGCGGTTCATTGTGGCAGACCCAACGACCGTTGCGGTCCCGCCCGAGACGTCCCCTACACGCTGGGCGCTTGCCGACACCTGGGGCGCGACCCTCGCCAGTGCCTGGGACAGTGGCGCACTTCAGCTGACCAACCTGACCGCTCGCGACTTCTCGAACGCGGACGGACTCAACGCCAACCGACGCAGCAACATGCGCAACCCACTCGATGTCATCATCCACTGCGATGGCGAGATCATCATGCCGACCTCAAGCGGTGGCCCGCAGCTCGACAGCTCAGCCTCGCGCGGCGAGTACCGGTCACCGCTGTCCAAAAACGTCATCACGATCGAGAACACGGCCCAGTTCATCGTCAACGACGGTGCCGTGACGATGGCGCATCGTGTTGACAGTCACGATGACGTTGAGGGACCCAACCACTTTGCCGACTTCAGCCGCACCGCCGTTGCCAACTACATCGGCGCCAACAGCGTTCGTCGCACCGTCATCATGGTCGATGAGTCCTACTTCGTGGTCTCCGACCAGTACTCCGACGACAACAACAACCAGGTCGAGCTGCTCTGGCGTGGCCGCGACGAGCTGACCGAGCTGGAGGACGAGAGCCGCCACGTTGCGGGCGCTTGGAGCGGTTCGGGCGGGGTCGGAATGCGTGTGGACACGACCTCGACCGACAACATGCAGTACAACGACCGCGACAGCCTCTTCGCGCCGGCCTTCAACGTCGAGGAAAGCATCGAGGTGATGCGTGTGGACGCAGGTGACCGCGCCCGCATCGGCTTCACGACCATCATCCAGAAGAGCTCCGCAGCCGACGTGGCTGCCGCCCCTGTCGAAGACTCGAACAACGCGAACGCGGCCTTCACGCTCACAGGCGCAGGCTTCGTCGACCGCATCGTCACGCCAGAGGACGACGACAACATCAACCGCCTCGGCGTTACCTCCAACGGCGAGCTCGCGATTGTGCGCACTGAGGGTGGCGCGCCGACCGGCTGGGCGATGCTTGACGCCGACCATCTCGCCTATGACGGCGGCCAGATCCGCACCAGCGAGCGAACCTCACTGGGGGCAACGATCGGCAGCAACGTCATCGTCGCCGAGATCCGCGCCGACGAGGATGAGACCGATCTCGACGTCGACTTCATCGACGTCGACGGCATCGACTGGACGGAGGTCTACGAGGCGAAGTGGAACGACACCGTCCTCGGCTCGGCCAACTTCAACCAAGGGGCCACGCGCTTTGACGTGAGCGGGATCAACGGCTCTGGAGGCGGCACGCTCGTCATCTACCCGAAGCCCTGCCTGGAAGGCGCAGGACCCGACCCCGACGAGGACCGCTACTGCGGCGATGCCGACAACTGCCCGGACGTCGCAAACGCCGATCAGCTCGACACGAACAACGACGGAACGGGCGACGCCTGCGAGTGCGCGGACGCCGAGACCCGCTGTGACGATGACAACATCTGCACGGACGACACCTGCCGGCCCACAACAGGTGACTGCATCAACACTCCGGTCATGGTCATCATGCTCTGCGATGACGGCACCGCGTGCACCGAGGGCGACGTCTGCATCGCAGGCACCTGCACAGGTCAAGCGGTCGACTGCGACGACGACAATGTCTGCACGGCCGACTCATGCGAGGCGGACACAGGCTGCGTCAACGCGCCAACGATGGCCACCTGCGGCGACGGCAACCCGTGTACCGAAAACGACCGCTGCGTCGGCGGAGCCTGTGTCGGAGATCCTGTCGACTGCGACGACTCGAACGTGTGCACCAAGGACAGCTGCGACCCGGCCTCGGGCTGCACCTCGACGCCAGACCAAGACGGGACCACGTGCGACGACGGCAATGCCTGCACGTCCCTGGACGTGTGCCAAGCGGGCACATGCGCGGGTTCACTTAAGACGTGTGATGACGCCAACCCCTGCACCGAAGACTCCTGCGACGTCTTGAGCGGCTGCCAGTTCACGGCGGTGCCCCAAGGCCAGCCGTGTGACGACGGCAATGCCTGCACGACCAACGAGGCGTGCTTCGGGACCCAGTGCATCGGCCCGTTCACGCTGTGCAACGACAACAACGAGTGCACGGACGACTCGTGCGATCCATCGACGGGCTGTGTCTACGACCCAACAGCGTCCAAGCCATGCAACGATGGCGACGCATGTACGACCAATGACATGTGCGCAGGCGGCAGCTGCGACGGCGTAGCGGTGGACTGCGACGATGACAACCCCTGCACGACCGACAGCTGCGACCCGATCGCGGGCTGCGTGTTTGCGCCAGCGGATGGACCGGACTGCGACGACGGAAACGCGTGCACAAGCCAGGATACCTGCAGCGGCGGGTTGTGCGCAGGCGAGGCGATCGACTGTAACGACGGCAACATCTGCACGGCCGACAGCTGCGACCCCGCGACGGGCTGCACCACGCTGGGCCTCAGTGGCGGGGTCTGTGATGACGACGACAAGTGCACCGATGGGGACACGTGCGACAACGGCACCTGCACCGGCGAGGCCATCACCTGCGGCGACGCAAACCCGTGCACGAGCGACAACTGCACGCCCGATCTCGGCTGCTTCTTTGTGGGTCTGCCGAACGGCACGGCATGTGACGACGGCAACGACTGCACCACGGACGACGTCTGCACGAGCAGCCAGTGCGGCGGCGTAGGCTTGGACTGCGACGACGACAACCCCTGCACGATCGACAACTGCGACGCTGACGGCGTTTGCACCAACATCCCCGATCCCGGGTTGCCGTGCGACGACGGCAGCGCCTGCACCAACAACGACGTCTGCCAGGCCAACGGGAGCTGCAGTGGACTCGTGGTCGTCTGCGATGACGGCAACCCATGCACGGTCAACAACTGCGACCCCGACAGCGGCTGCATCGAAGCCAATGTGCCGGACGGAACCAGCTGCGACGACGACAACATCTGCACGGAGTCCGACGCCTGCCTCAACGGCACGTGCGCTGGCGACGTCACGGTGTGCAACGACGACAACCCCTGCACCAACGACACGTGCCTCGCGGGCGTAGGCTGCGAGTTCGCGCCAGCCAACCAAGGGGCAGGCTGCAACGACGGCAGCGCATGCACCAACAACGACAGCTGCGACGCGGGGATCTGCGTCGGCACCGACATCGTTTGCGACGACGGCAATGCCTGCACGCTCGACGCGTGCGACGCGGTCAGCGGCTGCACGTTCCCCGACGCCAGTGACGGCAGCGCATGCGACGACGGCAACGACTGCACGGATGGAGACCTGTGCGACCAAGGCGAGTGCGTAGGCGAGTCGGTGACGTGCAACGACGACAACCCATGCACCACCGACTCATGCGCGCCGGTCGGAGGCTGCGGGTTCGCGCCGGTTGCTGACGGCACCGCCTGCGACGACGGCGACATCTGCACGGTCAGCGAGTCGTGCGTGGCGAGCGAGTGCGTCGGGTCGCCTCAGGACTGTGACGACGGGTTGCCTTGCACCATTGATAGCTGCGACTCGGTCGACGGCTGCACCCATGTTGCCGCGCCCAGCGGCACGGCGTGCGACGACAACAACGCCTGCTCGGTTGGTGATATGTGCGCTGGCCCGTTCTGCATCGGTGCTGCGGCCAACTGCGACGACAACAACACCTGCACGACCGACAGCTGCGATCCAGTGCAGGGCTGCCAGGCGGTACCGGTCGATGACGGCACGGCCTGTAACGACGGCGAGAGCTGCACCGTGGGCGATGTCTGCGACGACGCGGTGTGCGTTGGTAGCGGCCTCAACTGCGACGACGGCAACCCGTGCACCGCCGACAGCTGCGACCTCGCGACCGGCGAGTGTCTGTTCGAGCCGCTAGGCGTTGGCACTCCGTGTAGCGACGGCACGGCATGCACGGAAGGGGACGTCTGCACGGCGGACGCGACCTGCGAAGGCGCTGCCGTGGACTGCAGTGACGACAACCCCTGCACCATCGACACCTGCAGCGCTGAGACCGGCTGCGTACAAGCCCTCGCAGAGGACGGCACGGGCTGTAACGACGGCGACTTGTGCACATCCAACGACGCGTGCAGCGCTGGCGTATGCGCAGGACAAGCCGTGGTTTGCGACGATGGCAACACCTGCACCACGGACAGCTGTGATGTGGCCGCAGGCTGCAAGTTCGTCAACGTGGCGGACGCTACGGCCTGCGACGACGAGAACAGCTGCACCGACAACGACGCGTGCGTCGCAGGAACCTGCACCGGCGACGGGCTGGTGTGCGACGACGGCAACCCCTGCACGGTCGACGATTGTGACCCTGCGGCGCAGGAGTGTGTGTTCTCCGCCCGCCCCGATGACACGTCGTGCAACGATGACAACGCCTGCTCGTTCAACGACCGCTGCATCGGTGGGAGCTGCGTGGGCGACGCCGCAACGTGTGACGACGGCGATCCGTGCACGGTCGACAGCTGCGACACGAACGCCGGGTGCATCTTCGTAGGCGCCCCAGCGGGTCTTGCCTGCGATGACGGCAACCCCTGCACGGCCGACGATGCGTGTGATGCTGCCGGTGTTTGCGCCGGTGCCGGTATCGCGTGTGACGACGGCAACGCCTGCACGGTCGATGTCTGCGGTGCTGACGGGCTTTGTGCCTCGACGCCGGCCGCGGACGGCCTGGTGTGTAGCGACGGCGATGCCTGCACCATCGGGGACTCGTGCCTCGCTGGCGCCTGTGTCGGCGTGACTGAGAGCTGCAACGACGACGATGACTGCACGGTCGACAGCTGCGACCCTACGGTCGGCTGCGTGTTTGAGCCGGCTGCGCCTGGGACCGGCTGCGACGACGACGACGCCTGCACCGCCGATGACGTGTGCAGCGGTGGCGTCTGCAGCGGCTTGCCCACGACTTGCGACGACGGCGACCCGTGCACAGTCGACAGCTGCGGCCCCGGCGGCGTCTGCCAGGTCGAAGCCGGTGGCAATGGCACGACCTGCGATGACGGCGACGGATGCACTGTCAACGACGAGTGCATCGGCGGCATCTGCTCCGGCGCACCGCTTGACTGCAGTGACGACGACCCGTGCACAGTCGATCTGTGCACCAACAATGAGTGCCAGGCAACGCCGCTGGTGTGCGGCGCTGGGCGTACCTGCGTCGCTGGCGTCTGCGTGCTCGACGACAGCTGCGTGGCCTGTGCCGACCAGGACGATTGCGAGGGCGACACGCTGTGCGTCGAGCTCGACACGGGGATGCGCTGCGTGCCTGCGTGTGACGAAGACGGCGGATGCGCCGATGGTGCTTTCTGTGCGCAGACCGTCGCTGGCGAGGCGATCTGCCTGGTTGACGAAGGCCCTTGCTCGACACTGCCGCCCGACGTCGTCGACGAAGGCCCGGTCGCAGAAGAGGTCGAGCCGGTCGAGGAGGTCGAGGTTGTTGAGGAGGTCGAGCCCGTCGAGGACGTGGTTGAAGACGTCATCGAGCCCGATGTTGAGGTCGTCGACAGCCAAGTCGGGCCCATCGATACCGGCGAGGGACCGGTCGACACTGGCGGCCCGTCCGACACCGGTGGCGCCGAGGTCGACACAAGCGAGGACGACGGCTCACTCTCGTTTAACAACGAGCCTCCCCAGCGCTTCAACGACCCGGTGATCTTCAAGGGTGGCGGCTGCCAAGGTGGCAACGACGGTCGGCAGGACCTTGCGTTGCTTGTGTTGGTGCTGGCCATCGCGGCGGCTTGGCTGCGACGCCGGCGTGCGGTCTAACGACTGTGCCGGTCGTCGTTGTTGAACGCCCAGAGCGTTCCATTGCCGGCACACGCCGCGGCGGAAGCGTCTCGACGTGCCCGGACAGGCGACCGCTCTTCCGCCTTGAAGCGGAGGGCGATGCAGTCGCCCATCCCCATCAGTGAAGGCGACCATGACTGTCTGCCGGCGACGCTCAGGCTTCGCGCGGCAGAGGCGTGTCGCCTGGCTGATCGTGACACTGGGCTTGAGCGCATGCTGGGCGTCGACACAAGAGGGCGCGGGGAAGCAAGACGCGTCGGCAAGCGCTTGGACGCCCGATCGCTTCGACTGCGCGCCGTCGGTGGGTCAAGTGACGGGGATGGCGACCGACGGTCGGTTTGTGTCGATCTGCAACGAGCAGCGCGCGCCGGTTCAGTGCGTTCGCATGGACCTGTCGACGGGGGCTGCAGTGACGTCCACCGTCCCAAGCCGTGTCGAGACCACGACCTTCCGAGCGCAATCAATCGACGCGGGGAAAGCCCTTGAGTGCAGCGGCGGGCAGCGCTTGGAGCCGCCCAGCCCCAGTGCCCGCTTTGTCACCGACACAGAACCCGCGATCGCTCTGGGAGACTACCTCTTGGCAAAGGTCTCGGACTGCGGCCAGTGGTGCGCGACCGGCTGGCTCTATCACCGCGGCACCGGCACGCTCCACGGTCGGCTGGAGTCGCTTTTGGGCAAGCCCCTCAACGTGTACGCGGCCAGTGCCGTCGACGTCGGGCAAGGCGACTGGCTCCTTGGCGCCGGGGGGGCCGTCGCGATGGTCCACCCAGCAACACGCAAGATGCGCTGGGGCTGGGAGATGGGCGACCAGCAGGACGGCTCAGAGCTAGGTCAGTTTCCAGGTATCGCGCCAGCGCTCAACCTAGCTCCAGGTGGTGGTCAGGCGACAGCCACGTTTCTTGCACGCGGAGACATTGCCGCAATCGTCGCCTACTTCCCCGTCGACGCGGGCCGCGTCACGACGGTCCACGAGATCGACACGTGTGAGCGCCGCCGACCACGACAGGCACCCCGCTTCGAGCGGATGATCACAAAGGCTCAGGCACGGTGACGTCGAGTTCGCGGGCTGAGCGAAGGTTCCACGCCTGACGCCGACGCCTAATGCCTGACGCCCACGCAGTACGCCTACCCGGCACGCCTACGCCTACCCGGCACCCCTACCCCTACCCCTACCCAGCACGCCGACGCCTACACTGCACGCCGACGCCTACACTGCACGCCGACGCCTACACAGCACGCCGACGCCTACCCAGCACGCCGCCCCCTACCCAGCACCCAGCACCGGCTAGGCGCGGCACGCAGGCTTGCGGCTAGCAGCGGCACGCAGGCATGCGGC